>JAFGRK010000021.1 GCA_016935175.1 Candidatus Woesearchaeota archaeon | reverse complement strand
ACTATTGTCTGAATATGAGCATAAAATTAGATTTGTATGATAAGAGAATCTTGTTTGAGCTAGACAAGGACGCGCGAATCCCAATGACCAGCCTGGCAAAGCAGCTAAGAAAGTCCAAGCAGTTCGTTGACTACAGGATAAAGAAATTAGAGCAGGAAAAAGTAATACTTGGCTATACTACTGTGATAGACTACTCAAAGCTAGGCTACACCAGCATCAGGGTATATTTCAAGTTCCACAACATCACCCCGCAAGAGCAGGCAGAGCTTGAGGAAGAGCTGATAAAGGACAAGGAAGTGTGGTGGCTGGTGACCCTTGAAGGCGTCTGGGATGTAGGGTATGCCATGGCAGTGAAGAATGTGCTTGAGTTCTATGATTATTGGGACAAGATAATGAAAAAATACAGGCAATTCATACTCAAAAGGCAAGTGGACGTTTACACGCACATAAAACAATACCCCAAAGCTTACATCGTAGGCAAGAATAACCTTGACCCAGGAACGCTTGTCGGCGCTTCAAAAGAAACAATACCTGTAGAGCTGCTAGACAAGGAGCTGCTAAAGCTCATGTCAGACAAGGCAAGGATGCCGCTGCTTGAAATGGCTACAAAGCTAAAGACCAGCCCTCAAGTAGTAAAGAACCATATAAGAAAGCTTGAAAAGACAGGGATAATACAAGGCTACAGGGCACTGATAGATGTCTCATTCCTAGGCTACAGGTACTACAAGGCATACATCAACCTGCTTCACACAGACAAGATAAAGGAGCTGGATGCTTTTTGCGCCCACCACCCTAACATACTGAACATCAACAGGACAATAGGAGGGAGAGATTATGAGATAGAGCTGCAAGCCAAGACATTTGATGAGTTTGAGAAGATAATAAATGAGCTTAGGACAAGCTTTTCAGGCATGATAGATGAATATGAGTTTGTGATAGCAAGGCAAGAGAAGAAGATGATATACTATCCGTTTGAGTAGGAGATAAGTTACAATGAAAGTCCCATACCACCGCCAACAGAAGTTCAACACCTGCGGGCCTGCAGTTGTGAAAATGGTATTAGGAGCTCTTGGCATTGAAAAAAGCGAGAAAGAGCTGGCAAAAGAGCTCAAGACCAATATCTTGCATGGCACTTTGCACAAGAACCTGATCAAGGCAGCCTGGCAATATGACCTCAAGTACGTCTGCTTTGGCAATGCCACCATAGATGACTTAAAGGATTTCCAGAAAAAAGGCTATATAATAATAGTGTGCTACAGGCCTCCTGAGGATTTCTACCATTATGCGGTGCTCAAAGGCATTGATGACACTCACATCCACCTATACGACCCTTACTACGGTCCCCTCACCAAGTGGAAGCTGGAATTGTTCCTTGAAAGATGGAGAAGCAACCCAGTGTTTGAGAAGAAGAAGCGATGGTTTATAGCGATGAAGAGGCAGGATTCTTAGAAAGATATAGCAACCTTTAAAAAAGCGCTCATATTATTGAAAAACATGAAATCTCTACCAAAGAAATACCTGGCTACAAGGGAACGCAAAGAGATGTGGAAGGATGCGAAGAGAATAATTGAAAAGGTAGATAAAAGCCTGAATTTATCCGAGATCCATGTTGTCGGGAGTTTTGTCTCTAAAAAGAAAAAGCCACAGGACATTGATTTTGCAATTGTCACCAAGGTCAAGAGCAAGAAATCTAACCCTGCCTATCCTGTTGACTTGATAATCCTGCCAGAGAATGAAGATATCAAGGAGTACCTTGATTTCCTAAAGAAATACATGAAGAAGAAGTATGGCAAAGATGTGAAGCCTGTGAAACTGAAGTAGGTGCCAGCATGAACATCAAGCAAATAACTGAAGTAATGAGAAAGTACGGCAAAGCCTGGGAGAACCAGGACTCAAACCTGCTTTTAGAGTGCTTCACAAAGAATGGTGTCTATCAGGAAAGTCCACTGGCAAAACCTTACTCTGGTCACAAGGAGATTAAGAAGTTCTGGGATAAGACTGTAAAGCAAGACACTTCCAACATAAAATTCAAGACAGGCAAATGCTATGTATCTAAGGATGGCAAGACTGGCTTTGCTGAATGGCAGTGCAGGAACACTTACAAAGGTAAAAGACATCTCATGGTTGGCATAATGGTCTTGAAGATGAAAGGTGATAAGATATCTTTCTTGAATGAGTATTGGAATACTAAAGCCTATTAATACAGGATTAAAAACCAATAAGACTGAAATAAGCCATTTTTTGTTTTATTTCGTTAAGTTCATTTTATTTGGACTTGGGCAAATGAGACAGAATTTCATTAACTACGCCCGCGGGCATTTTGTTGCTAGTATTAATTATGATTCCATAATTAAAAGCAGACACTAAATTAAAAACATCTTTAGTTGCTTGTTCTCCAAGTTTTCTGCTTCGTGTTTTATCTCTTTTGATGCACTCTTGCAAGTCTGCTTTTAATGTAAACACAAAATGCGGAAAATCAAGGCTTTTTACTAAATCTTCAATCTGTTCCTGATGGTAAAAGTTCCCATCCAAGATAAGATTCTTATTTTTTAGTATTTCTTTAAATTTTTGAATCATCATTTTATCCGCTTTTAGAAATTTATGTAATGGAATCCATTTTTCACCTTGAATATGATCCAAGCTTAATTCATTCATGATTTTATCAAAATGGATTACTTCTGCACTGATTT
The DNA here is from genome assembly GCA_016935175.1 of Candidatus Woesearchaeota archaeon. GTDB lineage: Archaea > Nanobdellota > Nanobdellia > Woesearchaeales > SM23-78 > SM23-78. Next base: position 22,324 of record JAFGRK010000021.1, on the reverse strand, counting down.
TCCTCGCTACATCTTTACTGATTGTTGATTTTCCAACGCCCGCAGGGCCTCTTATTATCAGAAAATAGTTCATAATATAGATTAGTCAATAGCTCTTTTTAAATTTACCGAACTAGTCTTACATACATATAATAATCTAAAAGTGTCTTTTGTAGGTCTGCTTAAAGTTTCCCCATCCAATTTCTCTAGAATTCTAAAATTTTTATAAATTTCTCTCTCCACTTGATTAACGGGGAAAATCCATTCATGGAAATCATATTCATGCAAAACAAAATTTTTTCTTTTTTGTTTTTCAAATATACTAAAATGCCAAGTAAGCCTTTTACCTTTGACTACTCCTTTATCCTGCATGAAGCCAAATTTTTCTTTTGAAAAAATATCCCATTTTTTTGCTTTTTCAAGCATTTTAGGTGTGTAAAAATCAAAAATAAATAACCCTTCTTTTTCAAGATGCTTATTAACATTTTTGAAAGTCTTTTTCCATTGTTCAAGATTTTTCAGAAAATTTAAAGAATCATAAACAGAAAAAATAACATCAAATTTTCTCTTCACTTTAAAATTATGCATACTTGCAACAAATAGGTTAGCACGCGGGATTTTTTTCTTTGATAACTCAATATATTTCTTATCAATATCTAACCCGTGTAAATCATATTTTTTGGAAAAATGTTTAAGAACATTACCATTCCCGACACCAAGTTCTAAAATAGATTTTGATTTAGGATCATATTTTTTAATAAACATCATTACTTTTTCATATCTTCTCCTAGCTCCCCTATCATCAGCTAGATCATCCCAAAAATAAGAAAAATCTTTTTTAGTCATACAATTAGGAGAGCTTTGAGCCTATTTAAATGTTATGGGAGGTGAACTGATATTAAATCAGAATAATTCAGCACAGGTATTTTTATGTTCAACTAAGCTTTGGATAGCAACCTTTAAAAAACCCGCCTCATTCTTATATTGATATGGCATTTAGGCTTTACAATACGCTATCTCGCAAGAAAGAGGATTTCAAGCCTGTCCATGAGGGAGAGGTGAGGATGTACTCTTGCGGGCCTACTGTGTATAATTACGCTCATATTGGCAATCTTAGGGCTTATGTGTTTGTGGACTTGCTTAGGCGCTACTTGAAGTACAAGGGCTTCAAGCTTACGCACGTAATGAACATCACTGACGTTGATGACAAGACTATCAGGGACAGCCACAAGGAAGGCAAGCCTTTGAAGGAGTTCACTGAGTTCTACACCAAGGCTTTCCTGGAAGACTTGGAAACACTTAACATTGAGATTCCTGAGATCATGCCTAAGGCCACTGAGGAGATTGACGGCATGGTTGAGCATATCAAGAAGCTGCTTAAGAAAGGCTTTGCTTACCAGACTGACAAGGGTGATGTTTATTTCAAGATCTCCAAGTTCAAGGATTATGGCAAATTAGCAAGAATTGAGGCTGAAGCCTTGAAAAAGAATGCTGACGGCAGGCTTAGTGATGCTGATGAGTATGAGAAAGAGGATGTTAGGGATTTTGCTCTTTGGAAAGCTGCAGGCCCTGGTGAGGAAGTCTATTGGGACACTGCCATTGGCAAGGGAAGGCCTGGCTGGCATATTGAGTGCTCTGTCATGAGCTCCAAGCACTTAGGGCAGCCTTTTGACATCCACACAGGAGGAGTAGACCTGATATTCCCTCACCACACCAATGAGATAGCCCAAAGCGAGGCTGCCACTGGCAAGAAGTTTGTGAACTACTGGATACATAATGAGCACTTGCTTGTTAATGGCCAGAAGATGTCCAAGTCAGCAGGCAACTTCTACACTTTAAGGGACTTGATAAGGAGAGGGTACAATCCCATGGTCATAAGGTATGAATTATTGTCAACCCATTACAGGTCAAAGCTTGACTTCAGGGATGAGAGCCTTCCCAACGTGGCTAATACTCTGCAGAAGTTCTATGACTTCAAGGACAAGCTGGAAAAGGCTATTGTCACTTCCAAGAGCAAGGGCGGCAAGATGGTTGACAAGATGATTAAGAAAGCCAAGGAAAACTTTGAGAAGAGCATGGACGATGACCTTAACATCTCAGGAGCGCTAGCAGCTGTCTTCGGGCTTATGACCAATATAAACAAGCGCATGGCCAAGCTCAGCAACCAGGAAGCAGCCAAGGTGCTCAATGCCATGAACCAGTTCGACTCTGTGCTCGGGGTTATGAAATGCCAGGAGCTGGAAGTGCCTTCGGATGTTCAAGAGCTGGTTGACAGGAGGGAAGAGGCAAGGAAGTGCAAGAACTTCGCCCTCTCAGACAAGCTAAGGGCTGAGATAAAGACTAAAGGCTTCCTAGTAGAGGATAATAAGCAAGGCCCAAGGGTCAAGAAGCTTTAAAGCATAAACTATTTAAACAATTTCTAGTTCATATCGCCTAGTGCCTCCGTAGCTTAGCGGTGGAGCTCGCGGCTGTTACACGTAGGCCCTCGGGCCGAGTGCGCCAGAAATCTCTGATTTCTGAGCGATCGTAGCAAGAAACCGCGCGGTCACCAGTTCGAATCTGGTCGGAGGCGTCCTAACCTTTTCAAGGGTTATGAAAAGTTGAGCCCGTAGCTTAGCCTGGCTGGAGCACACGACTGATACCCGTAGGCCGCAAGAGGCCGAGGGCCCCAAAAATCTATGATTTTTGAGGGTGGTAAGAAATCGTGGGGTCCCGTGTTCAAATGAAGAACTGTGTTATTCACTCAGAAAAACGCAGTTTTTCTGAATGTCACGGCGGGCTCATTATATTTTCTTCTATTCTTAGAATTTCAGCCTAGCGAAGTAAACAAATGCAGCCACTATGCATAGGCACCCGCTTAACAATGTGGTGTTCACTAGCCCTATCAGGAGTAATCCCAGGCTTACGAGTCCTGAGGCTGAGGCGTCAGCGACTGACCATACTGCGTTCATGGCAGAGCCAAGTGTTGCCCTGTTCTGGCTTGTAAGGCGGTGCTGTATAGCAGAATCTATTGAGATGCTTGCTATGTTGTCAAGCACGTACATCGCAGCCCAGGCTATGACTGTGATTATAACATTCTTTGAGAGCGCGAACACAATTATTCCCGTGAAAAGCCCTAAGAAGGTTGATGAAAGCCCTCTTCTGAAGCCTATTTTGTGGGCAAATCTTTCGACAATGAAAGGCGCAATCAGGATGGCGAACCCTATCATCCCTTTTATACCTGATATATTTTCGGGCGTAAGCCCTATAATCTGTGTTAGGATGAGAGGAGCTTCAATGTAGAAAGCATTGATGGCTATTACCCCGATGAAAGTGCCTAGCGCAATCCCTTGCAGCTCGCTATTCTTCCTGTGGAAGATATACTTGACAGATTCTTTTGCCTGCAAAAAGGTGCCTATTACTAATCCTGCTTTCTTCCCTTTTTTTCGCATCGGCTCCTCAGGCATCACTTTAGCCAAGGCTGCTGAGGTGATTATGCACATTAATCCTATGACTAGCCAGACTAAGCGGAACTCTATTGCCACAAGCACGAACCCTATGAAACCGCCTATTATGGCTCCTGACCTCTCAAAGAAGAAGAACCTGGCCATAAGTGAGGTTATCTTGTTATGCTCCTTGCCGTACTTGAGAGAGTCTATTGCCCAGGCAGTCGTGGTCCCTGACTGGAAAGACCAGCCAATGTCCTGCAGTATGTAAAAGAATGAAAGCATCCAGAAGTTTGAAGTGAAAAAGAATCCTGAAAGCCCAATGCCCATTATGAAGAATGACAAGACAATTGACTTTTTTCTTGAGTAATAGTCTGCAAATGCGCCAGTAGGGAATTCAACTGCTGCGAGGATGATTCTTGAGACTGCAAACATAGCCACAACCTTCACAGGGTCATGGCCTAATGATATGAAGTAAAGAAGCGCGAGCGTGAAGAATATAGTTCTCCGTATCCCATTGATGAACTCCATCCCGAAGAATATCTTCTTAATCTTGCCATCATGTGCCTCTCTTGTATCAATCATGGCTTTGTATTGTTGGCTCTGGTTTAAAACGTTTTTTGTCTGCGCCCACTAACCAAGCACAAAATCAAAACTTTAATAAATGATTAGTCACATGAATGCGCGTGAGGGGTGAAGGGAGCTTAGTAGATGAAGAGATTTAAGCTGAAGCCTTGGGATTTGCTTCATTCATTGTCTGATGGCACGCCAGATAGCAGGAAGAACCTGGAAAGGATTGTTGCCAGGCACGATGGCGATTTCTCAACCATTTTTGAGAGGAAGAAGAAGGAGATAGAGAGGCGTGTGAGGTCTTTTGAGGACAGGCGCGAGATGCTCTCTTCTTCAATGGAGCCCCAGGACTTGCTTTCCTTGCTCAACCATTACTCTGGCATTCAGGAGGAATTAGAGAAGCTGTGCGCTGCCAGCTACTTGAAGTTCTCTGAGAACCCTGCTGACAAGGTGACTAAGAAGAGCAGGTATGACATCAGGCTTTTCAATGCCAGGATGAATGACAGGCTCTTGTTCTTTGATTCATGGGTTAGCAAGGGATTGGATGACGATAACTTTGAAAGGCTTGCCAAGAACTCAGGTGATTATGAGCGATTCTTAAGGGAGGAGAGGAGGTTCAGGCCTTACACCTTGGATGAGGGCATTGAGAAAATCCTTAATTCCTTGCACATGCTTGGCCAGGTTGAGCGCTCAGAGTACTATGAGGAGATTACTTCTAACCTCAGGTTCACCATACAGGAAAAGGTCAAGATAAGGAAAAAGGGCGCTAAGAGGAAGAAAGAAGTCACCAGGACCAGGGTGCTGGATGAGATTCAGCTCTCAGACTACCTCTGCCATTCAAGGAAGCAGATGAGGGAGCAGGCACATAAGGAGCTTTTCAGGAAGTACAGGGAGGTCAAGGACACTATTGGAGGCTCTTTTATTGTTCAGAGCACAGAGCTCAAGTCAGAGTCTGACCAGAGAAAATACCCTTCGCTCTTCTCTTATATCAACCATGAGAACAGCCTGGATGACGCTGTGTTTGAAATCTGCCTTGACGTCTCAAAGGAGAACACTGCCATCTTTACCCAGGATTATTTTCCTAAGATAAGGAAAAAGCTTTCTGGCATAAGGGGGAATATGAGCTGCATTGACCTTGACGCCCCTGCAAATGGGAATGGCAATGGCAGGATAAGCTTTGAGGCAGGCATGAACCTAGTATTGGAGTCTTTCAATGCTTTCTCCCCTAATTTTGCTAACATAATACTTGATATGGAGAGCAAGAGGTACATCCATTCCAAGCCTCAAAGGAACAAGTGGTCAGGCGCTTATTGCTATTCCACCCCTCCGAGCATACTGCCTTACATCCTGGTGAACTTCACAGGGTATGAGACTGACTGCATTGACCTGGCGCATGAGTTCGGCCACGCAGTGCAGAACTACCTAGGCTGCCAGAAGAACAACGTGCTCACTTACAACCCTTCTGAGCCAGTGGCAGAGATAGCTTCCTTGTTCTCAGAGTTCCTGCTCTTTGACAGGCTCTTTGATAAATCCAAGGACAACCCTGCATTACAGAAGAAGTACTTGCTCTACTTCATTGATAGGGCTTATTATTTCACCTCAAGGAAATCCTTCCTGGTCAACTTTGAGAAAGAAGCCCACCAGCTCATAGGCTCACCAAGGTTTGAGATAGATGACTTGTCCAACCTTTACCTTAAAAGGCTCAGGGAGCATTTTGGCGAGGGAGTGCATGTGCCTGAGTACTTCAAGGATGAATGGCTGCTTGCGCCTAACCTCATCTGCGCCCCTGGACAGGACTTCTCTTACACGTTCGGCTACTTAATAGGCAGCGCATTGCACGAGCAGTACAAGAAGCAAGGGGAAAAGTTCGTGCCTAGCATTATCAGCATCTTCTCAGCAGGGGATGCGCCCATAGAGGAATTGCTTAAGAAAGAGGCAGGCATTGACATCAGGCCAAGGGAGTTCTGGCAGCACGGCTATGACCTCATAAAGGTGAGGATGGAAGAGCTGAGGAAGCTGGCTGAGTGAAAAGTTTTTTTCGTTGAAAAGTTCGTTCTGTGCCTGCTCTGGTGAGCAAGCGTTTTAACCTCGTAAGACAAGCAAGGTGATTTTTCCTTTATTTGGTTTGAGCGTGAGAAAAATCCGCAGCGAACTGGCACAGAACTTTTCAATCCCCTTAAGTGAAAAGTTTTAAAAGAGCCATTATTTTCTGGATTGATTGTGAAAAAATCCCTCAACATCAAGCACGAGTATGACCATTCTGTACTTAACATCTGCATAGACACAATCGCCCTTGGAAAGCAAGCATTGGTATTCTGTAATACTAAGCCAGGGGCAGAGGCAGAGGCTGAGAGGATTAGCCGCAAGCTCAAGCTGGATTCAAAAGACAAGGAAAAGCTTGAGGAAGTCAGCCAGCAGATTCTTGGCGTGATCGACAAGCCTACAAAGCAATGCCAAAGGCTAGCTCTTTGCATCAAGGATGGCGTAGCTTTTCATCATGCAGGATTGCACTCGCAGCAAAGAGAGATTATTGAGGATAATTTCAGGAATGGAGCAATAAAAATCATCTGCGCAACGCCAACGCTGGCTTATGGCTTGAACTTGCCAGCTTTCAGGGTTATTGTCCGCGACTTGAAGCGCTTCAGCTCTCCCAGGGGCATGGTTTGGATTCCTGTGCTTGAGTTCCAGCAGTTCTGCGGCAGGGCAGGAAGGCCTGATTTCAATGACACTTATGGAGAAGCTATCTGCTTGGCAGAGACAGAGTCTGAAAAAGAACAGATATTTGAAAATTACATCCAAGGCGAGACAGAGGACATCCTATCAAAGCTCGCTGTTGAGCCAGTTCTCAGGACTTATGTTCTCAGCCTTATTGCCACTAGCTTTGCTAATTCAAAAAAAACATTGTTCGAGTTCTTCAGCAAGACCTTCTACGCTCACCAGTTCGGCAATATCAAGGAGCTTGAAAAAATAATTGACAAGATACTACGAAAGCTTGAGGAATGGGAGTTCATAATAGTTGATGAACAAAAGGACAAAACAAAATTAGATGCAACTTTGCTTGGGGAGAGGGTGAGCCAACTCTACCTTGACCCTTATACAGCACATTACTTGATAACTTGCCTGAAAAGAGCTGAAGGAAAGATAATAAAGGACTTTTCGTTCTTGCAGATGGTTTCATACACCCTTGAGTTGCGCCCATTGCTCACAGTCAAGGTAAGAGAGTATGATTGGGTAGAGGAGAATGTGGCTATGTTCAGCTCATCAATACTAAGCCTTGAGCCTAGCATGTTTGAGCCAGAATATGAAGAGTATTTGAAGAGCATGAAGACAGCGATGTTCTTCTATGACTGGATAAATGAGGTTGATGAGGAGCACTTGCTTGAGCAGTATAATATAAGGCCAGGGGAGACCAGGGCTAAGCTCGACCTTGCAGACTGGCTATTGTATTCTTCTGTTGAGCTTGCAAAGCTGATAAAATTGCACGGAATGATAAAGGAGATGGAAAAGCTCAGGGTAAGGCTGCAGTACGGAGCCAAGGAAGAATTGTTACCGTTGCTGAGGCTGAGAAGCATAGGAAGGATAAGGGCCAGGATGCTTTACAAGAACAAGATACAAGGCATTGATGATGTGAAAAAAGCAGACATTTCAGTGCTCACAAAGCTGATTGGCAAGCAAGTTGCCCTTTCAGTCAAGAAGCAAGTAGGAGAAGACTTGAGCGATGAGAAGGTTCAGGTCAGCGAGAAGAAAAGAAAAGGCCAGATGGCGCTTGGAAAGTATGGTGAGGAATAAAAAATAAACATAGTTAAAAATAATTTCATTTTTCTATAACTATCTGCCCAGGCTCAACCTTTGGCGGAATCACACTGTACAATGACAGTTCTGGCTTTCCTTGCCCATTAAACCGGAACAGATAATCTTTGCCATCAATCCGCATTGCAGTCTCATACTTTCCGTCACCGTCAATGTCAGCCCACTTTGGGCACTCAACTTGGCTAGGCTTTACATACTCAACTTTCACCTTGTCTTCTAGCCCTGAATAGTCTTTTGGCTTCACATCTGCTTTTCCTGGGCAGCCTCTCATTACGTAACTAAACATCATTCCTATTCCAATTCCTAAACTCAACAAACCCGGTCCCATTCCTTGTCTTGACATTTTCAACACCTCTTTTTCATTTAATTATTTATTCCTGTCGTCATATTTCTTTAGCATGCCCACTATAGCTGTGGCTTTTTCATATCCATAGCCGTTTTTAGGTATCATAGCAATGAGCGTTTCTAGCCTCTCATCCAGTTTCTCAAGAGCTTTCTGCCTAAATTGGGCAGCTACTATCTTATATACCTCAGTCTTCCAAGGCTCCTGGGTGTCTTGCCTGACCTCTGTGCTAATCTCTAAAGCTTGCTCAATTTCTTTTAGCGTATCATCAAAATAATACCCCTGAACAAAATTGGAACAAGCATTAGGACCAGTATAATCTTGCTTCATATGGTCTGTTGCCAGTTCTTCGCTCAAGTAGGCAAGGAAAAACAATTTTCCGTCAAATCCTCTGGGACCTTTTTTCGATGTGCAGCTATCATGCCACAGATCCACGCCTTCTTCAGTCAAATGCACTGAAAATAGGTAGCCATCTTTCCTGCATTGTTCTACGATGCCAAATATTCTGGTTCTTTCATATTCAACTTTACCTTCAAAAATCTTTTTTTCGAGTTCTGAAATTCGAACATTATCCATTTTTCATCCCCTCTTTTTTGTTTTTTTGTCTGTTTTATCTGTGGCTCCTCACCACGCTCTTAATAACTATTAAGTGGTAGTTACATATTATATATTTTATTTCTCCTTTTTGGGAGAAAGATAAAAAAGTTTATAAGGGAGAAAGCCTAGAGCTACTGTTATGGAAGCAAATGAAGCAGCTCTCGCTGAGCTAGGGCTGTCAAAGAACGAGGCAAAAATCTACCTTTTCCTGCTGAAGAAAGGCTCAACCACAACAGGAGCCATCATCAAGGAAACCAACATAGCCAACTCGCGCGTATATGAGTCTCTTAATACTCTCATAAGCAAAGGGCTTGTCAGCTACACAATAGAGAAGGACGGCAAGCACTTCCAAGCAGCAGAGCCAAAAAAGCTCCTTGAGATTGAAGAAGAAAGAAAAGACAAGATTGCAAAGATAGTCCCAGAGCTCGCTCAACTGCAAAAGCTCGCTACTTCTGAGACCAAGAGCGCGATATACGAAGGATTTGAAGGCTTCAAGACAGCTTTCAAGAAAATAATCGATGACTGCCCAGAGAACGAGACAATATATATCCTGGGATTTTCAGAGCCGCCCTATGCAGATAAATCATTAAGGACTTTCATAAGCAATATGAACCTTAAGAGCGCTGAGAAGAAGCAAAAGCTAAAGATTCTGCTAGAAGGGGTTGAGAAAACAGGGCAGGGCCTAGACCGCAAAAGAGAAAAATACACAGAGACTAGGTACATGCCTAAAGGATACATCAGCCCTGCAGCAATAGACATTTTTCAGGACTACATTTACATGTTTGTCTGGGAAGAAAAGCCTTTTGTTTTCATGATAAAGAATAAGATTGTAGCAGATAGCTTCAAGAACTACTTTGAATTCTTATGGGACATGGCGAAGGCTTGAGAATAATTACTTGCCAGTCTTGGCCTTCACCTTCAGCGTCTGCCTTGCGATTTCTTTCTCTGACCCTATATTGGAAACCTCATCGAAGAACTTGACCAGCAATTTTACCGAATGATTTTCCATGTTGAGTTGGTAGAGCTGTATTCTTCCGTATTTTCCTTTCTTTACCAGTACCTTGTCTTTGAGCATGTTATCTAGCATGCGGTAGATGGTTGTCCTAGCTACGCCTGCATGCTCTGCCATGTCTGTTATGGAATATTCTGCTTCTCTCCCTATTATTAGCAGGTCCATCAATTTCACTTTAGGGCTGTTTCCGAGCATGTGCGTTATTATTGTTTCTTCTTCCATGGTTTTTTGGATGTGAAATAACTATTTAAATGTTTCGTTTTGATACATTCATGTATTATTTTGATACGAACACTTCGCGTTTTCGCCGGAATTTTCACGAAAATTTATCATGGCATTATATAAATCAGTAAAAACGCAGCCAAGCTCATGGATAAAATTAGCATCCAAAAGATAATGCTAAGAAGGCTTAAGTACGATATTCATCCCAAATGGGGCGCTTCTCATACAGAGGAAATAAACCTATTTAAAAGATTTAAAACTCACATGCGCGGAACAAAAGAAGTAAAAAAAGCCTTAGAAGAGCTTTACAAGATGGAATTCATCAACAAATACATGAAGTGCGGCGAGGTTCATGTCTCATTGAATATAAACAAGAAGAAAGAGATAGAAGAGTTCTTGGAGCAGTGAGCTACTTTCCCTTGTTGGCTCATTCCAGCAGTGGGCTTATCGACCTTCCCTTGTTGACGTTATAGATGACCTTGGCAAAGTACTTGGCAACGCTCCTTTCAACAAACCAGGGATGCTCTTGCGCAAAGTTCTCTCCGTGATAGACTACGTCTGTGCCTATTACCTGCTGCAATCGGCCTTCCTCGCGATGCTTCCCTTCCTCATACAGCTTGTCAAGGCGCTCAACCGCGGGATGGTTAAGCAATGGCAGGCTGGCAGCGAAGTAGATGTTCTTTGCATGATGCTCTTTGAGCAGTTCCACGGCCTTGACAACAGTGCCTGCTGTGTCTATCATGTCATCTACCATCAGCACGTTCTTGCCCCTGACATTTCCCAAGAGTATCATTGTATCTACCTTGTTGCCTGTGGTGTAGTCGCGCTCCTTCCAGATGACATTAAGCTTCTTCTTGAGCTTGTTGGCAAAGAACTCGTTCCTGCCCATAGCTCCTGTGTCTGGAGTCACAATAACCAGGTTATCCAAAGGTATGTTCTGGGTTATATAATCAAGGAAAGTCTTTGAAGCCCTCAGGTTATCAAATCTTGCTGTCCTAAAGAAGCCAGGAGTTGCCTCGTTATGGATGTCAAGGGTCATGATGTTAGAGGCTCCTGCGTCCTCAAGCTCCCTTGCTACCATTGCAGCGGTGAGCCCTTCCCTGTACTTCCTCCCATCCTTTACATCAGCCCTGGGCTTGTCTTGCCTGGCAAAAGGGAATACTGGCACCACTGCAGTGATGTAATGGGCATGGGCCATCCTAGCGCTGTCAATCGCAGTCTTGAGCGCCATGTAGTTGTCACTCACGCTCCCGCCTTCAGTCTTGTTCTCCACGTCCTGGATTATGTAGATGTCCTGGTTCCTTATGAAGCCAACACCTGTCTTCATCTCACTGTTCCCGAACCAATCTTCCTCTGAATCCCTTATTATCTCCAAAGGCTTGCCTTTTTCCTCAGGGATAAGCTCTGATCTGATGATTTCTTCCAGCTCTTTGGCTACCTTTACAGCGAAATGCCTTCCTGAATTGCAAGCAATGATCCCTATATGCCCTCTTGCATGCTCGTTTATCATGACAAATCAATCCTCCCTTAAGCTCCTTTTGGGAAGCTTAATATATTAATAAAGCTTACCCCTGCGCATACAATGGTTTTGCTACTGATAGGAGTCGACCCAGGAACAACATTAGGCTATGCAATAATCAATGATAAAGGAGAGTTCCTGACTAGCGGCTCTGGAAAGGAGTTTGGGATAAGCGAGCTGATAAGGAGCATAATAAGCTTTGGCAAGCCATTCATAGTAGCCTGTGACAAGAATCCTGCGCCAAGCTTTGTGGCAAGCCTTGCAGTCAAGCTAGGAGCAAGGTTGTTCTATCCTCAGCATGACTTGCTTGTGGCTGAGAAGAGGGCTTTGGTCAAGGATTTTGAGGCAAAGCTCAATGCGCATGAGCTTGATGCACTGGCATCAGCCGTGCATGCCCTCCAAAGGCATGAGCGCTTCTTAGAGAAGATAGAATATTTCATTAAGAAGAAAGGCAAGCAAGCATTAGAGGAAGATGTCAAGCTCATAATGGCCCGCAATGAAGAGCTTCCGCTTGAGGCTGCGCTGAGGATGGCTGAGGAGAAGCACAAGCCCAAGGAAAAACCTGTTATTGAGCAAAAGCCAGTGCAAATCACAGCGAAAACTGTTGGCGAGAAGACAGAAAGGCAGCTTAAGGAGCTGCAAGTGCAAATCCTTTTGCTTGAGGATAAGAACAAGAAGCTTAAACATGTGCTGAAGGAAAAGGAGAAACTCATTGCTCGCCTTAAGAAGAGGATACAAGGAGCTCCTGGCGAGGAATTAGTGGGCTTCAAGGAGAAAAGGATTAAGCACTACACCAAGCAGCTAAAGGACAGCTCAAGGCTAGTTGAGCATTATGAGAAAGAGCTAAGGAGGCTGAATGAGTTCATTGCCCAAGCTGCGAGAGGTGTGCTGGTGAAGAAGCTCAAAGACTTGAGCCAGGATGAGCTCGCTGACAAAGAATTCTTAGATATAGGCGAGGGAGATGTTGTCTGGGTGCATAACCCAACCATCTTTAGCCAAAAAGTGGTTGATGAGCTAGCAGGCAAGGTCAGGATTGTGCTGGCTGAGAATGCGCCAAAGAAAGGCATTGGCAATTTCATCTTTCTAAAGCCAGAAGGCGTCATAGCCAAGGATTCCAAGCATTTTGCTATTGCAGATAAGAAATCATTGGAGCAGGCATTGCAGAAAAAAGACATCTTAAAGAACATCCTTGAGGAGTATAAGCAGGAGAGAAGGAAGGAAGAGTGAGAGAAGGCTGTTAATGCCTTTTGTGCTTCACTCCACAACATATATGCCCCTGTGCACCACTACCTTGACTTCCTGGCCTATCTCTAGTGTTGGCAAGCTCTTGTTCTTGACCATGCTTGACTGGAAATCATAAGGGTTGATGACCTCCACGTAAGGGTGGATTCTTGAAACATATGTTGTGTGAGCTTTGAGAGGATGGGAGTGCATCTTTGCATAATCTGTTGTGACAAAGTTGTTAGCCTCAATATCAAGCAGCTTTATCTTAGTGCTTGTCTTGTCAACCTTATACACCTTGTCATGGTTGATGATTATGTCCCCTACCTGGAAGTCAGGCAGCCTTACTAGTATGCTCATCCTGTAAAGGTCCTTGCTGGTTTGCTTGTTCCTAGTGAAAATCCTAGGGCTGAGCTTGAAAACCCCTCCGAAATGCTCGTGCAGCTCCTTGCCAAGGCTTTGCGCAATCCTCTTATTAGTCATGAAAAGGTCAAAGCCATCACTGACAGGCTCTACCTTGTTGATGAACATCCCCTTGTTCCTGAGTTTCTCCACTCTTTTTTTGAGCAAGTCAATGGCTTTCTCAAGTACGCTCACATTAAGGCTTCTCACCTGTAGGATGGCTTCAAAGTACTGGGTGCCTTCCCTTGCGCAGAGAGGGCATTTGGCAAGCTTCAGAATCACCTTGACATGGGTTTCCTTGTCCTTGACCTTGGCAATGACTTCGATTTCTTTTTTCTCCTTTTGGGCCATGGGCATCTCAAAATTCTTGAAGATTACCTTGGCCTTGGGTATTTGCTTCTTTACCTTGTCAGCTATGAGCTTCTCGATGCCATGATAAGGCTTCCACATGCCCTTGTCAAAGTACTTGTCGCAAGAACACAATGTAAGGTTAATTGCCTTCACACGTATCAAACCCCCTTTTCATGAAAAAGGTAGGATGGATGGGTTTTTAAGCTTTTGGATGCTTTTAAATGCCTATTAAGCCATTTAAAAACCACAAGCTTTTTTAACCCTGTGCTTTCCTTATCTAGTGTCATGTTAAATAAGCGCGAAAAAAATAAGGAAGAGGAGAAAAAGCCTAAACCAGAGCCCAAAAAACCAACTACATGGTACGGTAAGGCTTGGTATTTTATCTGGTATGATAATTCTGCAGCCAGCTGGATAGTCAACATCATCCTGGCCTACCTCATAATCAAGTTCATAATCTACCCTGGCTTGGGATTGGTTTTCGGAACTAACTTCCCTATCGTGGCAGTGGTGAGCAACAGCATGGAACACCATGAGGGGCTTGATGACTGGTGGTGGAGGAACGAGGACTATTACCTTTCTATGAACATAACCAAGGCTGACTTTGAGCGTTACCCCTTTAAGAACGGCTTTAACCGAGGGGACATCATGTTCTTAGTAGGCAAGAAGCCTGAAGAGATACAAGTTGGGGATGTCATAGTGTTCCAGTCGCAAAAGCCTTACCCTATAATCCACAGGGTGATAGGCAAGGAGCAGCTCAACATCTGGGTGTTCCAGACCAAGGGAGACAACAACAAGGCCCAGATAAGGGATAACCAGCTTGACGAGACTCGAGTGCTTGAGAAGCAGCTCCTGGGAAAAGCAGTCTTGCGAGTGCCCTGGCTAGGCTATGTGAAGATATGGTTTGTAGACCTCTTGACAGCCCTGGGCTTGACTTCTTATGTGACTCCTGTGTGAGCCTTCGGGCTTATGCACTAGCTTCTATTCTGCAAATGAAAAGGCATAATAAATCACAAAATATTTAAAGCGCCTGCTTGAGAGAAAGGTTTGATATGGCAACCATGTTTTGTCCGAAGTGCGGCTCGCTTTTGAAGCCCAAGACTGATAAGAAAAAGAAGGTTCTTGCCTGCAGCTGCGGCTATACCAGTAAGGATGTTGAGTCAGCAGAGATAAAGGAGAGCGTGTCCAATAACGATAAGAAAGTCAGCGTTGTGGATGAAGACCATAACGTGCTCCCAGAGACAGAGGCTAAGTGCCCTGAATGCGGCAATGACAAGGCCTACTATTGGACCCAGCAGATGAGGGCAGGGGACGAGCCAGAGACCAAGTTCCTGAAGTGCAAGAAGTGCAAGCACACCTGGCGCGATTCCAACTAATAAAATGATAGAGCCTTCTGAATTCATTAAAGATAACACTCTTCGAATTCTAGTCAAGCCCAACAAGAGGCAGGATTACATCCTAGGCTATGATTATGAGCGCAAAGCCCTTATAGTGGATATCAAGGCTCCTGCTGAGCAGAACAAGGCCAACAAGGAAGTAGTCAAGTTCTTTAGGAAAATCCTAAAGAAAAATGTCAAGATAAAGAGCGGGCACACGAGCCATCTGAAGGTGCTTTTGATTCATTAGCATAGTATAAGCCTTTCCGGCGCCTGAGGAACATATATTTTTTTTAGTTGTTTAAGAAAAAGAAAACGTGCTATATTATTTGCGCCTGCAGCGGGCCTTACATATTCACATATTCTCATAATTCTCTACATCGTCATTGAAGAATACCACTTCAACCCCTGCTGCCTTGAACATCTCCTCAGACTCTTCGCCTCCTCGGTATTTCTTCTCGCACACAACGCGCTTGATGCCGCAGTTGATGATTATCATGGCACAGGTCCTGCAGGGAGTCATCTTGCAGTACAAGGTGCTGCCTTCAATAGCAATCCCTCGCTTGGCTGCCTGGCAGATGGCGTTCTGCTCTGCATGAACAGTCCTCATGCAGTGCTGGGTTATGGTATCATCGTCATGTATAACTTTCTTCATCAAATGCCCGACATCATCGCAGTGAGGCATGCCTATTGGTGAGCCTACATAGCCTGTGGCTAGTATCTGCTTGTCCTTGGAAATGACGCAGCCGCTCCTGCCCCTGTCGCAGGTAGCCCTTTTTGCGATTGCCCTGGCTACTTCCATAAAGTACTCGTCCCAGCTTGGCCTGATGTATTTCTGGGTTTTAGTTTCATCCAACCCATTTTTTTCTTTTTTTTGCTTGCTCATTCTATCAGCCCCACTAACAGGCTGTCTATCTTCCTGTAAAGCTCATCAATCGATGTCTCATTCTCTATGACAAAGTCTGCCAGCTCCTTGCATTCTAGCAGCTGCTGGTTGGCAGAGTCCTTGCCCTTGAGCTCCAGCTCCTCTTCCTTCTTGAAATCCTTCAGGGTCATAGGGTCGCTTTCCCTTTGCCTCTCAATCACTCTCTCAAACCTGGTCTCTATTGATGCATCTATGAATATCATTGAGAAGTCTTTCCTTTTCTTAAGGGACTCTATCTCTGCAGGGTGCCTTATGCTGTCGATGACATAGTTCTTCCCTTCTTCCAGCTTTTCCATTACCCTGTCTGCTAGCACAGAATTTCCGAACTTGGCCCTTAGCTCATTGCCTGTCTCACGCAGCCTATCCCTAGTTATCTCTAGGTTCCTGCCCTTTATCTCCTCGCGTATCACATCAGATAATGAATAGAATATGAAGCCTTTTTGCACAAGGTACTCTGCTGCTGTGGTCTTTCCTGCGCCATTAAGGCTAGTGAGCCCGATTATCATTGCTTACCCCCTTTCCTTTGTTCTTGTGTAATAGGCTCTTTTTAATAAATGTTTTGAAAAAAGGCTTTGGAATGGTATTGTAGTTTCAGGTTCAATAATGCTTATAAAGGGCTCATCACTACCTTAATTAAATAGTTTTTACTTGAGGGTGGTGTTCATGGTGAAAGCAGAGTTAGTAGGCATCAATGTGCCTGTACATATTCTTTCAGAGATGAAAAGGCTAGTAGGCATGATAGAGGAGTGTGATGATAGTGATGAGCAAAAGCTTTATCACTTGTCCCAGAGCCTGGAAGAGCTCTCATCTAAGTTTACTCCTGAAATCATAGCTGCATCCTATGCTAGGATTAGCAGGAGCACTAAGAGCGTTGATGAGCTGGTGCAAGAGGCCTTGGGCAATGTCCCTGAGGCAAGGAAATCCAATGAAGCCATAATATTTGGCATGGGCCACCATTCAGTAGCAGACCATGCCTTGTTCAATTTCAACATCACCCATGCCTCAAGGCTTTTGATAGAGAGCATAGAGAAGAGGAGGATTGGGGCTGGCTACACAGAGAAGTCCCAGCGCTATGTGACCCTTGACGGGGATTTTGTGAGGCCAAAAGAATTCTCTCCAAAAGACCTGGCTAAGTTTGAGAGGCTTAACTCCTTTCAGAATGACTTCTACTTCAAGAACAACACCAGGCTCTTTGAGCACTTGCAGAAAAAGAATTCAGCAGAGCTGGGCAGGCTGTCAGGAAAGCCTAAGAATGATTTTCTCAAGCTATTGCAGGGAAGCGCCAAGGAAGACGCCAGGTATGGCTTGTCATTAGCAACAGAGGGCCAGCTAGGATGCTCCTATGACGGAGAAGCCCAGGAGCTTGCAATTCGGGTGCTAAAGCATGGAAGGCTGGCTGAGGAAAGGGAGCTTGCAAAGCAGTTGTTTGATGCAGCGAGGCCCTATGCCCCCTCACTTATCCAGCTCACAGACGCAGATGTCTTTAGGGCGCATAACCCTGGCTTGGAGCTAGATGAGGGCAACTTCAAATACACAGAAGAGAACCTTAGGCGCATGGCTGAGGAAGCCATGAAAGGTTCAGCTAGTGCATCCACAGAAGGCTTTTTGAGCCTGTCAAGCCTTATGAAAGAAGGAGAAGCCATGGCTATAAGTTTCCTTGATGCAGACTTAGCAATAATATCTGCCTTGCTTTTTGAGCATTCAAGGAATAACATAATGGAGTGTTATGGAGCAGCCCACTCATTGCAAAGGCAAGGCAAGGCAGAGGGTTTCATAAAACAGGCACTACAATACCTGTCAGCCCATGACAAGCCTCCCAGAGCTTTTGAGATAAACACAGGGGGCTTAGTGTATGCTGCCAATGTTAGCTCAAGCTGCTTTGCCCAGCTAAAAAGGCACAGGATGATGAGCTTGCTAAGCCAGGACTATGATACAAGGCTTGGGTTCACCACTCCTCCAAACATAGAAGAGATAGGGGTAGGCAAGGAACTTAAATATGTTATAGATGCGAGCAACGAGCTTCACGAGGAATTCCTGCCTAAGTACGGCAAGGCTGCAGAGTACTGCCTTACAAACGCCCACAGGAGAAGAGTTCTGATAGCCATCAACATGAGAGAGCTTTACCATTTCTCAAGGACCAGGGAAGATAAGAAAGCCCAGTGGGAGATACAAGGCTTGTCAAGAGCCATGTCAAGCCTGGCCCGCACGCAAGCCCCAATAGCGTCAATGCTTCTCGGAGGAAAGCACGAGTTCAAAGAAGTTAGGGACAATGCCTATTCTAGGCAATAGGCAGGAGCATGGATAGGAGTGGATAAGATGGATGGAGCAAAAGGATTTTTCGTGATCATTGATGGCCTGGATGGAAGCGGCAAGAGCACCATAACCCAAGGGCTCTCAGGCCATCTCAAGCTCCAGGGCAAGAAAGTGTTTGAGCTCAAGGAGTACTGGAAATCATCAGGCTCATTGCCAGAGCCAGAAGAGCTCTTTGGCTATGATGTTATTGTTTCTGCAGAGCCTACCAGCACGCTAGTTGGCAAAGCCATAAGAGAGGAGATAATAAAGGATAATAACAGGCATTATTCTGCGCTTGCAACAGCAACTGCCTTCTCGCTTGACAGGCTAATACTTTACAAGAGGTTAATAATTCCCTTGCTTGAGAAGGGCAAGACCATAATACAGGACAGGAGCGTCACCACTTCCATAATCTACCAGCCCATACAGGCAGAGCCCATATCCCTGGATGCCTTGCTCTCACTAGAAGGAAACAGCCTTGCTCTCCAGCACAGGCCTGACATGCTTATAATAGCAGACCTCAAGCCAGAGCTGTGCATGCAAAGGCTAGAGGGAAGGTCTGATAAGAAGGACGGGGTGATTTTCGAGAACCTAGAGTTCCAGCAAAAGGCCTATGGTAGGTTCAGGAGTGATTGGTTCAGGAAGCTATTCGAGGAGCAAGGCTCAAGAGTAGTGTACCTTGATGTTGATAAGAGCAGGGAAGAAGTCATGCAGGATGCTGTGGCATTATATAATAAGTTCTCAAAGCCTTAAGCAAATAATAAAAAGATAGGGCGATAAAATAATAGAACAAAAATATCAGAACAATAAAAACAACAGAAGGATAAAAGATGGTCTGGCTTATTCTTCCTCGTCAGTGCTGCCGTCATCATCATCAAAGAAAGCATTAAGTGACTTGCTGTTGATCATTGCGTCATAGCTGATGCCTTTTGTGTTCTTATTGATCACCATATCATTTTTTAAGATAGTGTCATTTATAAATATGATTACTGCGCAACATATAACTTGAAAAGGACTAATTAAGAAATATATTCCAGAGTTATACCTTTGTGACTAGTCAATAATAAAAATAGAAGCTTTGCCTTTTTATCCCATTATGCAGCAGAAGGCTTGCCAACTCCTCCGCCCGAGCCGCCGCCCTTCTCCCACTTGCCAAGATTCATGATGCTCTGCAAGTTATGGCTGATGATATCGCCACTATCAGCATCAATCTTGATGTTGATGATGTCAAAGCTTATGGTGACCAAGGTGATGTTATACATCTGCCTCTCAAGGTTCTGGAGCACAATGATGTTCTTGGTAATGCTACGGTTAGGGTATTCCTTAGCCAGAAGCTCGCTGACAATCTCCAAAGCCCTGGTAAGGCTGACCTTGACCTTGCCCATGTCAAGCTTTTTGATAGAGCCATCACGTTTCAAGGCTTCCTCAGCCTTACGCATGACAACCTTAGGCATGGTCTCAAAGACCACCAGCTTATCTGTCTTCTCAGAATAAAACCCAAGCTCCCACTTATGCTCCTTGTCGCCATGCTGGAACATGGAAAAGCAATGCACAAGGTAATATTCAGGATTAGCCTTGATGAACTGCTTATAAGCCTTGCTGGATTCAACCTTCTTGATGGTCTGCTTGAGGTCCATTGTTTATCACATCATATTTCAGAGCTAGTATGATATATTCCTATAAGGCATAAAGCTCCGCTTTGGTTTATAAGGGCTACTACTTTACCAGTGTTGTTTTTTATCATAAATCCAGTTCCATTGCAAGTGCTTCTTCCTTGAACAATATTACCATCAAGCCATAGCCTACCATAGCTTGAATAGCTATGATTAAAGTAAGCAACGCAAGCCCCTGTAGAGTTAAATATTTTCAAGCAATTTGAGCAATTAGTGCAATTGCCAGAGCCTGACCTGCTTGTGTAAACAGAACCAGTTATATCCATATTGCCATATGAGTCAAACCTGGCTAAGTTATAGCCAGCGGCATTCCTTATATAAAAACAACCGCGGCTGCAATTAGTGACATAACTGCAAGTGCAATCCGTAGTGTCGCAAACTCCGTCTCCGCAGTCAGAATCAAATTGACATTCTGCATTGCAATTAAACGTATCGCATGAACAAGTTTCACCCCCGAATTCACAAATAAGGTCACAATACCCGCCATAGCAATATTTACTATCGTTTTTGCAGCAATCACTGCAATAACCTCCAGCATCACAAGGCCCCGATACAGTACAATCCGGGGTAAGCAAGTGCTCGTAATCCTCCCACAACCCTTGGCACTCAACACCTGCCTGTTCTGAAGGTGTGTTCGTCACATTATTTGTCAAGGCTGCATAAGCATCAACCCTTGGATAAGCACTGCCTTGGTATTGGATAAGCACTCCAGTGCTCCTAAGCATATATTGCAGGTCAAGGGGAGCGAGCGTTTCTTTCTCCAATAACAATGCTGCTGCGCCTGCAACAACTGCAGCAGAAGCAGAGGTTCCGGTCACGCTATTAATACCTCCACCTAGATTAGCAGATTCAATTTCAACCCCAGGGGCAAGCAAGTCAAGCAATGGCTCAATGTTTGTGAAACCAGCAACAGCATCATACCTGTCAACAGCTCCTACAGAAGTCACATTAGAGCCGCAAGCAGGAGCCTTAAGATATGGCTGGCCATCGTTGCCACTGGCAGCAACTGCAAATAATCCCTGGCTTATTGCGTAATGAGACTCTTCCACAACGAAGTTAGAGTCACAATAACAAGAGGTGTTATAAACCCCTCCTCCAAAAGCCATTAGAATTACAGAAATATTATGCTCATCCTTGTTTCGCAAGCAATAATCAATGGCTGCTATGATATCAGACTCATAAGCATGCCCTTCGCGGTCAAAAACCTTGGCTGCGATTATCTTTGCATCTGGTGCAATGCCTAGAATGATGCCTGAAACATAAGTTCCATGGCCATTGTCATCCATAGGGTCATCATCCTTGTTAAAAAAATCATAGCCGCCAACATAGTTGGCTGCGAGTGCAGGATGCGTGTAATCAATACCCGAATCAATGACACAAACAGCCTGCCTTTTGCCTGTTAAGCCAGCACTCCAAACTTTCTCTGCGCTGATATGCTCTGTTACGCTGTCAGCCTCCAAAGTCATTATATGGTCAATACCTATCCTTTCAACATCTTCCTCTCCTAACTCATTTATTAGCTTTTCAGCGTTTTTTTTGCTTATCACTCCAGAAACATAATTCTTTATGTACTTATTATCCCTAAGCTTTGCCATGAGCTCTTCTCTCTTCTCATTGTTCTTAAGCTTAATCAAAAGCCTGACCTCCCCGCGGCTAGAGATTTCTTCTTCCAAGTCCCTGAATAATTTAGGATTTGGCTCTTTATATTCGTACTCAGCACGCTGGCCAGTGCCAATAGGAACTGAATATCCAAAGTTATCATCTATTACTCTAATGACTGATGATTCTTCAGAAAGTACAATTTCTCCTTCCTCAAATATGCTCTCGGACTGGTATATTCCTTGTTGGCTCTTTTCATCATCTTCCTTTAAGCCCTTATCTTCAAGAACTACTCTTCCGCTTATACTGCCATTGCACCCCGAGAAAATTGTGCTAGCTATGAGAAGCACTAGACCAAATAGGAATGCAAGCCTTACCTTCCTATCTGCCATTAATTCACCCATCCAACCCCCTCCTAATATGCCTAGCGTTATTGGCAATCCATTATAAATATTTCTATTTTCGATAAATGATAATAAGAAAGAAACATATAAAAGGTTTTAATAGTTATAAATGCCTTACCCTAGTTGGATGACCACGTTCTTGCTGCTAGACCTAATCGTGAGGTTTCCACTGCTGTCAACAGTGAAGTTCGCATTGACAGTTGAGCTATACCCCAGCCTTAATTGGGTGCTGGTTCTCTCAATGTCCAACTTGGCATCTGGGCTTGAAGTGCCTATCCCGACAAGGTCATTGCTGTCAACCAGGCTTACAACAGTAGTGGTATTAGTCCATCCGCCTGTCCCGTCACCTCCGCTTGACGCTGGGAAGCTTATGCTTGTGTTGGTGCAGGTGGTTGCTCTTCCGTATGTATCAAAAGTGCATACTGGTACTGCTGTGGTGTTTCCGTATTTTCCTGCTGTTATTACTCCTGCTGCTAGGCTGAATGTTGTGCTGCTAAGAGCCAATCCGGTCCCGTTAGAATAGGTTGTGTCTGTGTCTGTGAAGCTTGCTGTTACGTTGCTTCTTCCTATTATTGCTATTTGTAGTGTTTCTGTGCTTCCGCTTGTT
>JAFGRK010000020.1 GCA_016935175.1 Candidatus Woesearchaeota archaeon | reverse complement strand
TTTCGCTGAATTTCCATTACATAATAGTGACAAATAAACTATTTAAATGGGGAATGCAAAGGAAAAAAGCTTATGAGCCATAAGCTAGAGTTAAGGATTTACGAATCCTACCTAGAAAAATCCAAAGAATTTTTCTTTATGCTTAAGGAAAGGCCGAATGAAAGGTTTGAGCTATCAGCAATAGCAATGGGAACAGAAGAAGGCGGGTGCATAACCCTGACTGAGCTAATAACCCCTGAGAGGAGCAGAATATGCATAACCAGCCAGGAAAATTTCAAAAGCCTCGGGAAGCAGGACAATGATGGTTATGACCTCATATCAACCCATGACCGCTCAATGCTCACAGGGAGTTTTGCGATGAGAATAAAAGGCTACATGCAGGGAAGGGAGCACAACCATCCTGGGAAAAGAAAAATACCAACTGTAGGAGATATAATCAGCATAAGCGATTGCCAATGCCTATTCAAGCCAGGGCTAAAATATTTCGTCGAAATAATACACAACGGCAGCAGCAACAACATATTCTATTACAGGAGGGAAGATCTAGACTTCCTGCACAGCAGGATGTACAGGTCAGGTATCAACCAGCAAAGGGTTGAGGATTGGCTGCAGAGGAACAAGAAAGCATTATCAATAAATAATTTTGAGGTAGTGAAAGGAAAATAATCCGCAAGCTGCGCAAATCCTCCGAAAAAAAACCATAGCATTATATTAAGCACCAGTTTCCTTTTCTCTGAGGCATGGACATGAAAAAATTCATGGCAACAGTAGGCATAGTGGCAATGCTTACAGCAGCAAGCCTAGGATACACTGGATGCGCCAAGAAGAGTAGCATACCATCAGAGAACGGCACCGTCGAAGTTTTGTTCTCCAAGTCATACGACTGCGAGTCAAGGCTAGAGCAGATGGTGCTGAACGCAAGCCAGGTCAAGGCAGCGCTCTATGACCTTGACAGCGCAAAGCTAACAGCTGCCTTGGCAAGGCAGGGCGCAGAGCTGCTGATTGATGAAGACCAATACGAAGGCTTTGGCCAGAAGATAGGCGGCACTGGGCTGATGCACAACAAGTTCTGGCTGCTATACAACGTCAATGGAGAAGACTACCTGGCAACAGGCTCTCTCAACCCAACTAGGAACGGCTTTGGGAAGAACGACAATAACCTGCTGATCATAAGCTCTGAATACCTGAAAAATAACTATGAGCAAGAGTTTGAGGAGCTGAAGAATGGCTGGAAAGACAAGCCAACCACTTATCGGCTGGTGAACCTGAGCGGCAGCCTTATAGAGAACTACTTCTGCCCAGATGATGGCTGCGAAGATAAGGTGCTGGCTACTCTGAAGAAGGCAAGGCAGAGCATCTACTTCATGACCTTTAGCTTCACCTCAGATCCGCTAGGGGACTATATAATCTCAAGAAAGGGCGAGCTGGACATCCAGGGAGTGTTTGAGAAGAGCCAGGCCAACAGCCAGAAGCAATACACAGAATACTACAAGATGCTGGAGCAAGGCATGAAGGTAAGGCTGGACAATAACCCCAACAACATGCACCATAAGGTGTTCATAATCGACGGCAAGATAGTGGTGGCAGGCAGCTACAACCCCACTGCGAGCGGCAATGAGCGCAACGACGAGAACATCCTGATAATACATGATGAAAAAATAGGGGCTAGGTTTCTGGAAGAGTACCGGAGGGTATGGCAGCAGGCTAACAATGGCACTGCCCAGTGAAACAAAGGTTTAAATATCCCAAGGATAAAATATGATATTATGAAGGACATTAAGGCGGAAATAAAAATAATCCAGCGGGAGATTAAAAAGCAAAGGGAAGAGGCTGAAGACAAGGAGCTCGAGAGAAGATTAAGCCCAGACCCAGTCACCCGAGCCATCATCAGCCATCTGCAAGCCCATGGCTCTGCCACAGTGGACGAGATAGTGGCATCATCACCTATCTCCCACCTCATAGAGGAAAAGGTTGAGATGCTGTACAATCAGGGGAGGCTGAAAAAGAAAGGAGAGCACTACATAATCTCAGGAAAAAAATACAAAGAAAGATATTATAAGTGATAGCTAATATTCTGCGCAGAGAAGATTATTATTCTCGCTAGCCTAAATCGCAAAGGCGGTCTTGGTCCTGGTCAGTGTACTGCCAGCAATCACCAGGATAAGGGTCATCAGTGACTCCCCTCGGGCAGCTATGCTCTTCTACTAACGGGCTCTGGGTTACAGAATCACCGACTGAAGGCTGCTCCTGCAGCACTGCCTGCCCTTGCGCTTGATTGTTATCAGCAACCTGGCTTGAAGAGCATCCTATAGCCATGAGCGCAATTGCCAAAATGATTAGCAGCGAGATTACTTTTCGCATTTTCCCACACCTTTCTTTTTCTTGAACAAGCACTTGGTCATGGTTACCATCCAGTTGAAATGAAGTATTAAGTGCACAAGAACCAGGATTACCATTAAAAGGCCGCTCCAGTCATGGACTAGGCTTATTTCAAGCATAGGCAAATCTCTATGGCGTATTCCTGTTAGCCTGAAAAGACCTGGCCACTTGATAAGGCCAGTGATCATTGAAGCTATGAAAGTAATAACCAGGCCGACATCAACCCAATAATTGATCCTTGCTTTATTAACCATTTTAAACCTCTTTTATTTATTATGCCTCTTCTAAGTCATAGTCAGACTTGCCCAGCCCAAGCTTCTCTGCCTCTTTTATGTGAAGGTAAGGGTCGTGGCTGTGAGCTTCCTTGAAAACATCCTTGCCTTCCTGGTTGATGACAGAGTCAACGCTTGCCATCTCAACGCTCACGATATCATCTCCCATGAAGATGCCCACATCCTCGGCAATCATCTTTCCAGGATTGCCAAAGCAGTCGCAGTTCTTGGTGATGCTCCTGGTGTCATTGACATAGAAGACTGGCTTATCTTTCATCAGCTTAAGCGCTGCAAAAGCAGCCTCTGCAAGCAAGGCATCAAAAGTGACATCTGAGGCAAGGGCATTGTTAGGGCAGTTATACACGCAAGTGCTGCACCCAGAGCAGCGCTCAGGGTCAACCACTGCCTTATCCCCTACTTTTATGGCCTTGAAAAAGCATACTTCCTCGCACAACCCGCAAGCAGTGCATTCATCATCAACGACTTTAGGTATTCCCAGGCAGTGCTGGTCCCCTTTTGACTTGGGAGAGGCGCAGCCCATAGCCAGGTTCTTTATTGCTCCGCCAAAGCCGCTTCCAGGATGGCCTTTTACATGGGTGAGCACTAGCATTGCATCAGCTGCCTTGAGCACATCTGCTACTTCCACGTCCATGTGGGCAGTCTTAACGCTAATGTATTGGTCAGGTATGAGCACTGGGCATCCTATTGCCTGCTCTGAAAACCCATGGGCTGCTGCGTGCGCAAGATAGCCTTCAGCAGTGTGCCTGTTGCCAGGGTAATTCACTGGCGTGTCAAAGAGAAAAGGCTTGCACCCAAGCTTGTTCAGAACGCTGGCTGCCCTTTTTGCAAGCTCAGGGGAAAACATTCCCTTGCTCTCACCCATGTGCAATTTGCAGGCAACTTTCATGCCAGGCTTGAGCTTGCCTTTCAGCTCTTTTTCTAAGAGCTGCTCGTACTTGCCCGAACTGGCATCCTTGATCAAATAAATTTTAGCCATGATAATCATCTGGAAATACTAATGGTTTATAAAAATGATGGATAGAAAGCCAATGAAAAGTTGCCCTCGACATCTGTATTTTCCAAAACAATAACCTTTAAAAACTCTTGCCCTTTCTCTAGAAAATACTAAATAAAAGGTATTAAAAACAAAAACATGTGAGGTGTTCGTCATGACAGTTATCGGATTTAGCTTTACCAAGATGCTCGTGGATAAGACTGGCCCAGTCAAGGGCAAGGTAAGCATCAACAACAATGTCGGGATAAGGAATGTTGAGGAGACCAAGCTCAACATCAACACTGCCAAGAAGGCGCTGAAGCTTGACTTTGAGTTCAGCTCTACCTACGATCCTAACATCGGCAAGATAATACTTGAGGGAGAGGTAATCTACCTGGTTGACAAGGACAAGACTGATGACATCCTCAAGAATTGGAAGAAGAACAAGAAGCTTGAACAGGAAGTCATGAATGCTGTGCTCAACTATGTGCTTTCCAAGTGCAATGTGCAGGCATTGATACTGAGCAAGGACATGAACCTTCCTCCGCCCATACCCTTGCCTAAGATAACCCCTCCTAAGGAGGGTAAGTAAATCTTTTTATTTTCTTCACCATTAACTTATTTTTTGCAAACTTTTAAATAGTATTAGCCTTATTTTTATCCCTTATGGGATTGCTTGACTATATCTCAAGGAATGCGCGGTTCGAGGAGGAGCATAAGAAAGCCAGGGCTTTTGTATTGCAGGCCTTCAACTCAAGGCTTTTCACCCTTGACACAAATATAATCGTGGTGCTTGCGCAGTCCAATGAGAAAGAATTGCTTCAGCTATTGATTAATGCCAAGAACTATTATTTCACAGAGGTCAACAGGTATGAGCTTAGCCTGCTCATCGATAAGGCTGATGACTACAGGATTTCTGGAGAGGCTAAAAAGCTGATTGCCTGGTTTCTTGCTGAATGCGCAAAAGTTAAGCACATAGTGAACCTTAATAGGAGCGAGTGGGAGCGCAAGATAAGGCCATTAGTAGACTTGATCCCTAGGAAGCTGGTGTTTGACGTGCTGGTAGCAGGCGAGGATTCGCTTGTGAAGAGGCTTCTTAAGAGGTATGATGATGCATTGAGTGACCCTCATTCCTGGACTCCTGAAAGGCAGAAGGAGCTGGCCAGCCAGTACAATGCTGACGTGGCTGGCTTGCGTGACAGGCTTGAGAAGAAATTCATTGAGAGGTGCGACAGCCTTGGTGTGGATGACTTCAAGCTTGACAACAAGCGCTACATGGAGCACGTGAATAATTTCAAGAGGCATGTTCTTAGCTCTATTGAGCACATACAGAGGAAGTATGGCAAGGACTTGAGGCAGCTTAGGATGCAGCTCAACATGTTGGCGCAGAAGCAGTTCTACCAGGACTTAAGGTTTGTCGCTGACACATTGGTAAGAAAGGCAGAGGGCCACAGCCTTGACTCTGACGTCATAATGCTTTTTGAGCTAAACCTTGCCAGGGGCGTTTAGGCCAGAGATATCATAGTTTATTTCTCTCACCCTGTCTCCATACCTTAGGAGCGCATTGTCGCCTATAGTCTTGAAAGGCATGGGATAGGCGTGGTAGCCGTAGCATTTGAATAGCTGCATGAACCTTACTTCCTGGCCTTTTATCTCTGCAAACCAATCTATAGCTCCAAGGGTGTCTGAGTAGAGTTTTATTGAATAGATGAAATTATCAGCCAAGTCATTTTCTTTTCCTATGTTCATATAATGGGATATGCTTAAGTCAGGGTTGCCCACCATGAGCTCTATGACCTTGGTATCTAGGGATATGGATTCTTGGCCTTTCCTTACTCCTGCCTTGGCAAGGCCTAGTGTATAATAATCCAATGTGTTCTCTGGGTTGTATAATAATATGTATCCGCTTTCGCTTGGCTGTGTCTCAGAAAGCTCTTTTAGTACGCCTTTGGTCACGTACAATATTCTTTCATCTGAGACGGGCTTTATTGTTTCCATAGTCGTGAAGAAGGGAAGCAGGCTTTATAAATCTTATTGTTTTTACTATCAATTAGTAGGTACAGAAATAGAGAATTCAAGGAGCATTCTTCAGCCTGATGCTGAAAAGCAGTATGGCTGCGCAGGCAGCAAACTCCACTCCAGAGACAGCCTGGAAGAGAAGGTCAGGCAGGATGAAGACAGCGTAGAGGAAAGTTATTCCTGAGCAGAAAGTCCAGATGGCATAGGAAGATATGTTGGCGCTTTTCTTCTTCTTATAATAAAGGTCTTTAAGAGTAGGCCAATAGCCTATAGTCTGGACCACTCCCACGCCTGCATAGGCAAAAATCAATGCATTGAACAACAAGTTCATATCAAGCCAATAAGATGATTAATATATAAATCTGTCTAATACAGGCAAAATCATCAAGGCCTTTCTGATTGACCAAGGCGATGATTTTGCGCTGAAAAAACCAGCTTTTTGCACAAAACTTATAAATAAACAACGTAACCTAGGCTATAAGGCGCGTACAAACAAAAAAAACAATAAAACAAATACGAGGCGTATAAGAAAAGGCAAATAGGTAATATCGCGCGATAATATTCAAGTTCGAATCATTATTTTTTACCAACAGAAAAGTTCAAAATTTTTCTGCACTCGCAGGCTTTAGGGCTTGCTTGCTTTTTCTTAGATGAAACAAAATGGAACAGTTTAGAAAGCTAGGCATTATAGAGCCAGTGATAAAAGCAATAGAAGAGCAAAGGTTTACAGCACCGACAGAGATACAGGTAAAATCAATACCTTATGTGACAGCAGGCAGGGACGTGATTGCGCAGTCAGCCACAGGCTCAGGCAAGACCTTGGCTTTTGGCGCAGGCATCATCAAGAGCTGCGAAAGGGGAAGAGGCTTGCAGGCATTGATAGTCACTCCCACAAGGGAGCTTGCAGAGCAGATAACCAGGGCTATGATAAGCTTCTCAAGGCATAAGCCCCTAAAGATAATATCCGTCTACGGGGGAGTTAGCATCAACCCGCAGATTGAAGGATTACCGACTGCAGATGTAGTAGTAGGCACTCCAGGCAGGATTCTTGACCATGTGGACAGGAACACCATCAACCTTCGCAACATCAAGATACTGGTATTGGATGAGGCAGACAGGATGCTTGACATGGGATTCATTGATGACGTGCAAAAGATAATCAGGGAATGCCCGCGCCAGAGGCAGACACTGCTTTTCTCTGCCACAATGTACGAGGAGATAATCCACCTGGCAAAAAGATACCTGAACTCGCCAGTCAACCTAGTGGCAGAATCATATGTGGATGCTTCCAAGCTAAAGCAGATATACTATGATGTGCCTGACAACATGAAATTCTCACTGCTGGTGCATTTGCTCAAGAACGAGAGGTCAGGCCTAGTCATGGTTTTTTGCAACACAAGGATCAACACTGACTTTGTAGCCAAGAACCTGCGAAAGAACGGGATTGAGGCAATGGCAATACACGGAGGATTTTCCCAGGCCAAGAGAAACAGGGCAATGGACAGCTTTAACAGCGAAAAAGTGTATGTGCTGGTATGCACAGACGTAGCTGCAAGAGGCCTTGACATAAAAGGAGTATCTCACGTATATAATTATGACATCCCCAAGAACAGCAAGGACTACATCCATAGGGTTGGAAGGACTGCGAGGGCAGGCCATGAAGGCAAGGCAGTGAGTATACTTGCAAGCCGTGACCATGACAATTTCAGGCAAGTGCAAGGCGACAGCTCGCTGAACATAGAGTGCGAGCCACTCCCAACTTTTGAAAGGGTTCAGCTCAACTTTGGCCTGAGGCGAGAGCCAAGAGGAGGCAGAGGCAGGGATGGAAGGCAAGGTGGCGGAAGGTATGGCGGAAGAGGCGATGGCCAAAGCAGAGGAGGGCCGCGCAGGTTTCACCACGACAGCCAAGGCCAATCCAGGTCAGGGTTTAGGCCAAGAGATGGGCAAAGCCAAGGCAGGAGCCATTACGGCAACAGGAACAGGGACGACAGGCAAAGCAACAGGTAAAAAGGAAAAAAGCCCTTGCCAGCAGAAAAATATTTAACCTAGCCCAACCATGGCTACTATTAATATAATGGTTGGGTGAAAAAGGGTTAAATGGTCAATCAAGCCATAGATGATGTTCTTAAGCAGCTGAATAGCCTCCCTTTAGAGGAAGGCCAGCCTTACTTGCTGATAAAGAAAAAAAGGCCTGCGTGCTATGTGATAAAAAACCTAGCTAAGATAGGCTATGGAAAGGAAGAGTTTGATATAGACCTCATCAACATACCTGTTAGCAAGATAGAAGAGCTGGCTGAGAAGGCCTTGTCATCAGAGGCAAAGGAAGCCACCCTTGAGGTCAAGGCTGAAAGGTACATCCATAAGGCAGATTGCGGCAACGCATTCTACCACCAGAATGGAAAATGCCCTAGAAGGGTTGATTTGAAGGTCGAGCTCTACCTAAGGCTTAATGAAGGCATTCCTGATTTCAGGATTAAGTATGACAAGAAATAGTTCTTTAAAGGCAAAAAAAGTCGCGCTCGCCACCCCGGAGGGGGCATCCCCCGGCTCTGCAGCCACAATGCAAGTCATTCACTTACGTTCATGACGTTGCATTCGGTGCAGGCTGCCGCGACTTTTTTAAAGGCAAAACTATATAAACTTCTAGTTTTTCACCTCCCCTATGGCAAAGGATGTCAAGCTAAAGGTCGCTGAAGCAATCCAGGATGACGTGAACAAGGGGATTGTCAGGATTGACACTGGCTACTTGAAGCAGATAGATGTAAGGCCAGGAAGCATCATTGAGATAAAAGGCGAAAGGAGCACTGTAGGCATAGCTGACAGGGCGCTTCCAGGAGACATGGGCCTTAATATTATAAGGACTGACCCTCTTATCAGGAGAAATGCCAAGACCAGCATCGGAGAGTTCGTGACTATCAAGAAAGCTGATGTTAAGGAAGCTAAGTCTGTTACTATCGCCCCTGCAAGGGAAGGCTTGATGGTAAGGGCAAACCCTGATGTGTTCAAGCAAGGCCTCTTAGGAAGGGCTGTTATCAAGGGAGATATTGTTTCTTTAGGAGGCAGCCAGAGGCGAAGGAACACCATGGTAGGCCACCCGTTCTTTGATGAGATGTTTTCCATGATGAATGAGACCACTATGGGACTGGGCCTTGGAGACTTGAAGTTCGTGGTGGTGAACTGCGAGCCAAAGCAGGCTGTGCTGATAACTGAGAACACTAATGTTGTATTCAACCCTAAGGCTGTTGAGGTGCTTGAGGAAAAAGCCATTGATGTGACTTACGAGGATATCGGCGGCTTGGATGAAGAGTTGAAAAAAGTCAGGGAAATGATAGAATTGCCCCTGAAGCACCCAGAAATCTTTGAGAGGCTAGGCATAGAGGCTCCTAAGGGAGTGCTGCTGCATGGCTCGCCAGGAACAGGAAAAACACTACTGGCAAAAGCAGTGGCCAATGAGACCAATGCCAATTTCATACTGATCAATGGCCCTGAGATCATGAGCAAGTACTATGGCCAGTCAGAAGAGAACCTGAGGAAGAAGTTTGAGGAAGCAGAGAAGAACGCCCCTTCTATCATATTCATTGATGAGATTGACGCTATTGCAAGCAAGAGAGAGGAGAGCAAGGGAGAAGTAGAGAAGAGAGTAGTAGCGCAGCTATTAGCCATCATGGACGGCTTGCAGGCAAGGGGGAAAGTTATTGTCATAGCAGCAACCAACATACCTAATGTGCTTGACCCTGCTCTTCGAAGGCCAGGAAGGTTTGACAGGGAGATTGAGATTGGGGTGCCAAATGTCCAGGGAAGGCTTACAGTGTTAAAGATCCATACTAGAAATATGCCCCTTGAGCCGAATTTTGACCTTTCTCAAGCTAAGTTCGGGCTAGAGCAAAAAATTAACAGCCTAATCCAGGATATAATCTCATTATCATCTAAAAACTCAAATACAGATGAAGACGTAAAGCAACTGATTAAAGGAAAAAAATCAGAGCAGGATAATCTCAGGAAAAGCCTTGAAAAAATAAG
Source organism: Candidatus Woesearchaeota archaeon (assembly GCA_016935175.1). Lineage (GTDB taxonomy): Archaea > Nanobdellota > Nanobdellia > Woesearchaeales > SM23-78 > SM23-78. The sequence goes on along the minus strand of JAFGRK010000020.1, from coordinate 2,339 downwards.
CAGGATAAAGCAAGCTGATTTTGCTAATTTTATGGCCAGCAGTGATGTTAGTGTTCTTAGCCCTGATGATAAGTCATTGCTAGAAGGAATCCTAAGGGAAGACATGCTTACAAAAATAGCGAGCATAACCCACGGCTTTGTAGGTGCAGACCTAGCTTCATTGGCAAGGGAAGCTGCAATGACTGTGCTAAGGCGTGTCCTAGGGGATACACCCCTCAAAGAAGGTGAGCCTATCCCTAAAGAAATCCTAGAAAAGCTGGTCTTAAGCCAATCTGACTTCAAGGAAGCTCTGAAAGTAGTGAGGCCTAGCGCATTAAGGGAAGTATTGATTGAAGTGCCTAATGTGAAATGGAATGACATTGGCGGGCTTGAAGAGATAAAGCAAGAGCTAAAAGAAGCTGTTGAGTGGCCCCTGAAGCACAAGGCTGACTTCAGGAGGATGGGAGTGAAGCCGCCAAAAGGAGTATTGTTGTACGGAGCCCCAGGCACAGGCAAGACTTTGCTGGCAAAAGCAGTGGCTAATGAGTCTGAAGCCAATTTCATACTGGTAAAAGGGCCTGAGATGCTCAGCAAATGGGTTGGCGAGAGCGAGAAGGCTGTGAGGAAGATATTTGAGAAGGCAAGGCAGACCAGCCCGACCATCATCTTCTTTGATGAGATAGACTCTATTGCGCCCAGGAGAGGGCTTAGCAACGAGGACAGCCACGTCACTGAGAGAGTGGTCAACCAATTACTCACAGAAATGGACGGCTTAGAGGACATGAATGACATCATAATCATAGGAGCCACTAACAGGCCAGATATCATGGATACTGCGCTTCTGAGGCCTGGAAGGTTTGACAGGATAATCCTGACGCCAGTTCCAGAGGTCAAGGGAAGAAAAGAGATTTTCAAGGTCCATACCAATGGGATGCCCTTGGAAAAAGACGTCAATGTTGATGAGCTGGTGAAGCAGACTGACGGCTATGTAGGCGCTGACATTGAGAGCGTCTGCAGGGAAGCAGCTATCTTTGCGCTAAGGGAAGACATGAAGGCCAAGAGCATCAAGATGAAGCATTTTGAGCTGGCACTAGCCAAGGTAAGGCCTTCAGCCACCAAGGACGTCGCAGAGGCTTATGCAGACCTGGAGAAGACCTTCAGGGCTGCTCGCGGCAAGGAGATGAAAGATCAGAGGCCTAGTTATTACGGGTAGGCCTCTGGCTGTTAGAAAACCAAAGGTTTTCTCCCAGACCAACGCCCGTCTTATTACGGATAAATTAGTTCTGGATTTTTGTTTGGTTAGATAGATTATAGCTGAAGCCCTGTTCTACAGTTTTTGCCCTTAATTTTAGAATTCCAATGCAAAAACCGCAACATTTATATATAACCAAAATAATTTTTATAATTTGTAAATGTTATAGCGAGGGAACTTTCAGCGAAAGATTTAAATATAAGTAAGATAAGTTTTATAAGTTAGAAAGGTTATAGACTGTGCTTACTGAGAAGGAAATTGAAGTATTAGAACTTAGGGCAAAGAAGCTCACCCAGATAGAAGTAAGCAAAAAGCTCGGCATAAGCCAGGCAGCGGTTTCTCACTTTGAAAAGAATGCTCTCCGAAAGGTAAAGGAGGCAGAGGAGACCATGCAAGTAGCCAGGAGGCTGAAGCTCACAAAATGAAACTGCACCATGAAGTCAAAAAGCTGGAAGAGCAGAAGAAAGAGATAATCGACTTCATGAACGAAATCGACGAGCAGCTAAGGGCCAGGAAGATAAGGAAGAAAGAGCACGCCAAGATAATCGAGGAGAAATACGCAGGCAAGCACAAGGAGCACCTGATAACAGAGATTGATGAAATGATAAGAGGGCTGCACGACAACTACCACGAAAAGCAGAAGAAAAAGCTAAAGTACGCAGCAGGCGCAACAGCAATGCTAGTCCTATTGATGCTAGGAATTTTCTCAAGCAACCAAATATTCTCGCCAACAGGAATGGCAGTCGGAACAAGGCAAACAACAGAGATAATCAACTACGACTCAGTCTTCGAGCAGGGCACAGAAGCAGCCCTGGCACTCGAAAGCATAACAGGATTCAGGATCAGTGGAATTCTAGAAGGCACAAAAGCCACAGTCAAGCTAAGGATTGATGGAGTTGAATATCTTGTGGGGGAAATCACCCCTATTTCCCAGGACAGCCTAATAACAGGAATGGCGACAGAAGAAGAGCCCTCACCCTACACCATAGAAACTGACAAGGCAGAATACGAGCTAGGAGAGACAGTAGCCATAACCATAACGCCAGAGCCAGATGATAAATCACTCTACATATCTTACAATGATGAGATGCGCAAGCTAGACGAAGGA
>JAFGRK010000019.1 GCA_016935175.1 Candidatus Woesearchaeota archaeon | reverse complement strand
AGTGCCGTAGAAAGGCATTTTTACCTTAAGGCTCTTACTTTTTCTATAGCGCCTTGAATAAAGAAAATTATATAAATAAAGAAATAAGATGAGTTAACTATGCACGAATTCGCTTCAAGGGTTGAAAAGAGGTGGAGCTTTTCAAATAAGGAGATTGGGCGCCTTTTAATAACTTCACTCATTTCTGCATTTTCAATAACACTAGTCCGCGGCTGGAGTGTAAAGGAAGCTGTCGAAGGAAGTGATGAATTTTTGCGCTGGGGAATTTTTGAGCTAGTGAGGGGTCTCTCAGTTGTTGATTATTTCGCTAACCTCATGATAATATTTATTGCGCTTTTCATTTTCCTGTTAGTCCATTTCTCAGTCCAGAAGCTAGTTGCCCTGAGGATGGGTTATTCTTCAGAATACAAGTATTGGGTGAACGGTATGATAATAGGAGTAATTATGTGCTTCTTTACCTATGGCTACCTCCCTCTTTTCTTCCCAGGAGCTCTTTACTACGACATCATACCTAAACTCAGGATGGGTGTTTTCAGGGGGGGTGTTAAGCACAAGGACTTGGGATTGATTGCTTTTGCAGGGCCTCTAACAAACATAATCCTGGTGGGGCTGATTGCCCCCTTGTATCTAGCGACCAAGAGCCAATTCTTTTTTTCTCTTGTAGTCCTCAACCTTTTGATTGCTTTGTGGTCTTTGCTCCCAATACCGACTTTTGAGAAGCTAAGGCAATTCCAGGGGGGGACAACAGGCCTTTACATATTCATTGCCTCAAGATGGATTTATATCTTTGTCTTGGCTTCAGTAATAGGGTTCGCGGCGCTTATACTACTTTTCAAAATATTCTCATACCTACTAGCATTGGCTATAGGGATAGTGGTGGCAATCATCTACTACTCAAGCTTTGAAATGAAGTGATTGCCTGGGCTTGAAGATGTGAAAGCAGGAGCGCCATTTCTATCCTTTTTAAATCTTTCGTCGATAAAACCAAAACATTTAAGAATAAGAACATTATTCAATAGGATAAACATAAAAATCCTTTGACGTAAAGGATTAAGGGGGTGACCTTTAAATGGCACAAGTTGTAGCAAAAACAAACATAAGAAAGGAGAAAGGATGGCTCTACTTCATTGACAAGAAGGGCAATGTATCAAGGGCCAAGATGGCACGAGGCCGAAAGAAAGCAAAAGGAAAAATAGAAGTCGTCGCCAAGGTCGGGGTCAAGAAAGACTACGGCTACCTGTACTTCATTGACAAGAAGGGCAATGTCGCAAGGGCCAAGATGGCACGAGGAAGGTAAAGTTTTCCAACTTTTTCTTTTATTTTTTATTTTATTCTAACAAAAACCCTCTGATTTAGAGTTTTTTTTAGGCGTTATCATTAAAGCGTTATCATTATAAACCAGGTATCATTCCGCTATCCTGCAAAATGATTCGCGGTTTTGAGCCAAGGCTTTACCAGCAGACTATACTAGACACTGCTGTCAAGAAAAATACTCTGGTGGTATTACCGACAGGCCTTGGCAAAACCAACATTGCAGTCTTGCTCGCTGCGAACAGACTGCATAATTACCCTGGCAGCAGGATTCTTATAATAGCCCCGACCAAGCCTCTTTGCGACCAACACGCTGATTCCGTGCGCAAGCATCTAGATGTGCACGAAGAGGATGTTTCTGTTTTCACCGGCATGATAAGGCCCTCTAAGAGGGCAGAGCTCTGGAAGAAAAGCACAATCATAGTCAGCACTCCACAAGGTTTGGAGAATGACATCATAACCAGCAGGATCTTGCTTAAGGAAGTGAGCTTGCTAGTTGTTGACGAGGCACACAGGGCAGTCGGGGACTACGCCTATGTCTTTCTGGCAAAGCAATACATGAAGCGCGCTGACCACCCCAAGATACTGGCATTGACAGCCTCTCCAGGCTCTGATGAGCAAAAAATCAAGGAAGTATGCAAGAACCTATTCATAGAGGAGATTGAGATTAGGTCTTTTGATGACCCAGATGTCCGGCCTTATGTTAAGGACATAGATGTTGAATGGGTGAAAGTTGAGTTGCCGAAAGACTTTGAGCAAGTAAGAGCATACCTTAGGAATTCTTTTCAGGAAAAGCTAGAAGCCATAAAAAAGCTGGGGTTGATGTATGGGAATGTTTCTAGCTATAGCAAGACAGCCTTGCTGGAGCTTCAAAGGGCCCTTTATGCCAAGATGACATCAGGTGAGAAGGATTTCAGCATCATGAGGGGCGTGAGCTTGCTTGCAGAGGCCTTGAAATTGCAGCACGCGCTTGAGCTGGTGGAAACGCAGGGTCTCAAGCCTTTGATGGAGTACTTCCTGAAGCTGGAGGATGAGGCCAACAAGACCAGGGTTAAGGCAGTGCAGAACCTCGTCCGTGACCTGAATTTCAGGAGTGCCTTCATCATGACAAGAAACTTATTGGCAGCTGGTATGGAGCACCCCAAAATAACAAAGCTCAGGCAGATCTTGGTTGAGGAGCTAAAGCAGAAGCAAGATATAAAGATCATAATTTTCAACCAATACAGGGATTCTACCAGCAACCTAAAGGAAGTAATAGACTCATTGGGAATCAATTCAAAAATATTTGTTGGCCAAGCAAAGAAGAAGGATACCGGTCTAAGCCAGAAAAAGCAAAAGCAGATACTTGAAGAATTTAGGGGTGGAGGTTTCAACTGTCTGATAGCCACGAGTGTCGCAGAAGAAGGGCTTGACATACCTGCGGTGGACTTAGTGATATTCTATGAGCCCGTGCCATCAGCCATCAGGACTGTCCAGAGAAGGGGAAGGACTGGCAGGCAGGAAAAAGGCAGAGTGATAATATTAGTCACCAAGAAAACAAGGGACGAGTCCAATCTCTGGGTTTCAATGAACAAGGAAAAGAGGATGCACAGGATAATACACGGGTTAAAAAGAGGGCTGACCGCCTCATTTGGCAATCAAATCCAAACAGAAGCTAAAGAGGAAGAGCAGAAAAGGCTCTTTGAGCAAGGAAAGTCTGAATGGGATTATTCAAGCATATCAGTCTTTGCTGACCACAGGGAAAAAGGCTCGGGCATAATCAAGGAGCTTTCTAACCTGGGGGTCAAGGTTGAGCTTACCAAGCTGGATGTTGCAGATTACCTCCTGAGCGAGCGGGTGGCTGTAGAATACAAGACCGTAAAGGACTTTGTTGATTCTATCGTGGATGGGAGGCTGCTATCCCAGCTGGCATCTTTGCGGAAATACGAAAAGCCCATTGTTGTCATTGAGGGCGAAGAGGATATTTACTCGCAGAGAAAAATACACCCCAATGCGATAAGGGGGGCGATAGCCACAATCATCGTCAGCTACGGAATACCCCTCGTCCATACCAAGAATGCAAGGGAAACCACAGGCCTCTTTCTCATGATAGCAAGAAGGGAAGCTGACCCTAGTAAAAAAGACATATCCCTCCACTCATTCAAGCCTCTCACAGACAAGGACTTGCAGGAATACATCGTCAGCTCTTTCCCGGGGGTAGGAAGCGTGCTGGCTAAACCGCTGCTGAAAAAATTCAAGTCAATAAGAAACCTGGTAAACGCCAGTGAGGGGGAGCTAAGGCAAGTGGACCTCATAGGGGATAAGAAGGCTAAGAGGATAAGGGAGATTTCCGATAAGAATTATGAGGAATAGGCATCATGTTTGGTTGAACAGAAAAAGTTCTTTGCTTGGCTTCTCAATCATTCAAGATTTTCTTCCAAGTCATTGACCAGTAAGGTCTCTGTGCCCCTAATACTTTCAATTATTTGGATTTTATTCTGGATAAAAGACTTCAGCTCAGCCAGGCTTCCAGTCTCAACCTCAGCAATCAGGTCAAACCGGCCGTAAATCTCATGTATCTCCTTTATTTCATCATACTCCTTTAGCTTGGCCTCTACTATTTTCAGCTTTCCTTGCTTGGTATTGATGAGCATATAAGCTTTTTCCATCTGTAAACCAAGAAAGGACATCATTATAAAAAGGTTTCGCCCAGCCAATTATAATTGTTAATTGCTAGAAGCGCTTAAGGTAGTTGTAGAGGCCTTCTACCTGCCTAAGCTCAGTCTTGAAAAGCAGGTTGCGAAGAGTATCATCCACAAACACCCCTCTGCTCTCTAAGCCCTTCTTCAGCCTAGAGTAGATTTGCTTACCTTCCTTGTCAAGATCTGTAAGGATGAGAACCTTTTTCTCATTAACCTCTTCAATGATCTCATACAAGGGCTTATTGGCGTTGATAGCACGGACACTGTTGAAACCCAATGATTCTAAGGCTGCCCGGTCATTTTTTCCCTCAACAAGAACGAAATCATGTTTATACTTGTCAATCGCTTCCCAGACTTCCTCAATAATTTCTTTGAACGGGGGTTTCATGTTGATGTTATAAAATGTGCAAGGCAACAAAACTCTTAGGAGTTTTGAACCCACATTCACTTCGTGAATGCGGATAACAGAACCTGCTGGTTCTGAGCCCTCATTTTCTACGAAAATGCGGGTGACAGGGTTTGAACCTGCGCAGACACTGAGTCACATGGCGTTTCATGCGAGCGCAGGAAACCTCAGAAGCTTCCTCCTTCTCGCCACCTGAACCATGCCCGTTTGACCACTCCGGCACACCCGCGCATTGATGCATATGCAAAGAAACCCGTGCTATTTATAAATTTTTTATTCTGCCAAATATAAAACAGCATTCTTTAAAAACACCCTCTGCTTTCTAGCATGAGAAGATGTTCCTAGCTAAGACATTATCGTTCTACAAGAGAGAAGACATACAAAAGGAGATTGTGAAGCACGCCAAGGACAAGGAGATAGCCTTTCGTTTTGATGACTTCTTCGGTAAGCGCCCAGAGATTCTATCCTATCCTAATGATATACTTGAGCTGGCAAAGCAGAAGATGACTAGCTTACACTGCTCCGAGGAGTTGTGGGTTTCTCCTCTGCAATTGAGTACTGAGCTCAGGAGGCAAGAGCTTGATTCTCTCAGAAAAGGCTGGGACTTAGTGCTGGACATTGACTGCCATTTCTTTGATTACAGCAAGATAGCAGCCCATTATACTATCAAAGCTCTGAAATATAATGGAGTCAAATCAATAACATGCAAGTTCTCAGGAAATAAAGGATTCCATATAGCAGTGCCTTTTGAGGCGTTCCCTGAAAGCATTGATGGACAGCCAGTCAAGAACCTTTTTCCGGAGGCGCCAAAAAGGATAGCGGAGTACATCAAGTTCCTCATACAAGAGCCTCTGAGCAAGGCAATAATGAAAGTGGAGAAAAATAATTTTCAGAAGGTAATCACAAAAACAGGCATGAGGGCTGAGCAGATAATCCGCTACAAGAAGAATGAGTTCGGAGACGACATCCCTGAACTTAATGCCGACCCATTCCTAGAAATTGACACCCTTCTCATCAGCTCGCGCCACCTTTACAGGATGCCCTATTCATTCAATGAGAAATCATGGCTCGTGTCTGTTCCCATAGATGTTAACTCTGTTCTCAAGTTCAAGAAAGATGATGCGAAGCCAGAGAATGTCAAGATCGAGCACCCATTTTTAGAGCGAAATGATGCGCGTGGCGATGCTGAGAAACTTTTGCGCAACGCTTTTGACTTTAGGCCATCATCAGGCTCTTTCGGGCAGGAAGAGCAAGAAGCAGAGAAAGGGGGTGCGAAGCAAAAATCCTATTCGCTGCCAGAAAAGGCCATTGGAGAAGAGCACTTCCCCCCGTGCATCAAGATTATCCTGGCGGGTCTTGAGGACGGCAGGAAGAGGAGCTGCTTTGCGCTCATCAACTTCCTTTCCAGCTGCGGCTGGGGCTATGATATGATAGAACAAAGGCTTATGGAGTGGAATGAGAAGAATTATGAGCCCTTAAGGCCCCAATATATCTTAGGTCAGTTGAGATATGCAAAGCAAGGTAAGGAAGTCCTTCCTCCTCCCAATTGCAACAACCTCGCCTACTACAAAGGGCTTTCCATATGCAAGCCAGACGAATTCTGCGCCAAGATAAAGAACCCGCTGCAATATGCCAAGAGAAAAGCCAGCATTTCAGAACGCTTCGGCCAGGGAAAAAAGAAAAAGCAAGCCCGTTCTAACGACTAATAGCTTCTTTTGGCTCATTAGCAAAACATTTATAAATAACCCGCGGTTTTTTCCCTAGGTTCGGGTGGTAAATGAACCCGGATGAGAAAGAAGCCTGAGAAGAAATCCCTTTTCAGTACACAAAGAGCAGTCAAGATTATCTTGTGTTTTCTATGAGGGGCTTTCGCAAAAGGATCTTTCTACACATACGCATCACACCAATACTGAGCTATGCTTTGCTCTATGCTCAGAATCTGTTCATGGTGAGCTTACAATCAAAGGTACAAAATGGCAAACATAAGAAAACCAAGGAAAGGAAGCATGGGAGTCTGGCCTAGGAAGAGGGCTAAAAGATTTTATCCTAGGATCAGAAGCTGGGCTAATCCTCATGCAGACAAGGGCTCAGAAAAATCTGCCCCCATGGGTTTCTGTGGCTACAAGGCCGGCATGACCCATCTATTGGGCCTGGACAACCGCAGGACTTCACCATCAAAAGGGGAGGAGATTGTTTTCCCCACAACAGTGATTGAGTGCCCCCCCATCAAAATCTTTTCTGTCCGTTTCTACAAAAAAAATGCTTACGGATTATTTGTCGACAAGGATTTTCTCCTGAAGCCATCCAAGGAGCTTCAACGCAGGGTTTCAATCCCTAAAAAAATTCAGGATATAAAGGGGATTGACAGCATCAACCCAGATGATTGTGCTGACATAAGCTTAGTGGTATATACCCAGCCCATCATGTCGGGATTTGAAAAGAAAAAGCCAGACCTCTTTGAGCTCAAGCTAACAGGTCAAAATAAGGATAAGCTTGACTTTGCCAAAGCGCACCTAGAAAAGGATATAACCATAGAAGATGTATTCAAGGAGTCCCAGCTGGTGGATGCGCGAGCAGTTACCAAAGGTAAAGGCATACAAGGGCCTGTAAAAAGGTTTGGCATAGCCTTAAAGAGCCACAAGACCGAGAAAGGGACTAGGCAGCCAGGAAGCAGGGGCCCGTGGCGCGGCCAGCAGCATATCATGTACAGGACTGCTTATTCTGGCCAGATGGGCATGCACCAAAGATTCCAGATGAACCTACAGATATTGAAGATAGGCTCTAAGCCCGAAGAGATCAACCCAAAAGACGGCTTTCCCGGCTATGGAAAAGTCAACTCAACTTATGTGCTCGTAAAGGGCTCTGTGCCTGGCCCGCGCAAGAGAATGATATTCCTGACTAAGGCAATGAGGCAAAAAAAAGAAGATGCTTTGCCAACAATAACTCACATCAGCCTAAGCTCAAAGCAAGGCAGATGATGGCGCCATGGATGAAAAGAAATTTTGATATGAAGACGTGCTGATATGAAAATTAAGGTATTGAGCAAGGAAGGGGCAACGATTGGCGAAAAAGAATTGCCATTGCAGTTCCAAGAGCCACTCAGGCTTGACCTGATAAAGAAAGCAGTACTCGCAATACAGAATAACAAAAGGCAGCCGTATGGCGCATACAAGAAAGCAGGCATGAGGCACCATGTTGAGATTTCCAAGAGGAGAAGGGATTACAAGACAAGCTACGGGTATGGGATAAGCAGGGTGCCCAGGAAAATCCTTTCATCAAGAGGGACGCAGTTCTTCTGGGTAGGGGATTTTGCCCCTGGAACTGTCGGGGGAAGAAAAGCCCACCCTCCCAAGTCAGGGAAGATATTTAAATGGAAAATAAACGAGAAAGAAAGAAGAAAAGCATTATGCTCAGCCCTCAGCGCAACAGTGCAGAAGGATGTTGTCGCATCAAGGGGGCACATCTTGCCTGCAGGTTACCCCTTCATCGTAGCAGAGGATTTTGAGGGTGTGGCTAAGACTAAAGAACTTTTGGCTGTGCTTGATAAGCTGGGGTTCATGCCTGAGCTTGAAAAGGCGACGCGCATGACAATTAGGCCTGGCAAAGGAAAGAGAAGGGGTCGAAAAAAGCTTTTCAGGAAAAGCCTGCTTATAGTGGTTTCTGGCATTTGCAACGTCAAGAAAGCCGCGAACAACATACCTGGTGTTGATTGCATCCATGCAGCGACATTGAATGCAGAGGCCTTGGCTCCAGGAGGGCACGCAGGCAGGATAACCCTTTTCACTGCCAAAGCAATGGATTCCTTAAGCCAAAAATGGCTGAGCAAGAAGACTATTAGCCCGAACCCTAATAAACTAGAGATAAGGGCAACAGAAAAGAAATCACCGAGAAAAACAATTGCGAAGATAAACACAAAAACAGCAAAAGCAGGTGCTGAGCAATGATAATCAAATATCCTCTTTCAACAGAGAAGTCCATAAGGCTCATGGAATCCGAGAACAAGCTAGTGTTTGTAGTGGATGCCAAGGCCAATAAGCAACAGATAAAAAAAGCTATTGAGGAGACTTTCAATGCAAGGGTGACCAAGGTCCACACTATCAATGACAATAAGGGCAGGAAAAAGGCTTATGTGCAGTTTGCGCCAGAAAGCCCTGCCATAGACTTAGCCACCAAGTTAGGTTTGATGTAGATGATTGATGCAGATTAATGTATGTGCGGGTTGATAAAAAAAACAGAAAGGATTTGATGCAATATGGGTAAAAACATAACCTCACAGAAAAGGGGAACTGGAAGCCCGACTTTCAGGAGGCCCAGCTTTAGCTTTGAAGGGAAAACCAACATAGGGAAGAACGGCCAGGCAACAGTCATAGAGCTGCTCGACTGCAGGGCCCATTCAGCTCCCCTTGCAAGGGTTAAATATGATGATAACACAACTTCGCTGCTCATTGCCCCTGAAGGGATAAGGACTGGGCAGAGCATACAGATAGGCGGCAAGGATGTGCGAATAGGCAATATACTCGAGCTAAGGAACGTCCCTGAAGGGGTCGAGGTTTTCAACATAGAGAACAAGCCCGGGGATGGGGGGAAGTTTGTTAAATCATCAGGAGTAACTGCGAAAGTTGTCGCCAAGACAAACAATTCAGTTACCCTATTATTGCCTTCAAAAAAATACAAGGATTTCCATCCTGATTGCAGGGCTTGCATAGGCGCAGCTGCTGGAGGCGGGAGGCTGGAAAAGCCTTTTTACAAGGCAGGAAGGAAATATTATGCTATGAAAGCCAAGAACAAATACTGGCCTAGTGTTTCAGGCACAAGCATGAACGCCGTAGACCACCCATTCGGAGGAAGGTCCAGCAGCCACAAGGGAAGGCCTACAATCGCGCCCAGAAACGCCCCTCCTGGAAAGAAGGTAGGGATGATAAGGCCTAGGCATACTGGAAGGAACAAATAGCCAGGAAAGAAGCTTATGAACAAACAAGGCTACAGAGGGAAAAGAACATGATGGTGCGCAAAGGTTTCAGTTACCAGGGAAAAAGCCTGGAAGAGCTACAGAAATTAAGCCTTTCAGAGCTGGCAGAGCTGCTGCCTTCTGAGTCAAGGAGAAAGATCAAGAAGTTGACTGACAAGGAAAAGCAGTTCCTGGAAAAAGTAAAGATTAGCAAGAAGCCAGCCAAGACTCACTTGAGGGACATGATTATCCTGCCCTTCATGGTGGGCAAAAACATCATGGTGCATGACGGCAAAGGCTTTCAGCAGATATTCATTGTAGAGGAGATGATTGGCCACAGGCTGGGAGAGTTCGCTCTTACAAGGAAGAGGATAACCCATAGCGCCCCAGGAATAGGCGCTACCAGGTCAAGCGCCAGCTTATCAGTCAAATAAGCACGAAAATGATAAGTGACAAATGGCAAAAGACAAGCGAAATACGACAAATTAGAAGTTAAAAATCAGAAATGAAAAATCATGTTCGGTCAGGATTAATAGGATCATTACGATTGTTATGATTTATGATTGATCAAAGTTGAGGAAAGCCCATGAAGTACAATTATGCTTTTAAGTCAGGCAAAGAGAACGTTGTTAGGACTGTGGGAAGGGACATGCCCATATCAACCAAGACCGCGATAGAGATGTGCAATTTCATAAGGGGGATGCCCTTGTCAAAAGCCAAGGCAGTAATCGAGAAAGTAAGGGATCAGCAGATTGCTGTGCCTTTTAGGAGATTTACAGAGGGAGCAGGGCACAAGAAAGGAATAGGCAGCGGAAAATATCCCCTGAAAGCTTCCTCGTCACTCCTTAAGCTGTTCAAGCTGCTCGAGGCCAATGCCCAGAACAAGGGGCTAAGCTCATCATTGATGATTGTGCATGCGTGTGCGCAGCAAGCCCCAAGACCAATGCATTATGGCCGAAAGAGAAGGATAAGGATGAAAAGGGTGCACATAGAGCTTGCAGTGCAAGAGATGGAACCCGCAAAGAAAGAGGTAAAGGATCAAAAGAAGGCTAAAGAAGTAAAAGAATCTCAGCCAGCAAAAACTGATAATAAAACTAATTGAGGGAAAACTGTGATCGAGAGGAAATTTGTCAACCAAAACATCAAGGAATTCGAGATTAAGGAGTATGTGAGGAACAACCTGCAAAGAGTAGGGCTTAGCGATGTTAAGCTGCAAAGGACTCCCTTGGGCGAGAAGATAGTCATAAGCACCAGTAGGCCGGGCCTTGTGGTGGGCAGGTCAGGGACTAACATTACCAAGCTTACCAAGGACCTGAAAGAGGTATTCAAGCTCGAGAACCCCCAGATAGAGATAGATGAGATTACCAGCATCGGGCTCGATGCCAATATTATCGCTGAGATGATTGCCAACTCACTTGAGAGGTTTGGAATATCAAGATTCAAGGGAATAGCCCACAAGGCCATGTCAGATGTCTTGTCAGCAGGAGCTTTCGGCGTAGAAATACTCATAGCAGGCAAAGTGCCTAGCTCAAGGGCCAAGACCTGGAGGTTTTACCAGGGATATCTGAAGAAATGTGGTGACATAGCAGTTTCCAAGATAAGGGTTTCCTACGCGGCAGCCAAGCTCAAGAGCGGAGTTGTCGGGGTAAAAGTCAGCATAATGACGCCCGATACTGTGCTTCCTGATAAGATAAAGATGAAGTCGGGCTCAGATGAGATGTTGGAGAAGTCAGAGGGGCTTGCTGATGATGATGTTCAGGTGGAAATGCAAGAAAAGATAAAGGAGATGCTCCCCAATGATGAAAGCGATTCTGGAGAGCCAGAGGCTAAGGATGGAAAATCAGCTTCCAACCAAGCAAAGGGAAAGCAGCCAAAGAAAAAGAAAGCTTCTTCATCAAGCGCATCAAAATCAGGGAGTGGAAGAGCAAAAGCCACGAAAAAAGAGCCAGGCTCTTCAGCCCAAACAGGCAAAACATCCCAAGCAAGCAAAAAAAAGGATGATACTATAGACGCGATTAAATCAGAGCCTCTGGAGTCGGCACAAGATGAAGAGCCGAATGAAGAACCGGGCGAGATGGCAACTGAAGAGGGGAACGATAATGAAGTTTAAGGCATTGGCCCAGCTCAACAACGAGGAGAGAAAAGCAAAGCTGAAAGAGCTCGAGCTAGAGCTCATCAAACTAAACTCGCAGGTTGCAACAGGCACCCCTCCCAAGAATGCGGGCGATGTAAGGAGAATAAAGAAGGATATGGCCAGGATTATGCTGCTGAATAGCATTGAGCAAAAAATTTCAGGTCAGCAAAGAAGAAAAAACACGAAAACTACGAAAAGCACTGGCCCTAAACAGCTCCAGGAAAAAGGGGCATCATATGATAATTTAGCTGGAAGGCAGAGCAGGAACCCAGAAAAAGGGAAAAGCCAAGATAAAAAAACAGACAAGAAAACAAAATGAGCGAAGTATGCAACACATGTGGGCTGCCGAAAGAGCTTTGCGTTTGTGAGACAATCGCAAAGGAGAGCCAGAAGATCGAAATTGGTTTGGTAAAGAAGAAATTCGGGAAAATAAGCACTGTTATTACAGGAATAAACCAAAACGAGATTGACCTGAAGGAGCTGGCCAAGAAGCTCAAGAGCCGATTCGCCTGCGGGGGCACAGCCAAGGACGGGGCGATTGAGCTTCAGGGAGACCACCTAAAGGACATCAAGGCAGAATTTGTAAAGCTCGGGTTCAGCCCAGACATGGTAGACATCAAGAAAAAATAGCAAGGAAACAAAAATTAAGATGGATAATGGTTATTCAGATGAGTTTATAGGTAGTGAAATAGAGGTTATCAAGTCAAAAAACAAGGATGTGGAGGGTGCGAAAGGAAAGGTTATTGATGAGACAAAGAACAGCTTCACCATAGTCAATAGCCAGAACCAAGAGAAGAGACTGCTAAAAAAGGGCTCGGTTTTCAGGATTAACAGCAAGGAAATCCTCGGCGAGAGGATTCTTCGCAGGCCTGAGGAGCGAATAAAAAAATAACCCTGGCAAACAAGAGCTATGAGAGCTAAGAGTTAAGAGGGCCAAGATATACGGATCACAACCAAAACCCAAGGAACACGCCTTAAGGAGACAATCAACATGAAAAAGAAAGGAACAGGACACAACATCAAGCAACCAGAGAAGAAGTGCTCTGACAAGAATTGCCCTTTCCACGGCACACTAAGCATAAGGGGAAGGTTCCTCTCTGGGAAAGTCACCAGTGACAAGATGTCAAAGTCAGCCATAGTATCATGGGACCGAAAGGTATTTGTCCCGAAGTTTGAGAGGTATGAGAAAAGAAAGAGCAAGGTGAACGCACACAACCCGGATTGCATTGATGCCAAGAAAGGGGACTTGGTGCTTATATCAGAATGCAGGCCCCTTTCCAAGACCAAACATTTCGTAGTTGTTGAGATATTAGGGAAGGAATCTGCCAAGGACATAATCAAGGCAGAGGCGGTGGCAGAAGATGAAGGCAAAGAAAAAGCTCAATCAGCCTCTTTCCAGGCATCAGAAACAGATGCCAGCGTAAAAAAACATAAGGTGCTAGCCAAGGGCGATTAAAAATGAAATCAGTAAAAGCCAATGTGACAGCAGGATTGCAGAAAGGCTCATTTTTAGAGACATGCGACAATTCAGGAGCCAAGCTGCTTAAGATAATATCCTTCAAAGGATCAAAAACTGTCAAGGGAAGGAACTCTAGCGGTGGCATGGGGGACCTTATAACTGCGTCCGTAGTGAAAGGCAGGCCTGACATGAGAAAACAGGTTGTTTTCGCAGTCATTGTTAGGCAAAAGCGCGAATATAGGCGGCACAATGGCGTACGAATCAAGTTTGAAGATAATGCGGCAATAGTGCTTAAGGATGACAAGGGCACACCTAAAGGCACTATTTTCAAAGGACCTATTGCAAAGGAAGTGACTGAGCGTTGGCCAATGATTGCAAAGGTGGCCAGCATGGTTATTTAATGATTGAAAATGATGATGAATGCTAAGAGAAATGAATACTAAATGATATGAAAACTAAAAGATATGAATACTAAGAGATGATATCCATGAAAAAGCTTTTTTCAACCAAGTGGAAGGCAAGCAGCCAGCCAAGGAAGCAAAGAAAATACTTGTACCGTGCGCCTAAGCATGTGCAGAGCAAGTTTCTTAATGCTCCTTTATCAAAGGATATGGCGAAGAAGCATGGACTTGCAAAAGCAAGGATAATTGTTGGTGACAAGGTGAAGGTGATGGCGGGGCGCTTCAAGGGCAAAGAAGGCAAAGTAGAGCTGATTGACTTGAAAAAAAGCAAATCAGCTATTTCAGGGATTGAGGTTGCAAAAAAGGACGGCTCCAAGAGCAAGCCATTGATTCATGCCTCAAATTTGCTCATAATAGATGCCAAAGCCGATGATAAGAAGAGGTTCAAGAAAAAACAGCCGCAGGCAAGTAAAATAAAAATAAAACAAGAATAAGATAAAACTAAATTAAAAATAAAATAAAGGATAAAATTCACAGTAAAAACAGCTTAGACAAATGTAAAGAACACGAAAGGAAGGTTAGAAAATGGCTAAGAATCATATCAAAAGGGTAAATGCGCCCAAAAGATGGGATGTGCTCAGGAAGAATAAGACTTTCATAACCCGCCCCAACCCGGGCAGGGACATCTCACTTTCAATCTCGCTAAACTCAGCACTCAAGGAGATGCTTGGCAAGGCCAAGACCACCAAGGAGTCCAAGTTCATGATAAAGACACAGGAAGTGCTAGTGAACGGCAAGAGGAGATTTGATGAAAAGTTTCCCGTTGGCTTCTTGGATGTCATCAGTTTCCCCTCCATCAAGGAGCATTACAGGCTGCTAGTCAACCAGAAAGACAAGCTTTTCCTTGATAAAATTAGCGAGGAGGAATCAAAGGTCAAGCTGTCAAAAGTGATTAATCTTGTCCATCTTCCAAGAGGCATTGTTCAGCTTAACTGCTCTGATGGAAAGAACTTCCTTTTTAAGAAAGATGACCCGCTGCTGAAGCAAATCAAGAGAAACGACTCGTTATTATATTCAATCCCTGGAAACCAGATTAAGAAGCACTTGAAGATGGAGAAAGGCGCATTAGTCTACCTTTACAAGGGAAAGCACGTAGGGAACCTTGTGAAAATAGATGATTTAGACCCCGCTGAGCCCAACATCGTGTTCAAGCTTGATGATGATGTTTTTGAGACTAGGAGGATATATGCTTTTGTAGTCGGCCAAGACAAACCAGTCATAAGCTTGAGCATCAGGCAATCAGCACCAGGCAATAACGATGGCAGGAAGCCAAACCCATGAGTTGTATTAGGAGTTGTATTAGGAGATGCATTTGACGGAACATAATCATAGCAGATGATTGCATTAAATGATAAATGCACTAGATAAGGACGGATTCAAAATGAGTTCACCAATGAGCGAAATCAAAGTCGGGAAATTAACCCTTAACATAGGCGCGGGCAAGGAGCCAGCTAACCTAGACAAGGGGATGCTCCTCTTGAAGAACATCACGGGCATTGACCCGGTCAAGACCATAACCCAGAAAAGGATTGCCGGCTGGGGGCTGAGGCCTGGCCTGCCAATAGGGTGCAAACTTACATTACGGAGGTCAGAAGCCCAGGAGCTGATCGGCAGGCTCTTGGCTGCCAGAAACAACCTTTTGTCAAGGGATAATTTTGATGATGATGGCAATGTATCTTTCGGGATTCATGAGTACATTGACATCCCGGGAGTCAAATACGACCATAAGATAGGCATCATTGGGCTGCAGGCGTCCATTACCCTCGAGCGCCCAGGATTCAGGGTCAAGAGGAGGAAGATACTCAAGAGGAAGATTCCTTCGAGGCACAGGGTAAGAAAAGATGCTGCTGTGGAATTTATGAAGAAAAGCTTTTCAATCAAGCTCAGTGAGGAGCAGGAAGAAGAGCAATGAGGCAAGATGCAAAATGACCAATACCCACTACACCAAAGTCCTGAAGCAAATCAGGCACAAGCCTGCCAAATACGAGAAATACCTAAAATACAACGTTCCTAGAAAAAGGAAGTTCGGCAGGAGCGTGCATAAGTGCAGGAGATGCGGCCAGACATCAGCCTTTATAGGCAGATACGGCCTTAATTTTTGTAGGCAATGCTTTAGGGAAATAGCCCCCAAGATAGGTTTCAAGAAATACAGCTGAGGTAAACACAAGATGGCGCTCAATGACCCATTATCCAATGTGCTTTCGCAGATCAATGCATATGAGAAGGTAGGCAGAAAGGATATAGTTACAAGAAATAATTCCAAGACCATTAAGAAAGTGCTTTCCATAATGCAGGAGCACAAGTTCATAGGCGGCTATGAGGAGCTCAAGGATTCCAAGGGAGACTCGCTTAAGATAAACCTCATAGGCAACATCAACAAGGCAGGCGTGGTGAAGCCAAGGTTCAGCGTCAAGAAAGACACATATGAAAAGTTTGAGAAGAGGTTCCTGCCTGCAAAAGATTTCGGGATATTGGTAGTAAGCACGTCACAAGGCATGATGAGCCATGATGAGGCTAAAAAGAAAGGAATTGGAGGAAGGCTGGTAAGCTATTGTTATTAGGACATTAATTAGGGTATTATAATTAGGATATTATTAATGCCATTAACCCGCCCACCAACTGAAAATGAAGCAAGACATGAAAGAAGAGCTATTGATACCAGAGAACATAAACATAACCATAGAGGGCGGGCTGTTCACTGTCAAGGGACCCGAGGGGGAAGTAAAGAGAACTTTCCATAACCCTAAAATAGAGTCAAAAATAGATGGCAATGCCTTGGTCTTCGAGTCAAAGAAAGCGACCAAGAGGGAGAAAAAGCTGATTAAGGGTTACTTGGCACACCTAAGAAACATGATTAAGGGCGTAAGCCAGGGTCATAGTTATAAGCTTAAGATATGCTCAGGGCACTTCCCAATGACTGCTAGTGTTAAGGGAAATATTTTTGAGCTGAAGAATTTTTTCGGAGAGACAGTGCCGAGGACCACTGCCTTGCCGCCAGGATTAAATATTAAGGTTGACGGCCAATTCATCATCATCGAAGGGGCAGACAAGGAGGCTGCCAGCAAAGCAGCATCTCTCATGGAATTGCTATCCAGAAGGCCTGGCTTTGACAAGAGGATATTTCAGGATGGAATATATATAATAGAAAAGGATGGCGAGCCAGTGAACTAGTAATGACTGCAAATGACCGCAAAATCATAATTATCATAAAATCAATATGGTTACGAACCAATACAAGGGAAAAATGACAAACAATAAACCATTGCTGGAAAGGAGAAGGCAAATCAAGAGGAGAAAGCCTTTTTTCAGAAAAAAGGACCATTACAAGGCCAAGAGCTTGGCTAAGAGATGGAGAAGGCCGAGAGGTGTGGACAACAAGCAAAGGCTCAGGAGAAGGGCTCACGCCCTCAGGCCCGGCTCAGGCTTCAAGTCCCCAGTGCAAGTGAAAGGGTTGCACAAATCAGGCTTAAAGCCAGTATTGGTATCATGCCTCAACCAGTTAGATAGGATTGCCGAGGGGCATGGCATCATACTCTCATCAAGGCTAGGAGATAGGAAAAGGGCACTTATCCTCGCGGAGATACAGAAGAAAGGGCTCGTGCTGCTTAACATGGATGCTGAAAAGACAATTGTTGCCATACAGGCAAGCGTCAAGGAAAGGCAGGAAGCAAGGAAAAAAGAGCTTCTTGCAGCCAAGGAAGCCAAGGAGAAAGAAAAGGAAAAGGCGGAAAAGGAAAAATCCAAGAAAAAAGGCATTGAGCAAGCTGTTGCCAAGGAAAATGAAAAAAAAGAAAACGCAGAAAAAGCAGGAAAGGCTCCTGATGATGCGGGAAAAGCTCCTGAAGCAGCAAGGCAAGAAGCCCAATTAAGTGATGAGGAAAAGAAAAAGCTTGAGAAAGAGGAAAAGGACAAGCTCCTCACAAAAAGAACATGATATAACACGATAGACACGATAGAATATGATTGATAGAGTATGATTATAGGATTTAATGTGAAAACATGGTAGACAGGATATTCCACAAGATATTCCAGAGGTAAGCTAAGATGATGTTAAAACTTCAAAAAAGGCTTGCGGCCAATGTGATGCGCTGCTCTCCTAAGAGAGTCGCATTTGACCCTGCGAGGCTAGAGGATATAAAAGAGGCCATCACCAAGACAGACATAAGGCTGCTGGTAGGAGAAGGGGCCATAAGGGAAGTTCCTGAGAAAGGAGTCTCAAGGGTAAGAGCTAATAAGAGACTTGTCCAAAGGAGAAAAGGCTTGAGAAAAGGAGCTGGCAGCAGGAAAGGTAAATCCACAGCAAGGCACGCGAGAAAAGATGCGTGGATGAGCAAGGTTAGGGCCCAGAGGAACTTCATAAAGGAGATTAAGCCAATCCTAAAGCCGGGCGCTTTCAAAGAGCTCTACAAAAAGTCAAAAGGAGGCTTTTTCAGGAGCGTCAAGCACATCAAGCTCTACACAGCAGAGCACAAGCTATTTGCAATGCCGATGAAGGTTTCTAGGCCCTCAGAGGGAAAAACTACTCGCCAAGAGCAGGCAGGGGAAAAACCAAACCAGCAGCCAAAGCAATCCAGCCAAAGAAAATCATCTCCAAAGCCTAGGCGCGCTGGAAAGAAGGAAACCAAAGCAAGGGAGCCAACAACAAAAAACTAATGATTCATAATAATCATTCATAAAAATGATTCATAAAAGTGAGCTATCATGAGCGCAAAAAAAATAAGCCCATACAAGAGAAAAAAAGAAGGCAGGACCAATTACAAGAAAAGATTGATATTGCTAAAGAGCCAAAAGCCAAGGCTCATCATAAGAAGGACCAACACCAGCATCATAATGCAGGTGGCAGAATACCAGCCATCAGGCGACAGGATTGTTTGCGGAATCAACTCGTCAGCCTTGAAAAAATTGGGCTGGAACTATTCATGCAACAACTTGCCTGCCTGCTACCTGGCAGGACTATTAGTCGGCAAAAAGGCATTGGCAAAAAAGATAACCGAGGCCATACCCGACTTAGGGCTGCAGACAACCTTGCCCGGCTCAAGGCTTTATGCAGCAATAAAAGGCACAATAGATGCTGGGCTGATGATGAATGCCTCAGAAGAGGTTTTCCCGTCAAAAGAAAGGCTGAGCGGAGAGCACATAGCCAAGTTTTTCGAGGCCAATAAGAACAAGACCCAGTTCTCCGGTTATGCTAAGCAGAAGCTTAATCCAGCCAAGATAAAAGATGATTTTGAGGATTTAAAGAAAAAAATAACCAAAGGCTAGAATTGAAAACACAATAAAGCAAATAACGAAATAAAAACAACAAGACAAAATCAACAACAAGACAAACCGAAATAAAACAACGGATGAAACAATATAACGGATGAAAAAATGAACGGATGATAATCATGGCAAGAAGAAAAAGACCAGACGCACCCAAAAAAAATGATAAGGCAGCGCCAAGATCTGCTTACGGAGAGAAAGAATTAAGGTCTTCGGGGCAATCACCCCGCGCTTCCCAGGAAAGCTCCTCGCTTGACAACTGGAAGCCCAAGACCTTGTTAGGGTCAAAAGTGAAAAACAGGGAAATATTCCACATAGATGAGATACTTGACCGCGGGCAAAAGGTTCTTGAGCCCGAGATAATTGACTCTTTGCTTTCGCTTGAGCAGGATTTATTGATGGTAGGGCAGTCAAAAGGAAAGTTCGGAGGAGGGGCAAGGAGAGTCTTCAGGCAGACCCAGAAAAAGACCATGGAAGGCAACAAGCCCAAGTTCGCAACAGTCGTGGTTGTCGGTGACAAGAACGGGCATGTAGGATTGGGCTTTGGGAAGGCCAAGGAAACTGTGCCTGCAAGGGAGAAAGCCATAAGAAAGGCGAAGCTCAACCTGTTCAAGATAAGAAGAGGATGTGGCTCTTGGCAATGCAATTGCGGAAAGCCCCACTCAATACCTTTCACAGTCACAGGAAAATGTGGTTCCATTGAGATTAAGTTCATACCGGCACCCAAGGGAAAAGGGCTTTGCTGCCAGAAAGAGATTGCAAAGGTGCTTGAGCTTGCAGGCATCAAGGATGTCTGGGTGAAGACCAGGGGCCAGACCAGGAACCTGCTTAATTTTGTTTATGCTTGTGAAGATGCCTTGCACCAGCTAATGCAGGTAAAACTCAAGCCCGAAGATATTAATAGGCTCGGAGTGATTGAGGGAAGCATTGAGCAGCCTGCACTCCCGGATGAGGCAGGAATGGCTGTTGAGGGGATTGTAAGCCCTGCCGGTGATGCAGAGGTGAAAAAAGAATGAGGCAAAATGCATAGGGCAGAATGTTATCGATGATGATATTGATGAAGATGCTATTGATGTTAACAATGCTAACGATGCGATCACAATAATGATGTGATTAATAATGATGTGATTACTATGGAAAAGAAACCAACTGAAACAAAGAAAGCAGAAAAAGCAGCGCCTGAAAAGAAAAAAGGCGGCATGCTGGCATTAGTTCTTATAAGGGGGCTTACAGGCACCAAGACAGAGATAAGGGCTACCCTGGATACCCTGAGGATAAGAAAAAAGCACGTTTGCGTCGTGGTAGAAGACAACCCTAGCTATAGGGCTTCTGCCTTGAAATGCAAGGACTATATCACTTTCGGCGAGATTAATGAAGAGACCTATAAGCAGCTGGTTGAGAAGAGAGGGGAAAAGCAGCCTGATGGCAAGCTAAAAAAATTCTTTTGCCTCCACCCTCCAAGAGGAGGATTTGAGCGCAAAGGTATTAAAAAGCCTTTTATAAAAGGCGGTGCTCTTGGCTACAGAGGGGATAAGATTAATGCTTTGATAAAGAAAATGCTTTAGATAAAATTGAGAGATTGAAAGATTTAGATATTGAATGATATTAAGACCAGAGGGAGATTATCATGCGTTTCAAGAAAAAAAAGAATTCCAAGAAGCGAGGAAGCAAGTTCTGCGGCTATGGCAGAGGGGCAGCGCACCACAAAGGAGCAGGCAACCGAGGAGGAAGAGGCCGTGCAGGCACTGGCAAGAGGGCAGACACCAAAAAGCCTAGCTATTGGCATCTCCCTGTGGGCAGGCAGGGGTTTAGCTCTAAGAGCAGGATTAAGATAAAAGCCATTAACCTAGAGGATATAAACAAGAACCTTGTTGATTGGGCTGAAAAAGGGCTTGCGACCAGGGGCGCAAAGGACGCCAAGGATGCCGAAGGTTTCACTCTTGAGCTAGGGAAGCTAGGCTACAACAAGCTTCTTGGCAATGGCAAGGTTAATGAGAAGCTGGTTATCCTAACTGATTTTGCCTCAAAGAATGCTATTTCCAAGGTCAGGGAAGCAGGCGGGGAAGTGCAAGTTTTAAAGAGCATAGCTAAAAAGAAGAAGCCTGAAAGCAAGAAAAAGGCAGCTGATGGAAAATCATCATCAAACCCATCGAAGCCAGAAGCAGGCCCTGACAACAAAATTGATAATTAATTATTAAATGATTATTTGCTAACTGAAATTATTTATGATTAGATGGTTAGGGGCTTTTTGTTAAGATTAGGTTTTTTAGATTTTTTGGAAACACCAATTTTTGAAGCGATAGGGAATAAGCGATAGGGAATTATTGAGGATAGAACAATGGGTGGTTTTGACAACATCCTTTACAACCTCCCTGAAGTGCAGGCACCAACACAGAAAAAGCTTGCTTTCAAGGAAAAGCTGAAATGGACTCTAATAATCCTCGTGCTCTATTACGTGCTAGGGCTTGTGCCGCTTTATGGCTTGGGCGCAAATGCATTGCAGAGGTTTGAATTCTTAGCAATTATCCTGGCTTCACCCATGGGCAGCATAATCAGCTTAGGAATCGGGCCTATTGTAACTGCCTCAATTGTCCTCCAGCTTCTTAATGGCTCGGGCCTAGTAAAGTTCGACCTCACCTCCCACGAAGGAAAGAAAAGGTTTCAGGGAATACAAAAGCTGTTATCAGTATTTTTCATAATATTCGAAGCATTCATATATGTCCAGATGGGCGGCCTGAGCCCTGCACAAGGCTTTTCACCCCTTATATTGATATTCCAGCTGACCCTTGGAGGGCTGATGATAATGTTTATGGATGAGGTAGTGAGCAAATGGGGCTTTGGCTCGGGTATAAGCCTGTTCATAGCTGCGGGGGTTGCCCAGACTATTTTCATAAGGGTATTCAATCCCCTTCCAAGCCCTAACAACCCCGGGCTTTCTGCAGGAGCTTTGCCTGCTTTAGTGCAATCATTAAGCGCTGGCGACCCAGTCACCGCAGGGCTTATGTTCTCAGCTATTGCAGCAACCATCGTGGTATTCATGCTAGTAGTATATGCCCAGGCCATGAGAGTGGAAGTTCCCCTCAGCTTTGGAAGGGTAAGGGGTTATGGCGTAAGATGGCCTTTGCATTTCTTTTACACAAGCAACATCCCAGTAATATTGACTGCTGCATTAATAGCCAACGTCCAGCTGTTCGCGAGGCTTCTGGCAAATTGGGGCAAGCCCATACTAGGGCAGTTCGTTGGCAACACTCCTGTGTCCGGCTTGGCAGAATGGCTTTATGGCCCCCAGATATTGCAGAAGATAATCACGCACTCATTCCAGCTGGCAGACCTATGGCATGCACTGGCATATGTGCTTTTCATGATGGTTGGCGCAGTCATCTTTAGCATTTTCTGGGTCCAGACTTCAGGTCTTGATGCCAGGAGCCAGGCTAACCAGATGTTAAACTCAGGGTTGCAGATTCCTGGCTTTCGAAAAGATATTCGTGTGCTAGAGAGGCTGCTTAATAGGTATATCTGGCCATTGACAGTAATGGGCGGATTGGCAGTCGGAATCTTAGCAGCATTGGCTGACATCACGGGGGCTTACGGAACAGGAACAGGCATCCTGCTGACAGTCATGATAGTCTACAGGCTTTATGAGGATATAGCCAGGCAGCACATGATGGACATGAATCCGGCCATGAGAAAGTTCATTGCCGGATAGATTAGCATTTAATCATCACTTAATCATCGAATCATCAATTAATCATTGTTTAATCATGGTTTGATTATCATTTGATTATCGTTTGATTAGTGCTTGATTAGCATTTTTAACCAAGAGGTGAATTGTAAAAATGGTTTTTGAAAACATCCTTGACCCCGTATTTAATCCTCTTCTAAAGCTTCACCCAGGATTAGCCATATTCTTAGTGTCTTTAATAATAACGCTCCTGATAACCCTGGTCTACAAGTTCACTACAGACCAGAAAAAGATGAAAAAGCTCAAGGAGGAGATGAAAGAGCATCAGAAAAAGATCAGGGAGCTAAGCAAGAAAGACCCTCAGAAGGCAATGGCACTCCAGCAGGAAGCCATGAAAGGCAACCTTGAGTACATGAAGAGCAGCTTTAAGTCAACACTTTACACTCTCATCCCAATCATCATCATATTTGGCTGGCTAAACAGCCACATGGCTTATTACCCCATCAGCCCAGGGCAAGAGTTCTCTTTCACAGCATCCTTTGCAGAAGGCCACGCCCCGGAAGTAAGCCTCTCAACCATTCCAGAGCTAGAAATAATATCTGATGTGACGCAGCCAATAGAAGGAGGGCAAGCTTCCTGGAGGCTAAAGGGAGAAGAGGGCGAATATAACCTCATAGTAGCTTACAATGGAGAACAATACGAGCAGCCACTTATCATAAGCTCAGAGCACAAATACGCCCCGCCAGAGAAAACCTTTTCCAACTCAAAGCTTAAGAAGACTATGATCGGCAACGAAAAGATTTATCCCTTGCAAGACTTTGGGATAAAGCTTAACTGGCTCTGGACATACATCATTTTCAGCGTCCTAATGAGCATGGGCCTAAGGAAGCTTATGAAGTTGTACTAAAAAGCCCCGGTCACGCGCCTGCTCGCGCCTGTCCGTACTTAAAGAAATCATCTGAGGCACAGATTTTTTAACGAAAACATTTATAAATAGCCCTTTATTCTAGAGGAGAAAATGCCAGCACCAAGACACAGGTCAAGGAGCCTGAGAAGGCTTCAGAGAAAGATGCCGGGAGGCAAGGTAAAGAAGGTTTACCTAGCTAGAAAGCCATCAAGGCCCAAGTGCGCAGAATGCGGCGAAGAGCTGCACGGAATCCCCAGGCTTAGCAAGGTAGAGGCTAAGAACATGCCTAAAAGCAAGAAGAGGACAGAAAGGCCTTATGGCGGATTCCTCTGCAACCAGTGCGCAAGGAAGAAAATAAAGGAAGATGCCAGGCTTCTAGGCTCAGGCTTAGCTAAGGCTTAGGTGCGGGCAAAGAGCTATAATGACTCACTAGGGCAATCTTATAGTTTTTTGGCGACAAGAAACATGAAATCTCGAGATGCCCAAGAGAGCATGGCTTTTAAATGATGGTATTTAGGAAGATATGTATTAGGAAGATACGTATAGCCTTGTGTTCGGGGATGTGTTTGGGATATTAGGAGATGATGGCATTAGGAGGTAATAAAGATGTTTGAGATAGGAAGGTTTTGTATTAAGATTGCAGGCAGGGACGCAGGCAAAAGATGCCTGGTAATAGATGTCATGGATGGACATAATGTTATGATTGACGGGGAGACTAGGAGAAGGAAATGTAACCTAAGGCACCTGGAGCCTCTTGACAAGATGGTTGAGATAAATAAGAACGCACCCCACACTGAGATTATCAGGGTCTTTAAGGAAATGGGCATAGGGCTTGTTGAGACCAAGGCAAAGAAAAAAACAGAAAGGCCTAAAAGGGCGAGGAAGGAAAAGCCTTTGAAGCAACCAGTTTCCAAGGAAAAAACAGCGAAAAAACCAGAGTCAGCTGTAAAGAAAGAATAAACTATTTTATTTTTTAAATATTTTATTTTTTGTTCTCAGTACTTTTTTTTTCTTAGTACTCCATCTTGCGCTTCTTAATGCCAGGCCTCTTGCTTTCTATCTTTTTCTTCTTTATCTCAGAAAGCAGCTTCTTTATTGCCTCTTTTGCACTCTTAGCCTCCCCCACTTTCTCTGTCTTTCTCTTGTCAAAATAAATGCCTGACAATTGCTTTGCCATGCCTCCGCTCGTAGTCACTGCTACAATAGGGATGTCTTCTATATATGCATAGCTGGCCTCGTTAAGCGTGCCTGCCCCGCCACCCACTATTATAGCTCCGTCGCAGCTGTTGAGGTTGATGGCATCCCTTGAGAAGCCAATGCCTGTAGCCACAATGACGTCACAGTACTTATTGTAATGCTCCATTTTTTCCCAAGGCAAGATTCCCAGGGTGAGCCCGCCGCGCCTCTTAGCTCCTTTCATGGCCGCTTCCATTACTCCATGGCCTCCCCCAGTCACAGTTATTGCCTTTATCTTGGCAATCTCCTCTCCAACTTGCTCTGCTAGCTTATAGGCATGCTTTGTGCATATTGCCTTGCTGCTTCCTAGAACTGCAATCTGTAACCTTCTGGCCATTTATGTTCACCTTTTTATTACCCATAGATCTTTTATTAGCCTATCAATCGCCTTTTTTTAGCAAATCGTGCAGCTCGCTGATATTCAGCTCAAGCCCAACTGCAGGCATCTCAATCCCGAAGTTGCTCAGCACTTCAGGATGCAATTCGCCCAGTATTCCTATATTTTGCCCGTAAACCATTATCGAGGCAGCCCTTCCCTTGATAAATGAGTTGTGGTTTGTTTCTTTGAGCTCATATTTTTTATCCGTAGCACCCATCAATATGTCCAGCATCTGCTTTATCCTTGTGAAATCAGCATCAGCCCCGCAGATGGCTATTGCCAGGCTTTGCCCTTCATCAACACCTGTCTCTTTAGCCTTGTCATGGTGGAAAGCGCTTCCCAGCTCGAAAATTTCCTGGGGATACTCCCTGCTAGTGTTTTCCGACAGTATCTGCATGAGGCTTGGCAGAATCCAGCTCCTGAGGCAAGAATATTCCTTGGTTACTGCATTGCCAACCTCAACTAGCTCAGCTTGGTTTCGCATCTTGGCGCTGTGGTTATCCTTGTTTACCAGGTTATAGGAGCTGGTCTCTATTAACCCAGTGCCTACGAGCACATTGGCAATCCTTGTTTTGAGAATGCTCATTTCATCTTCTTCACCGATTGTAGAAACATTAGGTATTTCTGGCTCAAAATTCTCATACCCATAAGCGATTGCTATGTCCTCTGCGATGTCTATTGGGTGGAGGATATCTGCCCTATACGCAGGCACTAGCACTTTCTTGTCCCTATACCCATAGCCCATCTTTTCAAGCAGTGTTTTAATTTCGCTTTCCTTGAGCTCTAAGCCAAGCATCTTGTTGATGTATTTCAAGTCCAGCTCTTTTTCTTCTGGCACTAAGCTTGGCGTAATAATGTTTTTGCCAGCGCCCTCCAATGCCATGGAATAGATTTCCCCTCCCATGTCTGCCATTGCTGTGACGATGATGCTAAGGCATTGGTTCAGCGCCTTGAAGTCAAAACCGCTGCACTCAATGAAAACATCCTTGGTTTTTTCAGTCACCTTGCCTGTCTTATGCGAATTAATTATTGGCGGCATAGAAAGGACTTCATCATTTGAGTCTATGAATACTGGGAAGAGCTCTTTTCCCTCTAGCAAGTGAGCGTATTCCCTGCCAGCAGGGTGCTTTTGCAGCATTTCAAGCCCATCCATCTCCTGGCTTGCCTCAAGAGGCTGGAATTTAATATTTCTTGGCTTCTTCGCAGTATAGGTTATTGGCAGTTTTATCTTCTCAAGAGGATAGATTCCTATTGCGAGCTTTTTCCTGTTCCTGCCAAAGGTTATATGAAGCTTTTCTTGCAGGGAGATTATTTCTTTTATGGAATCACCATCCATCTTAAGGCTCTTGACAATGGCGCAGGAAGTGTAAGGCCTTACCTTTTTTACAGGCTCTTGTATGATAACCTGATAATCCTTTCCTCCTTTGCTTACCTTGTAATCCTTCAAGCCTGTCTTTGCACCTACAAATGCTGAGAGGGCCCTTGCAAACCCTTGCTCAGAAAGCATGTCTGGCCTGTTAGGGAAGACTTCTACAGTTATCTCGTTTCCTTCGATTTTTTGCAGGTCAGTGCCTAGCATGCTTATCCTGTCCTGCAGCTCATCATCACTCAGTTTTTTTCCAATGAGCTTTTCAAGCACTTTCTTGTTCAAGGTTATGTTAGGCATTTTATTTTGTGCGCTTCATTCTTTACCATTCAGTGTTCTAGCGCATCCACTCCTTTATCTCTCTTAATTGTTTCAGGTCGTTCTTGTACAGCTCCCTGATATCGTTTATCTTGAAAAATTCAAGTATTATCCTGTCAAACCCAGGGCCCCATGCAAGCACAGGCACATCCACCCTTAATAGCGGCTTGACCACTTCAGGCCTGAAGATGCCTGCCCCTCCTAGCTCTACCCATTTCTTGTGCACAGGATGGTATATGTCTATCTCCACGCTGAATTCAGTATAAGGGAAGTAGCCTGGCCTGAACCTGGCTTTTTCATAACCCATCTTCTTGAAGAACTGCTTAAGGTAGCCTAGCAAGTGCCTGAAGTTCGCGTCCTTGTCAATAACTATTCCTTCTGTCTGGTTGAACTCAAAGAGATGGCACCAATCTAGCGTCTCATTCCTAAAGCACCTTCCCACTGCAAAGAACTTTGCAGGAAGCTCTTCCTTCTTCAGCCTCGCAAGAGTCCTGGCAGAAAGCACAGTGGTGTGGGTCCTGAGGACGTTCTTTTTAGCTTCCTCTTCCTTCCACTCATACTGCCAGCCAGTGCTGCCAGTAGTCCAGCCGTCTTCATGAGCATGCTTTACTGCATCAACCAATTTTTTGTCAGGCAGCTTTCCTTTTTCAGGGCTCTTGATGAAGAAGGTGTCCTGCATATCCCTTACAGGGTGGTCTTGGGCAGTGAACAATGCATCAAAGTTCCAGAAGGATGTCTGCACCATCTCCCCTGTCATCTCCTTGAAGCCCATCTCCAGCCATATCTTTTTTGCCTGGCTTATGGCTTGGTTGACAAAATGCCTTTTGCCCCTATAAACTCTTGGCACCTTTGCCTTTAGCTCATAAGCCCTGAACTCCTTGTTCTTCCAAGAGCCTGCCTTAAGCATCGCCGGAGTAAGCCTCTCTATGACTTTTTCAGAGCCGAGGTTCATTGTGACAAGCTTTTTTCCTATGCTTGATAGTATGATATGCCATTCTTTTTTCAGCACTGTCTTTAACATGTCCTTGCGCTTTTTTAGGCTTTCAAAAGCAAATCTTTCCTCATCCTTGAGCTTGCCTGCCTCAATATCCATTTCCTCAGAGCTTATCCTTTTGAGCAATGCCTCTTCAAGCCCTTCTTTTTCCAGCACTGCTGCGCCTTGGTTGGTTATGCTTATGACTCTTTGGGCGTTGATGTTAATTGCAGCTTTTCCTTTGAGAAGCCCTATGCAGGCGTTCACTTCCTGCCTTGAGAGCCCAGTCTCTTTCTCTATATCGTCCATGTGCCTTGGCTTATGCTTTATGCTTTCAAGGAATAGCTTTTCAGGCAATCCTTTTTCCAAAGCCTTTTTGCCATTTTCACCAAGGGTTATGGCTTCTTTTACATCCTCTTTTATCTTGAGCACTTCCTTGCTCTGGAGCCATTGCAGCGCACGCATAACCTCGATGTCTTTAAGCCCGCTCTTTTTCACCAATTCAGAGAACACAGAGCTTTGCCTGAGCAGGGGCATGATTTTCCTTTCAAGCGGGTGCAGCTTGCTAACCAGCTCTTTAATGTCATTAGCCATTCCAAGCCTGTTATTGACTAAGATATATAAAAGTATTGCTAATTTTAGGATGGTGAAAAATAAAAATAAAGAAAGAATAAAGAAAAAAAATAATTGGTTATCAAGCCTTGACCTTTTTCTTCATGGCAACCCATGCAAGCTCGAACATGTCCTCAAGGGCTCCTGCAAAGAATGGCGTGTTTATCCAGATGCCTATATCATAGGTCGGATGCACGTCTGCGTCATCCATTACCATGAAGATGAGCTCCTTGCTATCAACGATGGTGAACCTGGCCTTGCACTCTGTGTGCCTTATCTCTGCCACTCCTTCAAGGTCTTTGACTGCTTTTTCAGTCTCCTTGGTTAAGGGAGCTGCAATCCTTATCTTGACGCCTCTTTTCTTGACCTGCTCAAAAACAGGCTTTAGCCCTTCAATCTTCCTTATCAAGCCCTGGCTGGTGGTCATTATGGTAACTGTCTTCTCAGCATTCCTGATAGTCAGCTCCAGGTGGTTGTACAGGTTGTGCCTGCCTTTAAGCGAGCCTGAAAGGTCTGATGGCTCTACCAGTTCCACGCCTTGGGTGTGCAAAGAGTTAAGCTCCTGGACAACATCTGTCTTTTTCAGGTCTTCAAGCCTCTTTACGCTGTCATCTGCCTCTTTTCTCACATTCTTTTTCACTCGCTCAACAACTTCTTTTGGGTCAACTGCTATGTATTTGATGGGCTTGCCAAGCTTCATCACTACAAAGCCTTTCTTTTCCAGGCTTTCCAGGATGTCATAGCTCCTGCTCCTAGGGACATTGGCTATGTCGCTTAGCTCTCCTGCTGTGCTTACACCCCTTGACAGCAGGGCAGTCCATATTTTCACCTCATACAAGTTAAGCCCAAAATACCTTCTGAGCTTTGTCAGAAACTCTTCTTTCACGATCATACCTCTACCTCCGAAAGTAGGTCGATCACCCCTTTTTGATACATAAAACCCATAACTACTATTTATATGTTACTGTTTTTTACGCTTACCCAATAGTTTCAAAATCAAGACTACTGATAGGGAACGAAAACCTTATGATAAGGCGTGATTTTTACTCTAGAAAACCATTTCAAAGCCTATTTACCTTTGTATGATATAAAATACTTCCCCAGGAATTTCAAAGGTTCGGAACACAAGGTTTTTTTGCGCCAAAAGCCTTTCAAACCAGCCTCTTTTATCTTTTTTTATGGATTTTTTGCCCCCAATGCTCTTAGTGGCAAAGGATACCACGATGAATTTTGAGCTAATGCTTTCAAGCAGCTCTTTGCTGATATTCCACTTGACGCTTTCCAAGGAATCCAAGGTCTTGAACAAGAACACTATATCGCTGCCTTTTGTTATGCTGGGAACCCTGCTTATTTCCCCTATCAAGTCAAGCC
Source organism: Candidatus Woesearchaeota archaeon (assembly GCA_016935175.1). Lineage (GTDB taxonomy): Archaea > Nanobdellota > Nanobdellia > Woesearchaeales > SM23-78 > SM23-78. Next base: position 41,551 of record JAFGRK010000019.1, on the reverse strand, counting down.
TGGAGGTTTTTCCATTAATCTTGCGCAGCCTAAAGTATTCCTGGATGAACTCAAGGTCTTTTTTTGCCAGGTCACAAGCAAGGTATTCTGGATTTGCATTGATAGCAGCAGCAATATAAGGGTAGCTTATGGGGTTAAGCCCGCAGGCCAGGTCAACAATCTTTTTCGGGATGCCTGTAACCTCAAAAATTTTTTTATAAGCCACACCATAATAAGGCAGCCTTTCCTTGCTTGACTTATGAAGCTCAAGAACCTTGTTGTGGTTTTCAAGGCTTGGCTCTTGCGCTAGCTTTTTTAGCAACCCGTGCCTTTTAGCGTAATCATTAAGTATGAAAACCCCGTAGATTTCTCGCAGCTCAGCCCTAATCTTTTTGATTATCAGCTCATGCTCTTTTGAGCGCTGGAACTGATTGTATGATTTCCTTTCAAGCTCAAGCTTAATCTTTTTTTCCAGCTCCTTGTTCTTTTCCAGAAAAGCCTTTAGTTTTTCATCCACAAAGCTTTCATCAAGGTTTTTTAGCTCTTTTTTAGCGAGTATATCCCTTACCAAGCTTATTATGGATGCAGAATCCAGCTTGCCAGAAACTAATTTGTTGCTTGCCATCTTAAAATGCCTGCGATTCCGCCAAGGCCCAGCAGCTTTTTCTCAGCCTCTTCTGTGCTCAGGATATGGACTTTTCCGCTCATCCTCTCCACAAGCCTCATTATGCCTTCTAATTCCCTGTGCTTGCCCTCCTGCCTTGCCTTTTGCATGAACTCATAGCTCACAATGAGCTCCTTGACAGCACCTATCCCTGATTTTTCCTTGCAGTCAGCCAAACCATAGCAGGCTTCATCCTTTGAGATGGCCTTAAGGATTTCCTCAACAAGCAAAGATTCTTTGGCTGCCCGGTCATGCTCAAGCACCCTCATCAGTTCAGGCCTTTGCAGCACTTCCTTGACAGCAGCCTCGCCAACATCAGAGCAGGTCGCAAGGGTAATCTTTTTCTTGAGCTCATCAGGCATGCTCTTCATGAGGTATTCTTTCCAGAAGCTAGGGCTTGCCACTATGATGTTCTGGAGCTCAAACCTCTCATCATATTCTTTCATCTGTTCAATTATCTCCTGGTAAAAGTCCTTCTTTTCAGAGCCGTCAAGGCCTTTCTTCGCCACGTTCCCTTTAAGGCTTGAAAGCTTCTCTCCGCCTTGGCTCTTAAGCAGCATGAAGATTGCCTCCTCCCTGTCCATCATCACTAGCAGTATCTTGGTTGCTATGCTCTCTGTTGCTTCCTTTAGCTTTTCAAGCTGATAGCCAGGCCACTCCTGCTTTACAATGGTGACTATGCTTCCAGGCTCAACATTGAAGGTGTGGTAGCTGCCTCTTGGCACATCATCAGGCCCAGAAATAATCACGCCGTTCACCCTTAGGTTATCAGAGTACTTATGGAACTCAACTTTCTCTGCCTTTATCTCAAGATAAACAGTCTTTCTCACAACGCTTTGCTTGCGCTCATCCTCATTTCCAATCTTAATCTTCCTTTCAGTCTTGCCCTTTATCATGTCATCTGTCTCAATGAGCTGGTTCAACGACCACAGGTCCTCTGCATTGTTAATTTTGACAGTGATTTCTCCCTGTTTCAGGTTCTTCTTTATTATTTGCATATTTGCTAGAATGTTTTTTTAGTATATAATGTTTTTTGTTTATGGCGCCATTATCATCATCCTCAATCAAAACCAATAAATTTATATACCTCGATTATTAAGAACTTGCTTATGACTAGATGGAAATCTAAGCTCGGCCAGTCAGCCACCAACGCGGCAATAACTGTAATCCTTATTGCAGTGCTCATCGTATTCTACATCTTGTTCCTCTCGCCAGAAGACAGGGCTGCACTACTTGATGAGCAGCCAAACGGCGGCGGAGGCAGTGGCGGAGGCACAGGAACAGTAAAGAGCATATTGCTTTCCACTACGCCAGGAAGAATATACCCTGAAGGAGGGGACAGCGTAGAGCATACCATGCCCTCATTCATTGTTTTCACAGTCACCAATGCTGGAGAAATAAAAAGGACATCCTCATTATATGTGAAGAACTCTGCCTTCGGGGACAAGACAGAAGAGATGATATTCTTTTATGACGCACAGACAATGAATGATGTTAAACTGTCCTATAATGTAAGGAAGCACTCAGGCAACCTAATCATAATGCTAAACAACTACAAGCTGTTCGAGGGGGAAGTAACTCAGCAAAGCCCAAACCCCATAGACTTGCCAAGAGAATACCTTACTGACAAGAACAGCCTGGTCTTTGAGGTGTCAGATGCAGGAGCAGCTTTCTGGAGGATAAACGAGTACATGCTTGAAAATATCCTCATATCTGCCAAGATAACTGACTATTCAGGGGCTTTTTCAGAGCAGCACTTCTCAATTGGGGACGTAGAATACCAGACCATGAGCAGGGCTGTCCTGGAATTCTTGCCTGACTGCCCTCCAAGAGAAGAAGGGCTGGTACAGATACTCATCAACAACAGGCCCATCTACACCAGCTATCCTGACTGCGGCATCAAGACCTCTGTTGAGGTGAGCAAGGAGTTCCTAAGAATAGGGGACAACTCCCTTGTTGCAACCACCAGCTCAGGCTCATTGCTTCTTGACAGGCCTAAGCTGACCACTTATCTGAAGGAGTCTGAGCAGCCAGTGTTTTACTTCACCATTCAGCCAACCCTTTACCAAGCACTCTACTACGGACAAAGAGCCCTTGTCTTTGGCTTAAGGTTTGCTGATTCCACTAACCTAAAACGGGGCATAATGGAAGTGAACGGTTTTAAGAGCTACTTTGAAACCCAGGACATAGTTTACCAGACTGTGATAAATCCCGAGTACGTCACAGCAGGCCCTAACTCAATCAAGATAACACCCAGACCAGACCCAATCGATGTGGTTGAGCTAAGAGTTGACGTGGTCTAAAGACGAGTTGGCTTCTTGATTGTTAAAAAAGAGGATTTAGAAGAGGAATCTGATAATGAGCCCTGGAATTCCTATGGGAGCAGCAGCCAATGCTGGCAAATCTTTGTTAGGAAAGGCGGCAGCAAAGGAAGTTACAGCCACGACTTCTGGAGTGGCAAAGACAGCTGAAACAGAAATGGCTGGTATATCCAATAAGTATAAAGAGAGATTAAAAAAATACATTGAAGGGGAAAAAGAAACTAAAAGTTCAGGCCCATCATCCCCTCCATCAAACCCAAGCCCAGCACCATCAGCTCCTACTCAGCCTCCTCCAACTAATCCGCCAGCAACACCGGATGCTTCAAGCGCAGCAGATGCTGAGGCAACCAGAAGAAGATGGGCTGCTGCTAGTAGAGGGGCTGCAAGGGCTGCCAGGACATCAGCCAATGCTGCGAAGACTGCTGCAGTGGCAGGTGCAGGCCTCATGACAGGCTTGGCTGCCGGGGCTGCTAACGCAGGAAGAAAGGCGAAAAACGTGGTTAAGTCAAAAATTTCATCATCAAAGGACTCTGGCTCTGATTCTGGTTCCAGCACTTCAGGCTCTCTTAAGATGCTCTTCTGGGTAGCGGTCTGCATACAAATAGTTGATGTTGTCATCATAAGGATGAACAGGACATCCTATTTCTATATTTCAATAATAATGTACTTGTTGCTTGCTGTTTTGGCTTTGATATTCTTTTCTAAGGAAGAAGGGCATCTGGTTTCCCCAAGACAGATAATACTATTCATACTAATATCGCTTTTTTATATTGCAGTGCCGACCTTGCTTTACGCCATCCCAGACATTGAGATAGTTGCTGGCACGACCTTGTTCAACTGGGTGACTTTTTTATTGGCTATCCTTCCCATCTGGCCGCTCTACATAGGGTTCAAGGCAGATTACAAGTTTGTCCATAGCTACATTAATTTTTGGATAATATTCTTGCTGTTCGTATTCATATTTGGAGTGGGCTTGAAGCTAACTCCCTCTTATTTTTCATTCCTAGGGGGGAGAGTGGAGAACATGGAGTTCGGCACTGTGTTTACCTATCTCATTGACAAGACCAAGGAAATAGGCACTGACTTCTGGAAGTACATCAGGGGAGTTTCAGACCCTACGCAGTATGCATTCTACAATAATTCCATTGGCTATTATATGGGTGAGATAGAGGGAAGAAATGATGAGGAGCCTGTTGGGCTGTACCTTGCCAATGTGTATGCTGCTGAAAAATATTTCTACAAAGACTACCCCGCCATTCTTTGGGCTGATGTTAGGGGTAAGAGCTTTGTGGAACAAGTCAATATTCAGCCTACCTGCGTAATAGATAAGGTGGGGCCTGGCGTGGCTCAGCCTCCTGCTTTTAGCCTGCTAGGCAGCGAGCTCACATCTTTCTCATGCACATTTACAGGACTTGAAAAAGGAACCTACTCTGCCCGTATAGGTGTCAAGTTCAACTTTGAGACTTGGGCTTATGTGACTTACACCTTTGTCGACCTAGAAACCAAACACTCCATGGAGACGCAAGGCAAGAACATCAATTCAGAGCTCAAGATCCCTTCGCTTCCACGCTCAGTCTATACTCCGGGACCAATAATGCTAGGCATGTCTGCCCAGGTAGACTTGCCTATAGGGATTGATACCAGGTACAATACAAGGGAGCCTGTCCTGGGAGTGACTATAGATAACATATGGACTGATGGCTACCCAAGGACTGTTAATGAGTTCATGATACTAGTCCCAGATGATTTCCAGCTAGTCAAATGTGACCGATGGTATCCTGTGACTGAGAAGGCTCCGGACGAGTCTGAAAACGGGGTTGACACTTACAAGTTCCTTAAGACAGAGCTAGGGGATGTCAGGCAGGGATTCCAGTCAATAACTTGTAGGCTGCGCATAAAAGACCCTGCTGCCTTGCTTAGGGGCGCCCAGAAAGTAGAAAGGACTTTTGTGGCAATAGCTAAGTATGATTATGAGATGGAGAAGAGAAAATCCATTATGGTAAGGGAATGACGATGAATAACCAAAAAACCAAAACACCTGCCAACCAATTTGCCAATCGATTTAATCAGCAGCACAATAATTTTCAGCCTTTCAGCATAATTTTAATATTCATAATAATCTTATTGTTCACAACTGCTTCTTCCTGCAATTTTCAGCAACAGCCTAAGGAAGTGAATTATTATGTCGGCATTAAAGGCATGGAGATGATGTTCCTCGAGACCAGCCCTCCAAAAGAGGTGTATGAGGAAGCTACTTTCCCAGTTACTGTCTATGTTGAGAACAAGGGAGCCTTTGATGTTATTGATGATAAGTACGGCATACTGTCATTCAGCTTTGACCCTTTTTACATTGAGCTGTTTGACATACAGAATGGCTCGGGAGTTACAGTGACTAGGAATAGCATGGTGCTCAAGGGAATACAGCTAAGGGGCAAGTCAAGATACAGCCCTTCAGGAACAGAGAGTTTCTTGTCATTCCCTAATTTCAGGGCTAAGAGTGTCATGGGCCAGAGGGAGATGCCTTTCACACAGATATCATCTACCTTATGCTATCCTTATACTACTACCCTTTCCCAGATAGTGTGTGTTGACTTGAACATTTATGGTGAGAACCAAAGGACTCAAATATGCACCCAGAACGACCTTAGCTTTTCAGACCAAGGGGCTCCTGTGGCTATAACCCTTGTTGAGGTAGAGAACCATCCTGTTGGCAACAATATGGTAAGGCCGGTCTTTACTATTCACTTGCAGAACAAGGGCTCAGGCACAGTACTGACTCCTTATGATAACCCTGCAGAGATGGACCGTGTATGCTCTTTCCACGACCTTTACAGGGAAGATTTTAACACCGTTAGGGTAGACGCAATCCTTTCTAACGACAGATGGCTTGAATGCACCCCTAACCCTATAAGGCTTTATAATAATGAAGGCTTTACCAGGTGCCAGGTCACTGATGAAGGATTGATAATGGGCTACCAGAACTACCAAACCCCCCTCACAATAACCCTTTCATACATATACCTCACTTCGATTTCTAAGAGGATTGACATCAAAAGGCTTAACCCCTATGGTGAAATATTATATGATAATAGTTCTATACTGCCTTATGAGGTTTCGCCAGGAGTGATCAGGTGTAATTATTGCGCATCCAATCAAGGAGGGCCAGGGTGCCAGCCTGACGCCCCTAATTCCAAGACCATCAACTTCCAGATTGGCTTTAGCTGCCAGTGCAGCTTTGACACATGCTCAAAGCTTTACCCTGATGGCTTGTGCGTGCCTTTTGCAGGCTATTGCCCTGGCGCAAGCTATTGCTGCATGATAGAATGCAAGTCCAATGAGATACGCAACCCTGCTGATGGCAAATGCTATCCTAAATGCACAAGATGCTATGAGGCCACCAGGACGTGCGCTTGTGGAACAGGCACAGATCCTAATAACTATGTATTAATGGAGAGCGGCAAGTTCTGCTGCCCTATAACGAAACAAGTATATGATACAAAAGATGCATGTTCAACCCCTAGCACTAACTGTCCAACTTCAACATCCACATCATCAACCATATTAGGATGAATATCGATTGATAAATAACGTATGGTTGGATGGGGTTGGTGAATTGATGTAATAATCGATATGGGCATAGCATATATTATTGTTAATACATTATCAAGATTTTAAGAAAGCTTTATATACTATTACTGACAAGGAAGGCTTAAGCATGGGTATTAAAAATAAAAAAAGAGGTATGCTTGGCATCGGCCTACTGTGCTTAGCCTTGGTTTTCTTGCTATCAGCCTGCAACAAGGTCATTAGGGATGACCAAAGCATGATGCGGTTTGAGGATAATAAGTACTACCAAGGGTTCAGGGGGGTGGAGATGGCAATCATGACAGGGATGCCCCCTTACAAGATGTATTATTATGGAGATGCCCAGGACAACACATTTGATGTGAATGTGGAAGTTGCCAATGTAGGCTCATCATGGGCTAGAGGAGCATTGTTTCTATCAGGCTATGACCCCACTATGATTGAATTCCAGGGGATCAATCCCTTAAGGAGCAGCGGAAGGGCATGCATATTGAACATAGGCAACATAGGCTTCGGGGAGTTCGGAGGAACTCTTCGATGCGAGGACTTTTTCCTAGGTGTGGGGGACTCAGGAACTTTTGAAGTGGGCATAAGGGACCTTTTCAGCTCCACTGGGGCTTATTCAGGTGCTTTGGACCTCACCAGGCTTCTTGGAGGGACAGATATCTATTACAGACAGACTTCAGGAGACCAGACCCAGTTCAGCATTAGTTTTGACAATCCTGGAATTGATATAGAATATGCTAATCACGGCAGGCTGCTGATAGCACTTTTCCAGGGAATTGATTTCACAAGGAATTTCGGAGTCGAGTACTTGCTTGAAGGGGATACTTATGAGTTCCCAGGAGGAGACCTTGACTACATCAATTTCGAGGGTAACATAGTAACTTGGCCTCCAGGGCTTGACTATGCCTACCAGACTTTCCTAATAACCAACTGTTACTTATATGCTACTTATGCCGCCCCCTTGGTATGCATTGACCCTGTGCCTTACTCAGATGACAGGAAAGTTTGCTATCCGCAAAAATACACAGGCACTAAAGGGCAAGGAGCGCCAGTTGCCGTGACCTATATTTACCAGGAGAACACTCCCAGGGAGGCAAGGTTTGACATCCACATCAAGAATGTTGGCGGAGGGGATGTGTATGACCCTGGAAAGCTAGAGATGTGCAGCCCCTACTTCCCCGGCAGGGTAACTGCTGAAGACAAGAACATAGTATATGTCGGTGATGTGAGAGTCTCTGGTGACCTGCAAAGGCTTGACTGCACTCCTAATGACTTTGTAAGGCTTGACCCAAAGACAGGCTCAGGCATCATCACCTGCTCATACCTTATACCCTATTCAGGCTTAAGGTCAGCCTACCTGACTCCTTTAGTGGTCGAGCTCTGGTATGGCTATTCCAAGACTATGGAAAGGAATGTGTTGATAAAGAGGGCTATATGAATATGAGTTAGAGCCATAATGAATATGGCTGAACATGGCTAATGGCTACTGATGTCAAAATATATGCCCTAACTGGCTGGAAAAGCTGTTTCATGCGTACAAATAAATAAAATATAAATACTACAAGTAAAATAAATGGAAATAAATAGGAGGATTGATAACATGATAAGCAACAAATTGTTTTTATTTGGATTGGTAGCAATAGCAGCAGCTCTTCTATTGACAGGTTGTGAAGGCGTAGGCACTGGCAATGAAGCACCCAGGTTTGTCGGAGGCCCAACAGGGCTCAACACATACCTCATTGAAGGCATGCCCCCGCCAGTGGTATTCGATGGTAACTCATACCCTTTTAGCGTGGGCATAATGATTGAGAACCAGGGAGAGGTCGCTGTAGGACCAGGAACTGATAACCCTTATGTCATGGCAAGGCTGGTAGGCATCAACCCAGTCCAGTTCGGACTCACAGATGACAGCGCAATGCAGATGCTTGAAAGCCCATTGCAAGGCTCAAAGAGGAACTTTGACGACACCATATTCCCAGGGGAGCTAACCTCTATTGTGTTTGAGCCTTTAAGCTATGTTCCTGATATTTTTGGCAATACCCAATTCACCATAAGGGCGGATGTGTGCTATGACTATGAGAACATGGCAACAGCAATAGTCTGCATAAAGGACGATGTGCTTGAGAGCGTGCAGGATACTAGCATCTGCACACTATCGGGTGAGAAGTATGTCCAGAACAGTGGAGGGCCATTGCACGTCACCAAGGTCACAGAGAACCCCATGGGCTCTAACAAGATCCAGATTAACTTCATGATTGAGCACATAGGCATTGGAGAGTTCTTCGGCAGGGATGCTGGCGAGGACTGTGACTTTAGCATGAGAAATATCAACAAGTACAACGTGGATGTTGAAGTGCTTCAGTTCCAGGGAGATGATGGCTTGACAATCTCTTGCGGCAGGTTCGGAGGAAGCAATGCTGGCAGAGTGAAACTCTACCAAGGGGCGCCGACAACCATCAGCTGCACAATAGAAAGGACCAGGCCTAGCGCAGGCAGGATTTTCCAGGACCTGCTCAACATCAGGCTTAGGTACAGGTATGGCCAGTTCATTGAGACTCCGATTATAATACAGGACATGCCTGAATAAGAGAATCGCTCAATACATTTTTGTTTTTTTATTTTTGTTTTTAATTTTTTTAAAGAGGTTAATAAATGCTCAATAAGTCTTTTCTTCCATCAATCCTAGCTTTCGGATTATTTTGCAGCCTATTGCTCATGCCTGCTTGCTCTTCTGGCAAGCCTGTGTTCATGCGGCTAGAGGGTTTTCTAGGTGGGAATGAAGGCTTAAGGGTGACTGTGCTTCCAGGAGCTCCTCCTTCAGTAGTCCAGGATAGGGGCATAACTCCTTTCTCTTTTGTTGTCTCTTTGGAGAATGCTGGCGAAATGGATGTTGGGCCAGGCACTGATAATCCTTTTGTGCTGGTAAGGCTTGTCGGGATTATGCATAGCAATTTTGGCTTGACGCCCGAGACTGCTGCCAAGACCCTGCAAGAGCCTTTGCAGTCAGCCATGAGAAATTATGATGGCTCAATGATACCCGGGGAGATAGCCTACATCTCATTCGACAACCTTGCTTACAAGCCAGATGTTGCAGATAATCTGGCTCTTAACATCAGGACCGAAGTATGCTATGACTATGAGACCAAGGCCAATGTCAAGTTCTGCATGAAAAATGACTTGATTGAGAGCTCTGTAGATGCAACCATTTGCGAGATAAGAGGCTATAAGCCCTTAGGCACCAGCGGCGCGCCCATCCAGATAACTGGCGTCTGGGAAGACCTGGCTAGCGATAATACAATCAGGCTTAACATCTTGATTGAGAATGTTGGTGGAGGGATTTTTTTTCTCAGGCCTTCAGAGACCAGCAACCTTTTATCAGCATGTGATCCTACTGAGAGGAATCCTGATGCTTATAGGATTGAGGTCTCTCTCACCCCTGCCCAGGAAGGGGATTATGAGATAAACTGCCCTAGGTTCGCAACCCAAACCTCTTCTACCTCTGGTCTCGGGTTCACGGGCGGCTCTTCAGGCATTTTAAGGATGTACGGAGGCTCTCCTGTCACGCTTAGCTGCTTTGTCACTAAGACTTCACCATCAACCATAAGGGTGTATGAGGACATGATTAACATTAAACTTAGGTATAGGTATGCTGAGTTCTTGGAAGTGCCTCTTCTAATCCAGGGTTATATCTAGCACCGGTTTCCTTCAGAAAACATCTTTACCACTATTGCGTGGTTAAGAGCGAAATCTTTATAAATTGGCTGTATTTACTAATCGGTACTAATACTTTAACTTTAATTAGTATTAGCAAATTAGTCTTAGACTAAATTTTGGAGGGATAAGGAAAATGAAGAACAAAAAAGCACTATTTTTTGGCTTAGTAGTTCTAGGAGTCTTGATGGGCACTAGCCTGGCTTCAGCATATACCTCTAGCTACTCAAGCTATGGTTATGGCTGCGGATGGACAGGAAACTGCGCAACAACCTATAGCTACCAGCAGCCAGCAAGGATAGGAGGATGGTTCGGGCAAAGCCTAAGCTACGTCTCAACACCCTTAAGGGCTAACTATTACCAGCAGCCCTGCTTAAGCACAAGGCCACCCACTTACTATGTGTCATCTTGCGGCTCATGCGGAACTTGGGGATACACAGGCAGCTACACAGGCAGCTACTATGGGGGAAGCTCATACAGCTCCAGTTACAGGTACCCAAGCTACAACTACGGCTACAGGGGCATCTTGTAAGCATTAACCTGGCTCTAAATTATTTTTTTAATTTGATTTGGCAAAGAATATGAATTTGGCAAAGAATATGATAAACCGCAAACTTGTCGGTAATCCAGCTAGGCAGCAAGCCCAATGGCTAGCCCTATTTGTTACCATTGTTTTTCTCGGGCTTTTCTCAACAGCCAGGTTCTTTGGCAATGAATACCTAGTATATATACATAATCACCCATCCTATCCTGAACCATCAGTTTTCAACTACAACTACGGCTATAACAGCTATAATCCTTATGCTTCACCTTACTCAGGAAAATCCTTTTCATTTAGAACCAGCTGTACCTCTTGGTTTGGCTGCCCTAATGATTATAGGGGTTTCGCATTCTCTTACACACCTCAAACCTATACTAATAATTATGCCCAGCCATGGTACTTGAGATAAGAACAGTTCTTGCAACCTGTACTCAGCCAGAATTATTATTCTAAATCATTCCAAGCCAAAACTTTTTTTTAGCTGTTAATAAGAACAAACTTGGCCAGCAAGGCCTCTAGCTGGATGAACTCATCGCTTCCCTCTACCATCCTGAATTCTGCTTCTCCACACTCCTTGATCATCTCAAGCTTTTTCCTGTTATCAAGCTTCTCAATCTTCCATATCTGCTGCTGCACCTGCTTAATCACATCCAGGCCGGCAAGGCCATGGTTGAGCATGGTCTCAAGCAGCTTGTCCTTGGCATTCAGGAAGGAGCCCTTGATGCATAGTTCCAGCATATCATTTATCTCCTTAGGCTCTGCAGCGCTTGCAACACTGTAGATGACATCCTCTGTTATCTTGTCCTTTATTGCTGCGCTGCTCTGCATGATGTTCTCCAGCTTCCTGCAGTCACCCTCACTAATCTCGTACAGAGCCTCTTTTGCCTTGGCATCTATATGCAGGCTCTCGTGCTTGGCAATTTTCTCAATTATTTTGTGAATGTCCTCTTTAGGAAGAGGCTTGAACCTGAACACACTGCACCTTGACTGTATAGGATCGATGATTTTTGAGGAATAATTGCAGCTTAGTATGAATCTACAGGTCTGGGTATAGTTCTCCATAGTCCTCCTGAGAGCCTGCTGGGCATCCTTGGTAAGGGCGTCGCACTCGTCAAGATAAATGATCTTGAAAGGAAAATCACCAATAGCCCTGGTCCTTGCAAAGTCCTTGACCTTGACCCTTATCACGTCTATTCCTCTTTCATCACTGGCATTCAGCTCAAGAAAGTTCTCATGCCACCTGCTGCCAAAAAGCTTTTTTGCAATCACAAGAGAAAGAGTGGTCTTGCCAACGCCGGCAGGCCCAGCAAACAACAGATGAGGCATGTTTTTCTTCTTCACAAAAGCCTCTACCCTCTTGACAATTTCATCCTGCCCTTTGACCTCATCAAAGTCCTGAGGCCTGTACTTCTCAGTCCAAATGGCAAAATCCTCTGGCTCCATGTAAGAAAATCAAGAATAATCTATGGTTTAAATAAGTTGTGCTGATTAAAATATTCTATATTCTTTGGTTAGTATTCCCTGTGCTCTGTCCTCTTGATTATCTCGTCCTGCAGCTTCTCGCCCAGGTCGCAGAAATAATCACTGTAGCCAGCCACCCTCACTATCAAGTCCCTGTGCTGCTCAGGGTGCGCCTTGGCATCCCTTAGGGTGTCTGCATCCACCACATTGAACTGGATGTGGTGGCCGTCCATGGCAAAGTAACCTCTTACCAGGGCTGCAAGCCCTTTCACGCCAGCCTGGTCGCTCAGCATACTAGGTGTGAATTTCTGGTTGAGCAGGGTTCCTCCTGTGCGCACATGGTCCATCTTGGCAACTGACTTAAGCACCGCAGTAGGGCCTTTCCTGTCTGCTCCTTGCACAGGTGACACTCCTTCTGACAAGGGCTCATAAGCCTTCCTGCCATCAGGAAGCGCTCCAGTCACCTTTCCGAAATACACATGCACAGTCGTAGGCAAGAGATTGATGCGATAGTTGCCTCCCCTAGTGTTAGGCCTGCCATCAACTGCACTGAAATAGGCTTCAAACAACTGGCGCATCATGTTATCGGCATAGTCATCATCATTGCCGTATTTTGGTGTCTTGTTGATGAATTGCTCCCGTACCTGCTCATTATCCCTGAAATTAGCCTTTAGGGCATTCATCATCTCTTGCATGCTCAAAGTCTTGGTTGCCTCATCAAATACATTGTACTTTATTGAGGATAATGAGTCTGTTGCGCTGCCAATCCCTACCCCTTGGATATATGATGTGTTGTACCTGGCTCCTCCTGCATGGTAATCCTTGCCAGTGGCTATGCAATCATCAATGAGCAAGGACATCATTGGCGTTGGCATGTAATCTGCGAAAAGCTTCTCAATGATGTTGCTTCCTTTAATCTTTATATCTGTAAAATGCCTTATCTGATAAGTGTAGGCTTGCAAAAGCTCGTCAAAGCTCTTGAACTTCTCGGGGTTGCCTGTCTCAATGCCAATCTTTTTTCTAGTGTTAGGGTCAATTCCGTTGTTAAGGGTTATCTCAAGAATCTTAGGCAGGTTAAAGTAGCCAGTCAGGATGTAGGCTTCCTTGCCAAATGCCCCAGTCTCCACGCAGCCGCTGGAGCCGCCGTTTCTTGCATCTTCTGGTTTTTTTCCTACGCGCAGCATCTCCTGCACTAGTTCGTCAGTGTTGAATATGGAAGGCTGGCCATAGCCTGTCTTCACAATATCCAGTGCTCGCATAAGAAAGTTTTGAGGGGTTTTCTTGCTTATCTGCACCATTGAGCTAGGCTGGAGCAGCCTCATCTCCTGTATAACATCGAGTATCATGTACGATAGTTCGTTCACTGCATCACTGCCATCAGCCTTTACTCCTCCGGTATTTATCAGGCAAAAGTCAGTGTAGGTGCCGCTCTCCTCAGCAGTAACCCCTACTTTTGGAGGGGCTGGCTGGTTGTTGAACTTCACCCAGAAAGCCTGGAGCAGCTCCTTGGCATTGTCCTTGGTCAAGGTGCCATCTTCTAATCCTTTCTTGTAAAAAGGATAAAGGTGTTGGTCTAATCTGCCAGGGTTGAATGAGTCCCAGGTGTTAAGCTCAGTAATGACACCCAGGTGCACAAACCAATAATACTGGAGAGCCTCTTGGAAATCCCTCGGTGCATGGGCAGGCACATTAGTGGCAGTCTCTATTATCTTTTCAAGCTCTTGCCTTCTCTTGGGCTTCTGCTCTGATTGTAGCAATTCCTTTGCCTTCTCTGCATGCCTTGCTGCATAGCTAATAACTGCATCTGCAGCTATAGCCATTGCTTTTAGCTCTTCTTTTTTCTTGTAAGCATCAGGGTCTTTTTCAAAATCTAGTCTGCTCAGGCTCTTTGCTATATCCTCTTTGAAATCAAGCATGCCTTTCTTGTAGATCTTATCGTCAAGCACAGTATGCCCTGGTGCTCGCTGCTCCATGAACTCTGTGAATATGCCTGCCTCATAAGCATTTTTCCAGTCCTGTCCCATCTCATTGAATATCTTGTCTCTCATGCTTTGGCCTTGCCAAAAGGGAATAATCTTCTCTAATTGTATTTTCTTTGTTTCCTCACTCACTGCAAACGGTATTTTTTCCCTTGAGTTAAGAATCTCAAAATCTTGCACAGTGTGAGTTGTTAGCTCAGGATAAGTTGGGGTCGCTTTGGGTGCAGAGCCCCTTTCTCCAACTATCAGATCGTCCTCATTTATGCAGATTGCCTTGTTGTCAAGCACATACTTGAAGGCAAGGGCCCTTTTTACAGGGGCAGACAAGGTTTGGTTGTTATGGTTCTCATAGAAATCTGTCATAAGCACAGCCCTTTCAAGGTCAATATGAGGCTTTGCCTCAAGGCTTTGCTGCCTTAATTTTTTTATGCGCTCATTCATCGTTTTCACCTTTTTTTTAGCTTACAATAAGCATATTTTAGATTATTTTAATCAACTTCCCTAAAAGCTTTTTCATCCCAGCCGTCTTTGGCCACTGTCCAGTATAAATCAATGTCAGGGTAATGCTCCTTTTGATAATCATAAATCTTCTTAATAGCTCCCGCATAGTTTATGGCGCCAATCACTTGATCTCCCCTGATTATCTTAAATCCTCTTTCTTCATTTCCCGCTATAATCTTGCTGAAAGGAAGGTATTTCTCAAACACGTGGTTCAAATCTGACACCATTCTGGCCAGCCTCTTTGTATATCGGTTCCCTTCCTCTTCAAGGTGTGTTGCAGAGCCTTTCACATCCATTGCTAGGACGCATACACCTAAGTCTGCAACATATTCTTCAGCTCTTCTTATGCATTGCTCTAGGCTCAGCCCTTTTTCCTTCTTTTTCACTCTCTTTTCCATCGTGTTTTTCTAAAAGTAATCTGCTTTATTTTTTAAATTAAGCTGTTACAGAACAAGATTGAGATAAAAATGAAAAATTTAAAGAGTTTGGCTGTATGCTTATACTATATCCTCTTCAGCCACAACCATGAAGTCTCCTACTGCGATGACTGCGCTGAAAGGTATCAATAGCTCTCCTTCCTTGCTTCTCTCAAGCTCGAGCCTTTCTGTGTAGCTAGTAGGGTTCTTAAGTACCATGTGGATGAGCTCTCCACTGCCTGTCTCAAACACAATATCGCCTACTTCCCCGAACCTCTTGCCTGTCTTAGAAACAACAGTCTTGCCAATCAGCTGCTTTGAAAATTTCTTGTCTTCCTCAGCCATAATAATCCCTCCTCTACATTACCATGAGATATTCATGCAAACTTATACTCCTGCTAAATCGCTTTGAATATATAAAGTTTTTGCTAATAGACTACTTTTGAGGCGTATACTTTAAAAGTGCTCGTCACCGCCAAAAGCATTGCTTTTGTGGTGCCAGAGGCTTTGCCTCTGAGCACCGCCACCTTTGCCAACGCCTGTTAAGGCTTGGCATGGCGTGGCGAGGCGGGGGTCGGCCCCCACGGGGTGCCGAGTAGAGCACTTTTCAAGAGATTTTACCCAACCCATCTTTGAGTAAGATTTATATAATACCCTTCCAATAGAAGCATTATGGCCACCTGGTTTGAGCAGCTTGGCTTTAAAGAGAACCCGTTGGATATGAGGCCCAATCCGCTGCTCGTAGGGCTGGAAAGGCAGGAAGAGCAGCTGGTCAACCACATCCTCAAGGGAGAGATTTGCTTTCTGAACGGCTTGACAGGCTCTGGCAAGTCATCATTGCTTTTAAGGGTGCAACAGAACCTCAAGAACCACACATTTGTCTACCTGGATGCCCAGGAGCTGCCAAAAAGCTTTAATCTTGAGGAAGAGCTCAAGAACAAGAAGAACTTCTTTGATAGGATAACCTTCAGGGAATACCCTTCCAAGACCCCTGTCCTGATAATAGATGAGTTCCAGGCAACTGACAAGAACCTCATACTTGAGGCAAGGGCGAAATGGGAGAACACTAACGAGAAAAGGATTAAGAGCATAATCATAGCCCAGATCAGCAAATACCTCAAGAACGTGACACCTGCTTTCAAGGAAAGGCTAGGCAACAGGACAATAGAGCTTCCTACTCTTGATGATGAGGAGATGAAAGAGATACTCAAGGCAAGGCTGGAGCACAGGAAAAAAGGAATTAACTACTATAACAAGCTGCACAATGAAGCCTTAAACCTGCTGGTGGCTTGCGCAGATGGGAACCCAAGGCGCCTGCTTGAATACGCTGACATGCTTTTTGACTTTCATTATAGGAAATTCAAGGACAATAATCCCATTCTCCTGAATAGAACCTACATGGTAACTTATTGGGGTGCAAAAGAGATTCTTGAGACTCACAAGGTCAATGTCAATGCCTATGTCTATCTTGAGAAGGAGGATAAGAAAAAGAGGCTTGAAGCCTTTGAAAAGAGGTTTAGCAAGGAAGAGCAGGACTGGCTAATATTCCTGATGACAGGCTCAAAGACAGTCGGAGACCTTGCCAAGGAGTTCAATGTTTCTGAGAATGTGGCAGCTTCTAGGATAAGAGACCTTAAGAGCAGGGGAGCAGTTGTGAGAGCTGGCATGAAGAACAAGAAGAAGCTCTGGCAGGCAAGCCCGCACGTGAAGAGGTTAAGGGTTAAGGTCTGAGCTGCTTTTTTTTCTTTAGTTTTATATTATGCACACGATTTTTTTATTCATATTTTCTTATTCATATCTCTACTTTAGAGAATAAGTAGCTCCCTATTGCCACGAACAATAAAGCTATCCCTACCATGATTCCGAGGTTGCCTAATGAGCTGATATCAACTGTGCCTGTAAGCGCAGCCCTAAGCCCCCTAACACCATAAGTCAAGGGATTAATCAGCACTATTGCCTTTATGGCTGCAGGAGCCCCATTGATTGGGAATATTGCTCCTGAGAGAAAGAACAAAGGCATGAGAAGGAAGTTCACAATTAGCTGGAACCCGTGCATATCCTCCATTTTTGTGGCTATTGCAGTGCCAAATGCTGTAAATATCACTGCTATCATTATAAGGAATAATATGGCTAATGGCAAGGCAACCCAGTTAGGGCTGAACCCTATAGGCAATGATATCAATAGCACTATGAGCCCTTGCAATACTGCAACTGTCGCACCTCCAAGAGTCCTGCCCATCATTATCTTGAGCCTGGACACAGGGGCTACCAAGGTCTCTTTTAAGAATCCGAACTCCTTATCCCATATCAGCTCAATGCCCATGAATGTGGATGTGAACAGTGTGCTCATGGCAATGATGCCTGGCGTAAGGAACTGGATGTAATCCCCTCCTCCTGCTTTCGCATATATTGGGCCAAACCCAAAGCCCAGCGCCACGAGGAACAGCAATGGCTGGCCTAGTGAGCCGATTATCCTGGACTTAGAGCGAAAATACCTTTTTATCTGCCTAAGCCATAAAATATAGACTGTCCTCATTTTTTATCTCCTGCCGCCAAACACCCTTCTTCTCATCCTTAGCTTATCAATTGGCTTGGCCTCTTCCTCACGGATATTTTTTCCTGTTAGCTTGATGAATGCATCTTCCAATGATCTTGCCTTGGCTTTGGACTTTAATTCACCAGGGCTGCCTTTTGCAATGATTTTTCCAAGGTCAATTATGCAGATATAATCAGCTACTTTCTCTGCCTCTTCCATGTAATGAGTTGTGAAAAAAACAGTAATATCCTCTTCCTTGTTCAAATCAATTATATGGTTCCAGATATTGTTCCTTGTCTGAGGGTCCAGCCCGAGGGTTGGCTCATCAAGGAAAAGCACCTTGGGGTGGTGAAGCAAGCCTCTTGCGATCTCAAGCCTTCTTTTCATTCCGCCAGAGAACCTTTTGACTAATTCATCCTTTCTTTCCCAAAGCTCAACAATCTTAAGCATATGCTCAATCCTTTGCCTTCGTAAAGGCTTAGGTATGCTGTAAAGGACCCCGTGGAATTCCATGTTCTCCCAAGCAGTGAGCTCATCATCAAGGCTAGGGTCCTGGAATACTATGCCAAAAGCCTTTCTCACAGCATCTGGCTGGCTTACTGGGTTTTTGCCGTCAATCATTATTTCTCCCCCGTTCGGGTGCAGGAGAGTGGTCAGCATCTTGATAGTGGTTGACTTGCCTGCGCCATTAGGACCTAGAAAGCCGAAAATCTGGCCTTTGCGAACCTCAAACGAGATATCATCCACTGCCTTGAAATCCCTATATTTCTTGGTAAGGCTTTTTACCTGGATAATCTTTTCGTTATTCATAACTCAAAGAGAAACAATTATGGCTGATTATAAATCTTTCTACTCAAAATAGGCATTGGAGACGTATTGCTGCACCATCCTGTGCGTGTTGAAAAATGAGCCGTTAATGGCAATGGCATGCTTCATCATCTCAACCCACTTATCCCTTTCATCATAGAACCTGGGGATGATTATGTACTCTAGCTTGTTGTACATGTCCTTGACATCCTCTTCATGGATGTTTTCCTTTGAGACTTCAGGATGCACCCCTATGCTCCATCCAGTTACGTTCTCTATGTGGCCTTCAAGCCACCACCCATCAAGCACAGAGAAATGCAGGACTCCGTTATGGGCTGCTTTCATGCCAGAAGTGCCAGAAGCCTCTTGAGGCCTTTGGGGAGTGTTAAGCCAGATGTCGACTCCTGAAACCAAGAGCTTGGCAATGCCCATATCATAGTTCTTTAGATAGCATACCTTTATCTTATGGCCTACTTCTTTCATCTTAGCTATTATCCTCTTGATAAGCTCTTTTCCCTGGGCATCCTTAGGATGGGCTTTTCCTGCGTAGATTATCTGTATGCCTTTGCACTTCTCAGCAATCTTAAGAAGCCTGTCAACATCGCTAAAGAGCATGTCACCCCTCTTGTAAGTGGCTGCCCTCCTTGCAAAGCCAATAGTGAATATTTCCCTGCTCATGCCTGCCTTGTATTGCCTGTTCACAAGCCTGATAAGGGCTTCCTTGGACTTTTGGTGAGCGCTCCAAATCTCCTCCTTAGGCACTCCCAAGATATACCTTAGGTTGAAAGGGTCGTTCTCCCAGCCAGGAAGGTATTGGTTGAATAGCTTTCTCATAGGCTCAGCAGTCCAGTAAAAAGAGTGCACTCCATTGGTTATTGATTCTATGTGATAGCCAGGAAACATAGTTCTTGACACTTCACCATGCTTCTTTGCCACCCCATTAACAAACTCGCTGAACCTCAGCCCGAGGTAAGTCATGTTGAGCTTGTCATTATAGAAGGCTTCCTTCCTTACCTTGCCTTCCAGCATATTTCCGAGCATCTGCTCTGCCAGTTCCTTTGGGAACTGGTCATGCCCTGCAGGCACTGGCGTATGAGTGGTGAAGACACACATCTTCCTAACCCCATCAATAGGGTATTTCTGCCCAGAGAGCCTATTGTAAAGCTCTAAGGCTAGCAGTGCAGAGTGCCCTTCATTCATATGGTATTTCTTGATGCCAGTGCATCCCATGCTTTCCAGCATCCTCACCCCCCCTATGCCTAGTACAATCTCTTGAGCCAGCCTGTACTTATCATCATGCCCATAAAGGTGGTGGGTTATCTTCTTGTCATAATCCTCATTGCCAGGGACATCAGTGTCAAGGAATATTATTGGGTTGATTTGGCCTGCGCTTCCTACGAGGTTATAAAGCCAAGCCTTGATGCGAACTCGCCTACCTTCAATGCTAACCTCTGCCTCCTGGGGCATGGCCTGCAAGAAAGCATAAGGATCCCATTCCACTTCGCTCTCAACCTGGTTGCCATGAGAGTCAATGTCCTGCTTGAAATAGCCTTTCTTGTAAAGCAAGGTAATGCCCATGACAGGTATGTTCATGTCTGCGCAGCTGCGAAGAGTGTCTCCTGCGAGCACTCCAAGCCCTCCAGAATAAGTGGGTATGTCAGGCATTATGCCTATTTCCATGCTAAAATAAGCCACGCTCAAGTCCTTGAATTCAGGCATAGAATTATCCTGGCTGGCAGAGTTTAAAAATTTGTCTATTATTCAAGCATCCCAAACTTCATGGTGCATATAAGCTTTCGCTCCAACCCTGCCATCGTAAGCTATTATTTTTACTCCTGCTTCTTTCATGATTTTAACTGCATTTCTTAGCTCTTCTTGCCATCCTTCTCTTGTTCGCTCAACCATCTGTTTATGGACAATCAAGGTAGCTATTCCAGAACTGATGATTGCATTGGCGCACGGAATACATGGTAACCAAGGCATCACCATGGTAAGGCCAGAAGTAGAAATCCCTTTGCGAGCTGCTTTGTAAACCAGATCCCTCTCAGCGTGATTAGGATAAATATGCTTATTGTTGCCTTCAAAACGCTCCTTTTTCCTTTTAACTCTAGGAGGAAGAACATTTACTCCTCTCAGAATGATCTTGCCTTTGTCAACAAGCAAGGCTGCGTTATGAGTTGACGGATGATAGCTTTTCTTTGCATAAGCGTAGCATTCCTTAAGCAAAACCCCGCATTCTGCCTTTTTTGAAGCCTTAATCCCGAGCTTATCTAAGTCCATTACGCCAGAAATTGTGCAATATTATTTAAATATTATCGTATTTTATTACTAATTTTCTTAACCTTGTAATGATTAATGATGTCAACCATACTCCAAGGCTTGCAATCCTTTGGCTTGAACCCGAGCATCCCCGCGTACTTATAAATAAGGCGCTCATCTTCTGACTCAATCTCCAGGAACTCAGGCACAAAAGAATACTTGCCAAGGTACTTGTCAATCTCCAGGTGGACTTCTCCCAGAGTGTAAGCAGTCCTTTTCTTGTTTATGCCACTAAAAACCCTCAGCCCTAGCAGCTCAAGGATTTGCTTTGCCTTGCCAAAATCAGACAGCTCAACTTCATGCTCATTCCTAATCTTGAATTTCTTGTCATTCACTTTCTGCTTGAAAGTGAGCACTGCCTTGCCATCCTCTTTTCTCAAGCGAAGAGTCTTACCAGATTTTCTGAGCTTTAGGTTAGGGTAGTCAAAATAATAAGCCTCGAGCATGCCTTCAAAGGTTTTCTTTACCCCAAGCAATGCCAGCTTTTTCTCTATTTCATTCTTGTTGATGTTTAGAATCTTAACCTCGATTTCCCTCATAAAAAACCTCTTAAAAATAAAATGGGCCTGGCCAGACTTTCGCTAGCTTTTTGGCAAAAGCTCATTCGAACTGGCGACCACCACCGCATTCAGCAAAAGAGTTTTGCTCAAATGCATGTGAAGGTGGGATCATTTGCGGCGCAAAAGCCGCAAGCTCAAAAGAGCTGCTCTTTTGCTGTAGCCGCTAGACCACAGGCCCAATTCTTCAAGAAAGCAGGGATAATCTCTCTTTTATAAACTTTTCATTCCAGCATTGCTCTTTCAGGCTGCAGGAAGAGCATTTCTTAGAGTTCTCGCATATGCAAGGTATTTCTTTTCCCTGGAACAGCTTAAGAACAGCATCCCTTGCCTCAAGCACTTTCTTCTCAAGGAAAGGGTTCATCATCACAGGCCTTGCCTCGCTTATATCCAGGTACTTGACAAAAGCCTCTCTCACAAACATCTTGTTCTTCTCTAAGAGCATGACATAGGCGCCTACCTGGACCTTATGACCAGGCCAAACCCCTTCCCTTGGGACGCTGCCAGTCTTAAGCTCATAAGGCACAACCTCCCTTACGAACTTGTTATCATAGACCTCTAGCCTATCAATCACTCCCTTGAGCTGGAGCTCCTCTGAGGCAACATAATACTCTGTCTCAATCTTAGGGCTAAGGCTTCTCCAGAGTTCATCACCAAACACCTTGTTGGACTGGATGAATTTATGCACATTCAAGGCCCGGTCTTTGCTCTCCTCAAGCACTGTAGGCCATGATTCCTTGAAGAACTCAGCCAATGAGACCTTTATCTCACCCAGCTTGCTCTTGTTCTTGATGATGCTCTGGTTCAAGAGATCAGAATGAAGCTTCTTGTACTTCTCCAACAGCTCCTTGTAGCTCTGCTCTGACTTTATGCTCTTGACAATACTCTCCTCTGCCTTGCTGATTCTGTCCTGCACCTCATGCCTGATGCTGCCCTTGACAACAGATTCCCTGGGTATGACTATGAGCTTTAGCACCTGCTCAAGAAAAAGCTTCCTAGGGCAATAATCATAGCTGGAGAGCAGGCTAACGCTGATCATAGTAATACGAACAAACACATAACTTGTTTATAAGGCTTACGGCAACATGTCCAGTGTGACCTTTTAGCACGAAAAGATCTCAAAAGCAGGCGGCAACAAAAACCTTTAAGATTTTTGAGTGTTCCTTTAAAGGAATACATGCGCACACTTTGTGAGCTTAGCCCCCTGATGACTAACCCGATAAAGATTTAAATGATAAATGCTAACCTCCTTGTATGAAGCTCCAAGAAATAAGAAAATACCTGAAAAAAGAAAAACTTGACGCGATTATGCTTTTCAACAAGTCCCCTGCTTTCAAGTATTTTGTGGGTTTGGAATTTGAGCACGGCATGATGTTCTTGACAAGAAAAGCCAATTACCTGTTTCTTTCTCCACTTTATTCTCCTAAGTTCAAAGGATTCGAGGTGGTGAACTGGAGCAGCTTTAAGCAAGACCTTGCAGCTTTTGTCAGGAAGAATAGTATAGGGAAGGTTGGCGCTGATTATTCTAGCCTGCTAATAAGCCAGAAAAGGTTTCTCAAGAAGCATTTCAAGCTAGCTGACAGCAGTAAATTCCTTCTTTCGCTCAGGGAGACCAAGACCAATGAAGAGCTGGCAAGGTTAAGAAAGGCTTGCAAGCTTACAGACTCGATCTTCTCAGGAATTATTGCTAATTTCAGGAAGTTCAGGACAGAAAAAGACATTCTTAGGTTCATAAAAATAAAAGCTTTAGAGGCTGACGCAGAGATGAGCTTTGAGCCAATAGTTGCCAGCGGCAATAATGCAGTGATAGCCCATCATGTTCCAGGCTCCAAGCTAAAAAAAGGCTTTCTTGTCATGGATTTCGGGGTGAAGTACAAAGGCTATCACGCTGACATGACCCGGACTATATACCTTGGCAAGCCTAGCAGCAAAGAAGTGCTTATTTACAGCAAAGTCCTGGCAATCCAAGAGGCTTGCATTGGCAAGGCAAAAGAAGGAATGACTGCAGGAAGCCTCTACAAGTACTCGACCCAGCTTTTTGGCAGTGATGCAAAATACTTTGTGCATGGCCTAGGCCATGGCATTGGCGTTGAGATACATGAAAAGCCAAACCTCGGGCTAAAATCCAAGGACATCCTGGAGAAAGACATGGTCTTTACGATTGAGCCTGGCTATTACAACCAGAAGACAGGTATAGGCATAAGGATAGAGGATGATGTGCTGCTGATCGGCGGAAATAGGAAAGAGGTCCTGACAAAGAGCACCAAGAGGCTGATTTGCATTAAAGCTTGATGTCTAAATCTGAAAACCACAACCTTTATTAATTTAGGTTTTTCTGTTGGGAGTATGAAATACAACCTTAAGGCTTTTAATGATGCTGTGAAGTATTATGAAAATTGTTTGGCTCAATACAAGGGTAAGACTTTCTTTGCTGTTCTTGATGTGAGGGATGAGAAGGCTTTCTTTGCGCTGGCTCCTTTTAGCAGGGCTGTGCATAACCTCAAGGGAGACTTGTCTGTCAGCATCATCCAGGAAAAGTCAGAGGCGCTCGATGCCTTGATGGATGTGTGGAATGCCTATGAGCTGCTTAAGAAAGGAGTGAAGAACAAGGTTACTATTTCCCTTAATGATTTCATCGATATGGTTGACAAGAAAGCCAAAGGAGGGTTTAGGAAGATTTTCAAGAAGCCAGATGCCTTTGTGAGCTCTGATAATAAGGGTTTCATAATCAGCAATGGCAAGGGCAATACTCTCAAGCTCAGGCTCAGGCCAGAATGGTTCAGGAAGTACAGGTGGGATGACTTAATGGTCACTAACAGGATTATCTGGTCTCAGCTCTACAATATCAAGAAGAATGAGAAAGTAGGAATAGGCTTTGACCTTATAGCCAAGGCTGATGACATAGAGTACCCTCTGGAAGATTATCTTGACTCCTACGCCCTTGTAAGGACAGCTTTTCTTAGCTGCCCTGCCAGGAAAAAGGCCTTGAAGGCCAGCAGCGTGCGAAAGACCATGCTAGAAGAAGGAGAAAGAATTGGAGAGCTATCTTCGACTTTGCTGGGTTGTGAGCTGGACAAGAACATTGATGAGCCTGTCTTCAAGCGATTCAAAAAGCTTTCAAGCCTTCTGAGGCTTAACCGCTTCAAGGCTAATGATGCTGCTTTCTTCATCAAGGGAGAAGGCTATGCTGGCAAGCACTTGTTCGGGGAAGTGATAGGCTACCCTACCCTTAACAAGAAGTCAAGGTGGGACTCTCCAGGGGGCATAATTTACCAGCTGCCATGGTCCCCCCAGACTAAGATAGACAACAGGCCTCCTCTTTGCAGGCTAGGCTTCACAGACACATTGCCCATTGACATCTTCATTGAGAGCTGCAAGATAGACTGGCTCAAGATGAAAAAGGATGACGACGCCCTAATAAAGAAGGTGAGCCAGTCTGATAAGATAGTGGTTGACTCTGGCAAGACCAATTTTGAAGTCTTCCTAATCGGCAAGAACAACAAGAGAAGAGAGCCTCTTGGCTCTGATGTTGATGTCAGGCACAAGCTTGACCCTAAGTGCCTGAAGAAAGGCATCAAGGCAGGAACCTATGCCAATGTCCCTGGCGGAGAGATGTTTGTGACCCCGGAGTACATGAAAGGAACTCTTTACGGGGACGTGGTCATAAGCATTGACAAGAGCTATGTGCTCAGCAAGAAGAACCCTTTGGTAGTGAAGTTTGATGAGAAAGGCTACAAGATAGTTGGCGGGCCAAAGAGTGTAATCAAGAAGATAAATGAGAAGAAGAATGAGGCTATGAAAGTGTTGCTCAAGCAGGAAAAACATAAGTCATTGCCGCAGGAAATAATTGACATGAAGAAAAAGAACTTCAACAAGATAGGGGAGTTTGCCATAAACACCAACCCCAAGGCCAGGCTGTGCAACTACTTGATTGTCAATGAGAAGATTGCAGGCATGATACACGTGGCCCTGGGCTCAGGGTTTGAGGATGACAGGCCCACAGTCTATCATTATGACATTGTCATCAATGCCAAGGAGCAGAAGCTGGACATCTACGGAGTGAAGAAAGAAAAAGCAAAGGGTGGCAAGCCAGTAAAGGAAAAAAAGCTCTGGATGATGAAGAAAGGCAAGCTAGTTGTGTGATTTTTTTTATTCTCAGACTTTTTATTCTCAGATAAATTTTTTTCTCAGATAAAAAGCAGGCTTATAAGCCCTGCTAGCACAATCAGGGCAAACACAACATTAATCTTTTTCTTGAATTCCTTGCTTCCAAATATGTTGGCAATGCCCGCCTTGACAAGTGTGTTGGTGATGACTCCTATGACTATGGCAGTCACCCCCACATCAGCTGCTACGCTTCCTGCATTGGTAAGCTGGGTGACGCTGACTGTCAATGCATCAACATCAGCCAGCCCAGAGAGCAAGGCTGTTAGGTAAAGCCCCTTTGACCCCAGGTAGACTGAGCCTATCTTGGCGATGAATAAGACAATGATGAAGAACAAGGCAA
Source organism: Candidatus Woesearchaeota archaeon (assembly GCA_016935175.1). Classification (GTDB taxonomy): domain Archaea; phylum Nanobdellota; class Nanobdellia; order Woesearchaeales; family SM23-78; genus SM23-78. Next base: position 15,661 of record JAFGRK010000019.1, on the reverse strand, counting down.
ACTTAAGCGCAGGGCCTATGGTGAACGGGCTGTGTATCTTTAGCTGCTTGTCCTTTTCAGACACGTTTTCTTTTTTCCTCCATAAAACAAAAGCAGAAGCAGCACCAGTAATCCCCATGGCCAGGAGAGGGATTAGCAACTTCCCTAGAAGCGCCCTATTAAGTATTCCTACCACCACGAGCACCCTGAAGAACATGGTAGAGCAGGCTATTACCATTGCAAATACAAAAGGGTTGACTATCTTGGTGACTGTCTTGGAAGTTTGGGACATGCTCATGCTGACAGCGGTGCTTGACACAAACCCGCCGAAAAAACCAGTTATGCTCATTCCTTTTTTTGCTCCAATAAACTTCATGGCAAGGTAGCCCACAAGGCTGATGGCAGAGATGAGCACAACAATAAGCCATATCTTATACGGATTCAACACATTGAAAGGGCCGTAAGCCTTGTCAGGGAGGAATGGCAGGATGATGAAGGCTATGATAGCAAACTTGAGGGTTGAGTAGATGTCTTCCTTGTCTAGTTTTTTCACAAAGCCATGCAAAGGGCCCTTAAGAGAAAGGAAAAGGGTAAGAATTATAGTTGCGATTATAGCCAGCCTTAACTGGCCTGCTGAGCAAAGTATACCTATGACAAAAACCACTATGCTCGCAATCTCGGTTGTGGCCCCATAACGCTTTGAGACCTGGCAGTCAATCACATAAAAAACAATTGCGAAGATGGAAAAGCATATCAGCCCAGCAACAATTATCCAATAAGAGTAATTAATCCCCAGGTAGCCTACTAGTGCGCCAAAAATCGATACGATAGTAAAAGTCCTTATGCCAGCAAAGCTTTCTTTTTTGCCTTTAGCAGCATGGAACTCCCTCTCAAGACCCACCAGTATGCCAAGGGCTATGGCAACCATGAAGTTGACAAAGAAGTTAAGCCCGATCTCACCCATAAGAGCCAGTATGATATTTGCATTTAAAAACTTTTTGTCACCACTTCAGGTGTAAAATTTTTAATGGTAAGGTTTATAAACCAAACTTGATTTCGGATTTTTTATGCAAACCAAAGAGGAGATAAAGCGTTCTGTTTTCTACTATACCACTTCTTCCAACGAATTAGAGGAAGAGAACAGGCTCCTTCGCGAGACGCTTTCACAGCTAAGGGAAGAGCTTGAAAGGTTCAGGAGCCCAGCCCTGATGCTTGCAGATGTCGTCGATATGATTGATAAGGGAGCAGTCATAGCCTTGCCTAACGGCAACAAGTTCCTAGTCCAGGTCTCTAATGGCGCAAAAAACCTTGTTCCTGGAGAAACAGTATTGGTTGAGCAGAAAAATTTGACTGTGATTGAGAAAGTTGCTTCTTCCAAATATTTCAATGTCGAAAGGTTTGTGATAATGGAAAAGCCTAATGTTAGCTGGTCAGAGATAGGGGGATTGGATGCCCAGATGCAAGAGATAAAGGAAGTGATAGAGCTTCCGCTAAATAATCCTGAGATCTTCAAGAAAGTAGGCATACAGCCGCCAAAAGGAATACTGCTGCATGGCTCGCCAGGAACAGGCAAGACCTTGCTTGCAAAAGCAGTTGCCAATTCCACCAATAGCACCTTCATAGAGATTGTTGGCTCTGAATTAGTGCAGAAATTCATAGGTGAAGGAGCTAAGCTGGTAAAAGAGATATTCCAGCTGGCAAGGGAAAAAGCCCCTAGCATAGTATTCATTGATGAGCTTGATGCCTTGGCAGCCAAAAGGGTTGACCTGGGTACGAGTGGCGAGCGAGAGGTGCAAAGGACTTTCATGCAGTTCTTGGCAGAGATAGATGGCTTCAAGCCCCTTGCCAATGTGAAGATAATCGGATGCACTAACAGGCTTGACATACTAGACCCTGCAGTGATAAGGCCTGGCAGGCTAGACAGGCTGATAGAAGTGCCCTTGCCTGACGATAAAGGGTTAAAGGAGATATTCAAGATACACACTGAGGAGATGACCCTTGACAGGAAAATCAAGATTGATGCGCTGCTCAAGAAGATGAAAGGCTTTTCAGGGGCAGAAGTCAGGGCTGTGTGCACAGAAGCAGGCTACTTTGCCATAAGGAAGAACAGGACCAAGGTGACACAGCACGACTTCCTCTGCGCCATAGACAAAGTAAAGAATGAAGAAGAAGGCAGTGATGAGTTTACGCAGATGTTCGGATAGTTTTTTTCTTCTAAAAATTTATAAATTAAGCCAGATTATTATTTATTTGCGCGCAATGAATGAAGTGAACACCCTTGGAGCGAAAGCAATGACAGAAGTAAGTAACTTCTGAGCGCGCATTATTTTAGAATCTAAATGACTTCAAAGTCCACGCAAATCCTGAACTCTCTTGGTGAGGACTGGCCACACTTGACTATTCCCAGAATCTTGCATTTCCTCTTTGCAGTCTTGCATGCCTTTTTTATCTTCTCAATGCTCTTTTCAAAATCTCCTTCTTTCTGGAAGTCATAAAAGTGTATGATGGCATTTTTGTTTGCATATTTGAGAGCAACATCAAGGTAGTCTGCTGCTGACTTGGGCAGTGGCATGATTATCCTGTCATATTTCTTCTCTAGCTTGGGCATTATATCTTTCACATCTCCAAGGCATGCCTTGGCTTTGCTGCTTAGCTTGTTGAGAAGTATGTTCTGCAGCTCATACCTATGTCCTTCAGGGTTTATCTCCACCCCAGTCACATATTTGGCAGGCGTGTTCTTGGCAATGGCGCAAGTGTAAGGCCCGCATCCTGAGAACATAACAATAACTTCCTCTGGCTTTTTTACCAAGCTTGCAATCCTTCCTCTTTCATGGCTTAGCCTTTGGGAGAAATATACTTTCTCAACATCAAGCTTGATCACTACATTGTTTTCCTTGCACACAGCTTCCTTGGTCTTTTCCCCTGCCAGGTATTCTAGCTTCTGGGTCCTGAAAACTCCTTCGTGCCTACCTTTTTTCAGAACAGTCTTGATGTTCCTGTTGTTTTTTAATACTTCCTCTGCTATGAGCTTTTCTTTCTTCTCGAGCAGAGTGGGTATTTCAATGATGGCGATGCTTCCTATGACATCCATTGACCTTTTTAGCAGCTCAAGCTCCTCGGGCTTTAGCTTTGATTCTAGGACTTTTTTGAGGTCAGACTGCAATTTGCGCTTTCCTACCATCTTGAAGACTATCTTATGCTCTGTGGGGAATTTTTTCTTTATCGGGAAATAGATGAATTGACTGTCTCTGGCGATCATGTGCTCCTTGTCAAGAAGACCATTCCTTATCAGCTCCTTTTTTATTTTTTCTGCCTGCTTAAGAGGCACTTTGATGCATAGCATAGCACTACCAGAATCAATGGCTGCTTTTAAATTTTTATGGTTTCTCAGGCAAGGTGTTTCCTAGAATAGGATGAGCACTGCCCCTATTAGCATCACAACGCACGCAAGGCTTCTCCTGATGACTTCCTTCTCATGGAATATTCTGCCCCCAAAGAAAGTCGTGAATATGATCCCAAGCCTTTTTATTGGTATGAAAAGGCTTACCAGAACCCCTGGAAGGGAAAGTGCAAAAGTATAGCTAAGCCTGGCCCAAACTAGCAGAAACCCAATCAATAATATAGGCTTCCACCCGCTCCTTATACCTTGCTCTACCCCCTTGAAGCCATCATGGAATATGAGCATCATCACCACAAGTATGATTGCTTGGAAGAACTGGTTTAATGGCAAGTAGGCCAGGGCTGGCACCCCAAGCCCCCCATCTGCTTCTGCCCCTAGTATTTTTTTGTCAAGCACGCTGCTTATGCCGTAGAACATTACTGCCAGGAGCATGTAGCGGATGTGCTTTGACTTGAATAATTGCTTTAATGGCTCCAATACATTATCATGGGCGTGGCTTTGCAGAAAATAAGCTCCTGCCATGAGCACTAATATGCCTGTAACTTGTATTCCAGTAACTTTTTCACCTAAGAAAATAACTGCTATTATCAGGGTTGCAAGAGGAGTAAATGCGAGCAAAGGGCTTGAGAGCGAGATGGCTATATGCCTTACAGCCTTGGCAGTCAGCAATGCTGCTAGTGAGCCTATGAATGAAGCTATAAAAGTCATAGCAATGGCATTAAGGCTTATTGATGAAGTGTCAGACATGAAGAAAAGAGGCATGGTGAAGATGGCTGTGCATATTGACAGCACTGTTATGAATTCCATGGCGTGCTGGTGAAGAAGAGTCCTCTTCTCCAGGATGCTGGAAGAGCTTACTAGCAACGCTGATATAAGAGCCAGGATTATCCATGAAGCTACCATAATTTCATCCCGGTTATTTTCAATAGCAGGTTCAAGGCCCCGATTATGAAAACTATCACCAATAGGAAAGCAATGAACTTATTGATGTAGATGCTGTATTCTGGCTTTCTCTCACCTTTCTTTTTCGCATTCATGACCATGAGCACTATTAGTATGCCTGTAATGGCCCCTGTAACAATGCCTGTGACCTCAAGCACCAAGGTGAAGGTAGCGTTTTCCTTGAGCGCGGGCAGCTGCAGCAGCAGGAAAAGAATGAAAGGGATGAAGCATGCCAATAGCCAGGAGGTGTTCTTCCTGATGTTGTAGTCGTACATGAAAAGCTCTTTCAAGGCTAATCCTAGCGCAAGGAATGATGTGCTCATGGTAAGAACAGCAAGCAAAGAGCCTATGAAAGCCATTTTCTCCCCAAGGATGGCTGCTAGCCCTAATGCGCCTATTGCATGGGTTTCAGTGCCTAGCACTCCCACGATTGCCAATGCAAACAAGGCATATACAACTACAGGGATTATGCTTCCTATTATTATTGCTTTTTTCATGTCTTTTTTCTGCTTCTCAAGCTCTTCCTTGACTTCAGGGATTGCAGAGCAGCCTATGAAGGCAAAAAGTACAACCCCGTATGGGACTAGCATTTTTGAGAAGCTGAAACCTGAAAGGTTAGCGCCCTCTACCCTTCCGATTGAGAGTATGAATATTAGAAGGACTATTATTAATACCAGCGGCATGGCAAAGGCTTCTGAATTCTCAATAGCATCAAGCCCTATATATATGAGCCACGAGATTATTCCGAAGAAGATGAAGCTGCACAGCATTGGCTGCAGCCCAGTAATGCTTGCCAAGGCTTCACCGCTCCCAAGGATGTAGGCTATTAATGCCCCGTATATGCCTATTATCATGCTTATGAACATGAAATACTTGCCTGTTTTCCCTGCGTATTTCTCAGCATAGCCTGTCAATTGGTGGTTGCCTTTAGTCCTAAGGGCTATCTCCCCCAGGTATAGGTGGATGAAGGTAAAGATGATGCCTAAGACTATTATGTTGATTAGCCCTGTGATAAACCCAGCCCGAGCTACCACATAGGGTATGCCTAGGATGCCTGCTCCTATCATGCAGCCAACTAAGGTGGCTATTGCCTGGAACAACCTCTTTTTTGACATGATAAGCACTTTAACTCTGGTTTTTTTAAACGTTTCCCTTTCCAACCAAATAAATATATAAATTTAAAGAGTTTACATTTATTGATGGAATACAACAAGCTCGTTAGGGATAAGATACCGATTATCCTTAGGAGAAAAGGATTGAAATACAAATTTCATGTTGCTAATAATCAAGAATACTGGCAAAAGCTAAAAGAGAAATTAGGGGAAGAAGTTGAAGAGTTCATGAAATGCGCTACAGATGAAGAGCTGGCTGATATTTTAGAGGTCATATATGCAATAATTGACTTTAAAAAGATTAATAAGAATGATTTGGAAATAAGAAGGAACAAGAAAGCAAAGGAGCGGGGGAAATTCAAGAAAAAACTAATACTCGAGGAAGTGAGTTAATTATAGCCGATGCTTTCAGAAGAACTCACCAAGGCCTTTTTGCTGCTTTGACGTGTTCTGCTCAAGCTTGGCAAGAGCATTCTCAACCCTTTCCCTGCTAAAATCATGCTCTTCAACCAGCACCTTGATTACCTGTTCCTTGTCAATAGGCTTCCATTCAAGAGTGTAATGGTCTGTGACTTGCATGTGCTTGATGGTGTCAAAAACCTCTTTCCAGGAATAATCAAAGCTTTCATCCCATTTAGCTTCCTTGAAAATCTCATCAAAGCCTTGGCTGTCCTTGCCATTATTGCTATCTTTGCTGTGCTTTTTTATCAGTGCCAAGGCTTTTTTTGGCCCAATGCCCTTGATACCGCCGACATTGTAGTCAGTGCCTACAAGAATGCCTAGCACTATCAATTGGTCCTGGTCAAGCTCCAATTCTTTTAGCACATCCCTAAGGGCAATAATTTCAGGCATTACTTCGTCATAAGCATAAGCTCCTGGCTTTTTTCTCTTGCCACTAATGGTGAGGTTCTTGACAAGCCTTGGTGCCCCGAACATGAAGCAGTCAGCATCCTGGGAAAGAACATAATCTGCATCGCCTTTCTTCACAATATAAGATGCCTGTGCTTCTCCTTCGCTAGGAGCCTCAACAATGCATTGCCCAAGGGCTTTTATCAGCTCTTTTGCATCTTCTACCATCTCAGAGGTGAGCCTGCTGGTCCTTGCTGCAAATTTCTTCATGTTCTCAACATCCTCTTCTTTTGCAGCTTCATCATATTTTTTTTGCGCCTCAACCTTAAGCTCCTTTCGGCGCTCACGCTCTTTTCCCTTTAGCTCTGGCACTTTGCCGTCAAAGCAGAAGATGAACTTCATGTTATAGCCCATGAGCCTGGTAATCCTGTGAAACAATCCTGTGAGGTGGCTTGTGACTCTGCCTTTGCTATCCATAAGAAGGCTACCGTCTGCTTGCCTAATGCTGCTAAGGAACTGGTAAAGAAGATTATAAGTATCCACAGCAAGAGTCTTGTTCCTCAAGTCCTCAATGCTTATTTCATTCGGGTTAAGGATTTCTGTTATTGCAAGGCCCATTTTATCATCCCCGAATTTTTAGTATTATAGCTTTCTTTTTCTATTTTATCATCCCCATCAATTTCTCAGCCAGCGGGTAAAGGTTTATTGTGTCCTGGCGGTTGTGCTCTATCAATGTATTAAGAGCTCTCTTGTCTTTTTTCTGCTCGTATTTTTTCCACATCTTGGTGGAGATATGCTTTTTGCCCTCGACTTCCTTTTTTCTGAGAATCTTGAAAGTGTTTTCTAGTACCATAAGTCCAGTGTCAAGGTTGAGCTGCTTTGCAATCAGGTAAAGGTCAATCACAGGAATGTTTTTTGGCAGTACCCTTGGAAACTGTTTTTCAATTTCAGGCACATCATACTTCATGCCATTGAATGTTATAAGTAGCTTGCATTTAGAAAAGGCTTGCATAAGATTCTCTCTCGTCAGACTCTCCCCTCTTACATATGCAGTGTAGTCTATCTCCCCATCTTTTGGCCTGTAAGCCCCAATTACAGAAATAGGGCCGTTCCAATAGGTTGCTTCCACATCAATGCAAAGAGCCTGGTGCTTATACTGCTGGTAAAGCTTTTTCCAGTGGGAAAGTGGCAGTGGCATTTTTTTCTCCTTTGGTTAAAATAAGCCCGTCGCTGCCTTCTGGTGCAATGTTTACAACGTAAACTTGCACGGCGCGGCGAAGATGAGCGAGCTTGCGAGCAAATCTGAGTAGGGCTTATTTTAACGGAATCATAATCTTGATTTCTCATATCCTCTTGACAATCATTCCCTTGAAGTCCTTGGCAAGCATCTCCCTAGCTTTCTTGGTAAGCTCACCCGTGGTTATGAAGATGACTGGAAGCCTTTTTGCCTGGCTCTGCACATAGGTGCTGCTCAGCTCGCCATCATTGACTTTTTTCTTGTTCTTGGCCTTGCAATAGTATTCCTGGCTCCCTATTCTTGATGGGACTATCAGCATCATCTCTATCTCTGAATTTCTCCTAAGAATCTTGTACTCAATAACCTGGATATCATTCTCCTTCAGGTATTGCAGCACTTTTTTGAAGTAAGGGTCTTTTTCCTTTTCCAAATCATCAGCTTCTAATCCTAATGCTTTTTGCGTCTCAGCTTTTTCAACTTTCTTCGCTTCTTCTTTTTTTGTTTCAGGTTTCTCAATTTTTTTAGGCTCTTCTTTCTTGGTTTCAATCCTGGGCTCTGGCTTTGCGATTATTCTAGGCTCGGTTTTTTTTGGCTCTTCTTTCACAGGCGCAACAATAACTGGCTTTTTCTGCACAATAATCTCTGGCTTTCTTACAGGCCTTACAGAACCCATTATTAGCTTCTCTGCCTCAGGTGTCGGCAGCATGTACCATTTCCAATAAATCTCCTTGATCCCTCTCACATTGACCTCTAGGGGCTTGGCAAAGTCCCTGATGTTCCTCAGGCTCACTCTTAGCAGAGGTGTTAGGTCAGTGTCTTTCAGCACTTTCCTTTGCATCAGGAGCTCAGCTGTCTCCTTGTCCTTGTGGTTAAGGTGTTTCATCAGGTTCTGCAATCTTATCTCTGTGCCTGGAGAGTAATAGGCTGGTGTGCCTCCTATCTTAGTATGGCTTATTTTTACTTTACCATCCTGAGAAAGCTCGGACAAGATGGCAGAGATAAGTATGTTCTCCCCTCCCATTTCCTTTCTTATGTCATTAGGGATTACTGGGCCTTTCTGCTGCACTATCCTTAGCACAGCATCCTTGCTTATCATTTGCATTTTGTTGCTCATAAGAACTAGAACTTGATTTATATACTTTGCCAATAGCTAAATCAGGGTCTCATCCACTTAATCTCGTAGTAAGTGACATCTCCTTCGTCATCAACTATTCCCATCATAAGCCTTTTCTTGGTGCTATGGGCTACTCTGTTCTTGGCTGCGAATTCGTACCACGTCAAAGTCTCTCCTTCGTGTACTGGGAAGATTATCCATCTTGCATGGTCTTCCCCTGGCTTGACTCCCCTGTCATAAACCCTGAAGTCTGCCCCGAACTTAAGCGCTGTCTTGATGATGTAGCCCCTGTTCCTCATGTCCTTGAACACGCAGTACCTTATCCAGAAGTTAGGCTCTACTTTTCTTGCCTTGGCAATGAACTCTTCTTTTGTAATCTTCTTTTTCTTGCCCTCTAGCAATTGTATTTTTCCTTTTTCAAGCAGGTATAGCGCTTCTGGAAGGGCTAGCTGCACTCTTCCGTCATCAAGCACCTGTCCATAGGCGCTCTTGTCGTACAAAGACCTGGCTTCATCTGTGGCTTCTGTGAGCACCCTCTCCCTTGCCAGTATGGCATTGATTACGGCCTTCTTAGAATCCTTTTCCTTGGCTTCTTCTTTTTTATCTTGCACTAGAAGCTCTTCTTTTTCTTTCTGCTCTTCCTTGACTTCTTCTTTCAGCTCCTCAAGCTCTATGAATTCCTCTAGCTTAGGCTTTTCCTTTAGCTCTGCCTCTGCCTGAGGCTCTTTCACTTGCTTTTTTTCCTGCTTTTTCTTAGCTCCTTTCTTCCTTGGCATGTTGCTTTCTAGCACTGGCGTGTTGTTTAAAAAGCTTTTGCCTCAAGCCTTTAGCGAAAGCCTACAAAAGCCTTTGGCTTTTGAGGCTCCAAAAGCCGTGGCTTTTGATAGCCTTTAGGGAAATATGCGACATTCGCACCTTCGTCGCTCAGTCCCATTCCATGCAAACAATTAAAAACAGCAATAAACCCCTTATTTGCTATGGAAATAACAATGCTAGGCACCAGCTGCATGGTGCCCACAAAGGAGAGGAATGTCCAGGCAATCTACATAGAGAACAAGGGAGAGGGCATTCTAATCGATTGCGGAGAAGGCACCCAGAGGCAGATGAACATTGCAGGCATTAATAGGAATAAGGTAAGAAAGATTTTCATTTCCCACTGGCACGGAGACCATGTTGCCGGCCTGATTGGCTTGTTGCAGACCATCAGCAACAATGAGAACCCGCAAAAAGTCACACTATTTGGGCCTATAGAGACCAGCGAAAGGATTAACTGTATGCTTAGCAGCGTAGGATTTGAGAACAATCGCCTAGACCTGGAAGTGAAAGAGCTTAACCCTGAAGGCGTGGAAAAAGTGCATGATGCAGAAGAATACTATGTTGAAGCAGCCTACCTAGACCACAAATTGCCATGCCTTGGCTATAGCATTATTGAAAAGGACAAGCGCAGGATTAACATGGCAAAAGCCAAAGCCCTTGGCTTGCGCGGAGGCCCGCTTATTGGCAAGCTGCAGCTAGGCAAGGCTGTTAATTTCAAAGGCAAGGAGATAAAGCCTGATGATGTTTCTCACATCCAGAAAGGCAAGAAATTGACTGTAATACTAGACACACTTGCATGCAAGAACGCTTATGACCTGGCAAAGGATGCAGACTTGCTAATCGCAGAGTCAGCCTATGCCTCTGACCTAGAGGAAAAAGGAGCAGAATACAAGCACCTGACAACCAAGCAGGCAGCATTGATAGCTACAAATGCAAACGTAAAAAAGCTTGTTGTGACACACTTCTCCCAGAGATACAAGACTTCTGAGAAGATTGAGGAAGAGATAAAGACATTCTTCAAGGAAAGCCAGGCAGCGCATGACTTCATGAAGATAAAGCTCTGAATTTTTTCTTTATATACCTATCTTTGTCTAGCTATAGTGACTAATCTCCTTTTGGCGCTTGATTGTACAGTAAATTTTATAAGAAACCTGATTTTCGCTTAAGATTATCATGTGCGGAATATTCGGAGTCATCTCAAGCAAGGACAGGCCTGAGCTAGGGGCAATTGTGGCCTCTGCGCTTAACCAGATGCAGAACAGGGGTGATTATTCTGCAGGCGTTGCTACCATAAGAAAGCTCAAGTTCTCAAGAAAAGAATACAGGAGGCTAAGGGCGATAGCAGTCAGCCACACTCTTGAGGATTTCAATCCTTTTGAGGTTGTTAGGGGAGTCGGGAAAGTATCCGATGTCTTCAAGGACAAGGAGGCTGAGGCGCAAAAGCTAAAAGGCTTCATGGGAATAGGCCAGGTAAGGTACCCTACAGCAGGCTATACTTTCTTGCAAGAAGCAGAGCAGCTTTGCGAAGCAGAGAAAGAAAAAATGAAAGTGGAGAGTATCCAGCCGCTTATTGCTCCTTTTTACAAAGTTTCAATGGTGCATAATGGGGATGTGCATAACTTCAAGGAGATAATTGAGCAGTTTGCAAGCCAAGGCTTGAGGCAGGCTACTAACAATGACCTTGAGGCCATACTCAAAGTATTTAACCAGGAATTCTTCGGTCAGCCAGAAAACACAGAGGTTGTTGAAAGGGTGGGCAAGAGCGTTAAAGGAGTGCTTGAAAGGGTTAAAGGAACTTATTCTGTCCTGACAATGGTCAACAACGTCGGTCTTGTGGCTTTTAGGGACCCCAGAGGAAGAAGGCCATTATTCTTTGGCGTCAACAAAGAAGGTGATAAGGTTATTGATTATGCTTTTTCCTCAGAAACAGTGGCACTTGAAAAAATGCTTTTCAAGGGAACTAAGGAAAAGAAATACGTCACTGGCAAGAGCGCTTATGACGAAGTCAAGCCAGGAGAGCTGATATTAATAACCAAGGACTTTGAGATGCATAGGCGTCAAATTGTTGAGCCGCAGCTATTCTTCTGCCCATTTGAGGCTTCATACTTCATGAGGGCTTCCTCTTTTATCAATGATAAGAGAGTCAAGACTATAAGAAGGGAACTGCTGGACCTTATGTGGAAGAGGTTTGAGGCTGAACGCCCTGAAAAATACCAGCACCTCATTGAAAACAAGGACAAAGTTGTGATTGCCCCTGTTCCAAGGACAGCTGAATCAGCAGCAATAGAGCTTGCCAATAAGTCAAGGGCTTTAGGCTTTAGCTATGAGAATGCAATTGAGAAAAACCCCTTTAGCTCAAGGATCTTCATGCAGCCTACACAGAAGCACAGGGACTTGCAGACCATTGACGAGCATTACATCTATGAGGAAGATGTAAAGGACAAGATTGTGATAGTGGTTGATGACTCAATTGTGCGAGGCACGACACTTAAGCATGATGTAAAGTATTTTAGGGATATAGGCGCAAGTCAGGTTCACCTGTTTATAACCTTCCCCGAGATAAGGAACCCTTGCATGCACGCAATTGACTTCCATACTAATAAAGAGCTTTTTGCTTATGGTAAGAGCTTAGAGCAGATGAAGCAAGAGCTAGGCTTGCGAGAGAATGAGTCATTGGTATATACCCGGCCTGAAGAATTAAGCAAGGCAATAGGGCTTGAGAAGCAGAACCTGTGTGATGAATGCTACAAAATCATGTGATAGAGCAACAAGGCCAGCATTAGCTGATTATTACTTGGCTGCAACGTGGATGTCAACTGCCTTGATAGTGCATCTTCCTGCGTGCTTGCTGAGCTCATCAGCCTTCTTGCTGATTTTATCCCCTAACTCCTCAAGCACATCCCTCAAGGCTTCCTTGGCTTCATCACTAACCCTGTAAGCGCCCGATTTCTTCATAATCTTGTCCATCGCTAGCAAGCTCAAAATATTGTTCTTATTTGCCATGAAAAAGGCTAAGGTAAGGAGTTTTATAAATGTATCGGGCAAAACAATGCACGACTATTTTATTTGCGATTTTCTTGCGAAAATCGGTTTATCCTTGTGAATCGCTGTCTGTTGATTAGGAATTTATTTAAACCTGTGAACTATAACCTTAATTATGGGTGTAGGTTTTGGCGGTCGCAAGTCAAAAGGAAGCAAGGCAGAGCGTGAGCTAATCCATCTTTTCTGGGCAAATGGCTTTGCAGCCATGAGGGCAGCTGGCTCAGGCAGTGCCCAGCATCCCAGCCCTGACATCATCGCAGGCAACGGCAAGGTTTTCTTTGCAATAGAATGCAAGGCCTCTGCAGACCCTGTCAAGTACATTGAGAAAGACCAGGTCAACCAATTAGACCTTTTTGCAAATTCTTTTGGCGCAAGGGCTTTTGTCGCTCTTAGGTTTGACAATGAGAAATGGTATTTCATGCATCTTACTGACTTGAAGATAACTGGCAAGAGCTATGCAGCCAGCCTTGCGCTAGCCAAAGAGAAAGGGCTGAGCTTTGAGCAGTTGATTGGGAAGTGAATAGATGTAGGTGTGGCTATGAAATTGCTTGGTTTCACATTCATAATATTTTTACTGGTTTTTTTAGGATTGCCTTTATTGTTATCAATATTATTACTTAGGAAGAAAGAGTTGAAATTAAATTATGTGAAATGGCTAAGTGGGTGTCTGTTAATATGCACACTAGCTTCGTCTTATGTGGTTTTTAATGAAATAGCCTCTTCTAACCCGGGTAATTGGGGTGTGGCATTCATGTGGGTGTTGTTGCCTTTTCTTATTATGAGCTTTGGCATTAGCCTAACTATTATTCTCTTGAAAAAGCTTAAGCCCGGTGTTAGGTTAGCATTAGGCATTTTGGCAGCATTGAACTGTTTGCCCTTAATTTTCTTATTGTTGATTCTTGTTATAAGCACTATGAGGGGCCTACTTTTTTAGCAATCCATTTAACAATCCTATCTCAGTGTCGCCTGCCTCTCATTCAAATATTTCTCGTGTGGCTTGAACACAAAGCTGGTGGTGTCGTCAAAGTACCCGCACATGAACTTGTCAAGAGGTATGCCTGTCCTCTTGCTTAGCATCAGCGCATAGAAGAACGTCTGGGTGGAAGCGTATTTCTCCTTTGCTGCGCGGGGCTTGTAATCCCATATCCAGAGCTTGTCATCCTCCAGCCTGAGCGCATCAATGTGGCCTGACAAGGGCTCATCTGTTGAGAATAATTCCTGAAACTTTTTGCCGCTTCCAAGCTCATGCGCATGCAGCCATATGGGCACTTCGACTCCTATGGTGTTGCGGTCATAGCTGAGCATGAACACCTGCACATTGCTGTGAGCATCCCTGTACTTGTTCCAGTGCAAGCCTTCCTTTGCAAGCACGCTCACCTCGTGGTTGTCTATCTGGCGAGGCTTGATGCCAAGGTCGAACTTGAGCTGGCTGCTCCTAGGTCCTGTCAGGAAAGGCTCTCTTGGGCACTTGTCAAAGACAGTGTGCAAATAGTCATGCAGTGGAGAAAAGCCATTGCCCTTAAGCAGGCCCAGCTTGGCATTGTGCAGCCTATAATGGTAGAACCAGCCGTGGTCTAATGAGACTTGCTTAATCATAAGAAAAAATAATTTAAGAAGAAGAGTTTAAAAAACTTTTCATCTCTTTTTAATCATCTTCTCAATCTTCTTCTCTTCTAGCTCTATCTTCCTCTCTTCACTAGCCACTCTTAGCACAATCTTCTCGAGGTTCAAGTCGATCTTGGCAATCCTTCTCTCCAAAAGCACCAGTATTCTCAAGCTGTAGACTATCGCTGCCAGTGTGCCGATAATGATTGCAAGTATGATTGTATCCATTCCTGCCATTTTTATGACCTCCACCTCTTTTAAGGTTATTCCTTATCTAATCCTATTCAGGTTTATATATTTTTCTTTTTTAGGTTCTTTTTTATGCCTTGCTAGAACCTATTCTTTTTATACCATTCAACAAACTGCTTCATGCCCTCTTCAAACCTGGTCTTAGGGTAATACCCGAGCAGCTTTTTCGCCTTGCTGATGTCAGCATAGGTGATGTCCACATCCCCTGGCTGCATAGGCATCTCATTGGCAGCTGCCTTTTTTCCAACCAGCTTTTCTACGATTGCTATGAACTCGTTGAGCGATACGGGCTTGTTGTTGCCTAGGTTGATTATCTCAAACTCAAGCTCCCTGTCGGCAGCCGCCAGCACCCCTTCTGTTATGTCTGTGATGAATGTATAGTCGCGCCTGCTCTTGCCATCCCCGAACTTTTTTATAGGGGCGCCTTTGCTCACATTATTAACGAACATGTAGGGCGCCATGTCTGGCCTGCCCCTCGGGCCGTAGACTGTGAAGAACCTTAGGCAGGTAATCTTCATCCCATAAAGGTGATGGTAGGTGTGGCAGAGCAGCTCCCCTGCCTTCTTGGTGGCTGCATAAGGGCTTATGGGATGGTCAACATTATCTTTTTCTGAGAAAGGAATTTTTTTCTGGTTGCCATAAACACTGCTGCTGCTTGCAGAAACAAAGCTCTTGACTTTTGCTTCCTTTGCCAGCTCAAGCAGATTTAATGTGCCCTTGACATTGGTCTCCTCGTAGATGAAAGGGTTATCTATGGAAGGCCTTACCCCTGCCCTTGCAGCGAGGTGCACTACTTTCTCAGGGTTTTCCTTGTCAAAAACCTTTTTCATTGCCTTAAAGTCGCAGATGTCTGCCTTGTAGAACACAAAACAAGGGTATTTGTTCAGGATGCCAAGGTTTTCCTTCTTGAACTTCACATCATAATAGTCATTGATGCAGTCAACCCCTATGACAGCATCCCCTCTTTTCAGCAATGCCTCCGCGACATGGCTTCCTATGAAGCCTGCAGCTCCTGTGACCAGAATTTTCATAACAACACAGTATGCTTCTCCCTTTTTTAAGTTTTCTGATATTGGGTTCGCTTAGAACATTTATTGCAGTAAACCTCTATCCTAAGGGACTGAGCAAGCGTAGCTTGCGAATGTCGCATGTTTCCCTAAAGGCTTTCGCTAAATGCTTTAAGGGAAACCTTTATATATCTGTGCTGCTTTTATTCACCCCATAAGGATTAAAGGTGGTGTCCAATGCTTAAGATGAAAAGGATCTCAGAAACCTATGAGATGAGGGTTTTCACTGACACAGGCGATTACTTTGGT
>JAFGRK010000018.1 GCA_016935175.1 Candidatus Woesearchaeota archaeon | reverse complement strand
AGATTATACTAGTCAAACCAGAAATTATTCACCCCCCTCATAATACCATATTTAATCAAGCTATATTTAATGGTGTTCTGTTGTTTATAAATTTATCCAAAACCACAGCCATAATTACTTTTAAATTAATTAAGTTATTTAATAATTAAATATTAGAAAGCTTTATATAGTCGCTATGGCAATGAGGGTATAGAGCTGAGCAGCATGGAGTTTGAAAACCTACTGAGCAAGAGCAAGTGGAGCATACTAAAAGAGTTAGCTAAGGGCAGCAAGTCAGCAGTTGAGATAGCCAGGAAGACCAGCCAAAGCGTAGCCAACACTACCCAACAGTTGGCTATCCTTGAAGCTTATGAGCTGGTGAAGAAGCTCAAGCAGGTAAAGCCTGAAAAGCAAAAAAAGCCAGGCAAGCCCAAGCAGCCTTATACCTTAAGCCAGGAGGTCTTTGCCTTTTGCTTTCTCAAGCCTGGCATGGCAGAAAAGAGCGTTATCAAGCTAAGGGAACAGGACCTGTTCCCAAGGTTCGTGCTAAATGCCTATTTTTCCCTAAGCGAGGAAGACCATTACCCTATTGTCAAGTTTGTATGCGAGTCTGATGTCCTTAAGAAAGCTGATACCATAGCCTTCCTGCAGTCAAATGACAAGGAAATTGAGCTTTTTGTGATAACTGAGCACCACCTGGATGACTTCAGGGAAAAATACAGCAATTACCATGTTTCTGGATTGGATGGCAAAACCAAAAAGATTATAAGCTGGAGCCACAATAGAAAAGAGCTGGAAGAAGGGGTTGAGAAGAAAGACGAATATTTTGTGAACCTGGTGAAAAATAGCAAGGTCCTGGTTGACAAGAAAGACAATCTTAAGGAGCTTAGGCAAGAACTAAGCACTTAAGTAAAAATAAAGGAAAGGAAAATAATGAACCGTCTAGCCAACCTCATAGCAAGCCTGGATGAAGAGGACCTGAATCTTATCAAGAAAGACCTTGAAGCTGGCAACATAGAAAGATTAATAAACAAGAAACTCCAGGAAAAGAAGGAGAAGGATTTCAACAAGGTATGCCCTGTGTGCCAGGCATCTATTCAGGACGAGGGCCTGACCCTGATTTTCGGGCCTAAAGACTTCAGGAAGAAAGCCACTTTTTGCGCAATGGACTGCCTTGAGTACTTTTTGGACAAGATAAAAAAGCAGAAGAGAGGAGTGGTGGAATAATGTGGGAGCTTAGAAAAGAGCTTGAGAACAGGAAAGAAAACCTTATCTACACGCTGAAGAACAAGAAAGATTTCATTGAGCTGGAAAAGCAGCACCAGATGTACGGCGCAATAAAGGAGCTGGACCATGTCCTGAGGCTGATGGACAATTACCGAGAAGAAGAGGCCATGGCAAAGCTGAGCCAGATGATAGATAGCGCTGAGGCAACTGAGACAGAGAGCAGCAGTTTCCAGAAGGTAGGTGAGAAAGTAAGAAAATTCAAATCACCCATCAGGATAAAGTTTGCAAAGAACGACGCTTAGCGCGCATGAATATCCTGCCATTGCGGCTCTCAAGCTGCTTATGTATAACTAACTGTTTCTTATCATCTATGCTGATGAAATTATAGACTCTTGAGACACCGCTCTCAGTAAGAGTTAAAAATTCCAAAATCGCCCCCCCAAAATCTATTTTGTGTGACTAGGATTGTGTTTTTAAATGTTTTGAGTCAGATATACTCATTGCTATATTAATAGCGAAAACTATTTATACTGAAAAACGCTACTTTATCCCAGGGGGTGGAGCATCATATTCTCCAGCTAGTGGATAGACCAAGAAAAAGAAACAGGCAAAAAAACTAGCAAGAGAAAAATAAGCTAAAAAAATAAAAGCAAAAAAATGGATGAGGAAGAATTTGAAGAGCTGATGCGAAGGCAGAGGATGGCGCTTCGCGCAGTAGCGAATGAGAGCGAGACAGACAGCAAGATAAAGCTCATGGACATCATCAATAACCTGGTCACTGACAGGAACAAAAAAGTCCACAAGGAAGCAGTCCTCATCGAGGCCCAGCTAGAGGGCATGAGCGAGTCAGAAGTTGAGAGAGTGCTTATCATGCTAAAAGAAGACCATATGATAATGGAGCCAGAGCCAGGATTCATTAAGAGGGCTTGAAATGGCAAAGGAAAAAAAGAAAAGTCCTGATTTGGAAGAAAAAATTAAAACCACGCACATTTCTGCAATTTCTTTAGATCAAGGGCATTATGGGTTGGCTTCTTGCGGCCACTGCGGGTCAGAAGTCCCTGAACCTTATTATGAGCAAAAAAAATGCGCCAAGTGCAACTATAACTTTATAGAAATAAAAAAGACACCTTATCCTTATAGCGGTTCTGATTTCTAATACTCGGCATCTATAAAATTCTGGTCATTATGCCCTGTCCTATTGAGAAAAGCTGAGCGCAATTTTTTTTGGTCCTCAAGCAGATTTAGGTAATAAGGGTGAGAATCATGAGCTTCTCTTGATATGTCCCAATTAACATTATGGACAGATAGAACTTGGGTGACAAATGAAGGCTTGCGCTCATAAAAAAAAGACTTGGCAATAGCTACAGCATCTTCTTGTCTTCTCGGGTAATACTTAACCACTTCTGTAACTGAAGTAATTCTCATGCTATCATAAACATGCGATAGGTCTACTACTATTCCATGATCATTTATCAAATAATCCCCTTGGCAAGGTTCATGACCTAAAGTAAAAATTCCTTTTTTCACTAAATAATCTAGTAATGATGTCATGAAAAAGTCCATTCCTCCGGTAGCATGTGTGGAATCCAATGAACGGTCATGCTCACGCAGGTATCCAAGCTCTTTCCAGTGCAAGGACTCAGGCCCCTGGGCATTGATGAAGTCAGAAGGGCAGTAAACCTTATGTTCATATAGGTCTATTACGCGCGCAACTTTAACCTCATGCATAATCTTCTCAAGCTGGCTTTTTGGGAATGAAGTGCCAATCATAAGATTTTGAAATGGATAAATATTATTTAAATGCTTGTAGATAAATAAAAACAACAGTAACTAAATAAAAACAACATCTACCTTATCTTCCTGCACTCCATGTAGAACCTTTTCTCATCAGCCTCTCCCATGCTGAAGGTCTTCCTTGGGACAACTCCGCTAAGTATGACTGCCTTGAAAAGCTCATCCTTGGCCATTGCCGGCAAATAAAAGCCTGCATTGCCTTTCTCTGAGCCAAGCTTTTGCACAATCTCATCCCCGTGAACATAGTCAATTTTCTCTGCTGCCTTCTTTGCCATGAAATCATCCAGGAAAGCCTGGAGAGTGCCTACTGCAAGGCTATGAGAGGCATCTGCTATTTCAATTAAGCCAATGCCATTCTCATTTACAAATCCTATTCTCTGGAGCTTTGCATTGCTCTGGCTAACTTGCTGCTTCATCTCCTTAAAGCCAGAGCAAGCCTTATAGCTAACCTTTCCAGGATAGTATTTTTCCATCTCCTTGAGCAAACCCTCTGCATCAACCCTTAGGCTGAAGATTATCCTGTGGATTGGCTCAAAAACCAGGCTCTCATCATGCAGGTTGACTATCTCTGCCAGTGCATATCTGGCAGGATTGTCTGCCAGCTCTGCTTCAACATTGCCAGAATTCTCCTTTATCTTCTCCCAGATAGCCTTGGCTGTGGCTAGCGAGTGGTTGCCATCACCCATGGCAAACAAGAGCACAGGCTTGTCATCTTTCATATCTTTCAACCCATATTTTTTCTTGAAAACATTAGGGCTTGCAAGCATTCTCAAAGCTGCTATAACCTTAGCCTCGCTTGCATAATCAATTGCATAGCCAGTCAGGTGGCCTGAGTCCATCATGAGCTCAAAGTCATAGAGCTTTTTTAGCCTAGGGCTCACGCTCAGAACACTTGCAACTGGCTCTATAACTGTCTTTTTTGGGTCATCTATAAGTATCATGATATGTGGTGATTCAAGCATCGCATTCTCCCTTATCTTCATCCTGGGTGGAATCCTCTCAAGTATGGTCCCTTCTGTTGCCCTTATCAGGCTCTGGCTTCCCTTGGCATAGTCATATTTTTCCAAGTCAAAAGCAAGCACAATGCCTCGCCTCACCTTGCCAGAGCGAAGCTTTCTTTCCACATACACCATCGCCTCATGCTCCTCAAATAGGCTGTCATTAAGGTACTTTTTCATGCTGTCCTGTATTTTCTTTATGCGCTCTTCCTTGTCAGCCTCTTCAAGGTAAATCTCAGGGTAAATAATCCTAAAAGTAGATGGAAAGCTTCCCACCAGCTCATCTACTTTTTTCCAGTAATCAGGCTGGGAAGTGTACTGGTCACAGGCAACAACTGCCCATTTGGTCATGTCAAGATTTTTTTTTGGCAAAAGAATCCTTGGCACTTGCACTCCGATTGAATCATACACCCGCATGTTATCACCCTTAAAATCCAAACAGCGTCTTCTGAGAGCTGCCCTTGATTATATCATCAAAGCTCTGTTCGTAGAACCCTAGCACTGCGTCTGCTATTGGCTTTACCTGCTTTTCAATGTAGTGCTCATAATCTATCTTATGCTTTAGCTTCTGTATCGGCTCTGGCCCTTCTTTTGTCATGACATACTCTATTATGTTGCTTGTGCGGTCTTTGCCTAGAAGCCTTGCTGCCTTGACATGGGGTGGTGTGGTCTTGGTGTAGTCATCAATCTCTTTTCTTATGGCTTTCTTATACACCAGTAAATCATCATGCTTTCCTTCCTTGACTTCTTGCACCAGTTGCTTGATGTAGTCTGCGACTTCCTCCTTGCGGAATATCCTATTGAGCAATTCCAGCTGGAAAGTCTTAGCAAGGTCAGTCCAGTCTCGCCTAACAAATTCCAAGCCTACAAAATCCATCTTCTCCTTGCCTTCGGAGTCAATCAACAGGCCTGCATATCGTTTCTTGCTCCCTACCTCAGAGCCTCTTACTGTTGGCATGATAAACCTCTTGTAGACCTTGTCAAACTGCAGTTCCATGTAACTCTTGCGATGGTATCCTTCCTTCACATGCTTTTCAAAGAACCCGTTGATTTTACTTGCTATCTCTTCACCTATTTTTTGCGCTTGCTTATAATCATCTATATGAGGATAGACAAAGATGCTGTCTGTATCTCCGTAAATCACTTCATATCCCATCTCCTCGACTTTTTTTGCAGTCAGCTTAATAATATGCTGTCCTGTCAGGGTTATGGCATTGGCCATCTCCCTGCTATAGAACCTACAGGTAGGGTTAGCAAGCACTCCATAGAATGAGTTCATGAGGATCTTGATGGCATAACGAGCCAGTTCATTCTTCTGCTTTCTGGCTTTTTCCCTTTGGTCCCATAAATGCTGGATTATTTCAGGCAATATGCCTTCCTGGTTCTTGAAGCATGCACCGCTAGGAACCTGCACCACTGGCTTCTTGCCATAACCCTTCTTGCCATGCTTTTCCTTGCAGGCTGGCAAATAGCTCCATGGATCGATGTTAAAAGTCCTGATGATACTCGGGTACAGGCTCTTGAAGTCGCAAACGATTATATAATCATAAATTCCAGGCTTTGAGCTCATCACATAACCGCCTTTTCCCTGGTCATCCCTTTCCTCTGCTCCAACCGATGATGCGACATAGCCTTTTTTCCTTAATTCCTTAAGATATACTGAGTCAAGGCTGGCAATGCTGGCCCTTACCCTGTCAAGAGGCATGCCTGTCAGCAATGAGCGCTGGATTGAGAGCTCAAGGGCAGTTGTCTTATCAAGGATCCTAGGCACCAGCTCTGCATCCTTCAGGTTATAATCAACAAGCAGCTGAGGGTTTTTCCTGAAAGCATCCTCCACGAGCTCCCATCGGCCTTCCCCCTCAAAAATCTTTGAGTCATTAAGAAAGGCCTTGGCTGCTGTGGCTAGCTTGTAATCCTGCAATGCAACAAAGTTGTTCTTCAGCACTTGTATGCCATCAAGCACCATCCTGCCTGCACAGTCTGCTTTTGAGTCCTGGAAGAATGAGCTGTAAAGCCTTAGCCTACAGGGAGTGTCGTTTCTTCCTATGGTAAATGGCAACTTATAATCCTTGAACTTTTTCTCCAGTATGTTAAGGTCAAAGTCTATGAAGTTCCAGCCAGTCAGGATGTCAGGATCCTGCTCTAGCACCAGTTCCCTGAACTTGAGCAGCATTTCCTGCTCAGACCCAACGCTAATGGCATTCCTGAGCTTTTCATTGCTCCTGATGATGACCTTCTTAAGGTTGTCAGAGTAAAGCCCTATGCAGTAGAGCTCTTTTCCTTTCTTGTCAGTCTCAATGTCAATAGAAAGGACTTTTAGGTTTTTTGGGAAATAGTCAGCTGGCTTAAGCTCAGGCTCAGTATAAACCCTATCTGCTCCTTCTCCAGCATCATATTTTCCTTTCTCATGCTTGCCTTCTATATTAACAGCCCCTTGCAATGATTTGTCAATCATGAACCTGTAGGCAAACCTTATGTCTGCCTCATAGGTCGGTATATTCTTGGCGTGCAGCCTATCCCTAAGCTTGGCCACATCTGAAGGTATGCTCAAGACTACTTTGGCAACTGCCTCATCATCAAAATTCTTGAGATGAGTAGCCTCGTAGTCAAACTCCTCGACCTTCAATGCCTTGTTCAGGTCTTCTTTCCTGATGAAGAAATAAGGCTTGAGCTCATTGATGGCAAGAAAGCTATCTCCATTCTCCAGTCTGCCATACAAGTGCACAAAAGCCTTGCCATCCCTGGTAACGTAGGTTGGGTGGATGATGAAGCCCTTCATGTAAACAAAATAATTAGGAGAAGTTTATATAATTATTCGTATTTAATCATATCCAGCCTTAAGAGGCATAACTTTATAAAATTCATTTGAGCACCAGTATATAATATGAAGCGTATATGTATAGTGAAAAAGGAAAAGTGCAACCCGCTGGCCTGCGGAAACTACCTTTGCATCAGGATATGCCCAATCAATCGCAAGGGAGAAGACTGCATAATCAAGACTCCAGATGGCAAGGTTGGAATTAATGAGGAGCTTTGCATAGGCTGTGGAATATGCCCTAATAAATGCCCTTTTGAAGCCCTTGATATTGTCAACCTTCCAGAAGCGCTCACCAAGGAGCCTGTCCATAGGTATGGTGAGAATGGCTTTGCCCTCTACAACCTGCCTGTGCCTATCTTTGGCAAGGTCGTAGGCATTGTTGGCAAGAACGGCATTGGAAAGAGCACTGCTCTTAAGATTCTTGCTGGTGTTGAAAAGCCAAACCTCGGAATTCCAGGCAAAGAGATAACTCATGATCAGCTCATAGACTACTTCAAGGGCAGCGAAGCTCAGACTTTTTTTGAAAAAGTAAAAAAAGGCAAGGTCAAGCTTAGCTATAAGCCTCAGCAGGTTGACCTTATCCCTAGGCAGTACAAGGGCACTGTCAAGGACTTGCTAAAGAAAGTTGATGAGAAAAAGGAATTTGAAAAGATTGCTGATGCTCTTGAGCTAAAAGCCTTCCTAGACCATGATATTTCCAAGATTAGCGGTGGAGAATTGCAGCGAGTGGCAATTGCTGCTTGCGTGCTTAAGAAAGCAGATGTATATTTCTTTGACGAGCCCACAAGCTACCTTGATGTTAAGCAAAGGCTAAAGATAAGCCAGTTCATAAGAAGCCTTGCAACAGAGCAAGTTGGAGTGATAGTGGTTGAGCACGACCTTATAATCCTTGACTACATGGCAGACCTGATCCACATGATGTATGGAAAGCCTGCTGCTTATGGAGTGGTTAGCCAGCCTAAGGCTGCAAAAGCAGGCATCAACACCTACTTATCAGGATTCCTAAAAGAGGAGAATGTGAGGTTCAGGGAAAACGCTATTAAGTTTGAGGCAAGGCCTCCTATTGACATCAAAAGGCTTCACCTATTGACAGAATGGCAGGCTTCCAGGCAAAAGCTAGGAAGCTTTGAATTAGAAGCAGGAACTGGAAAAATCTACAAGAATGATATAATAGGAGTGCTTGGGGAAAACGGCATTGGAAAGACTACTTTTGTGAGAGTGTTGGCAGGAGAAATCAGCGGGCAAAGCCCGCTGGTCCAGAAAGCAAAGCTTTCTGATATTAAAGGGCATGAGCTTGCACTGGCAGGCCTGAGGGTCAGCTATAAGCCACAGTACCTTGAGGCAAAGGATGAGCTGGTGATGACTTTCATCCAGGAAGCCATTAACAAGTACGAGGTGCAGCTCATCAGGCCTCTTGAATTAAAAGAGCTTTTCATGCGCAAGATGAATGAGCTTAGCGGAGGAGAGCTGCAAAGGCTGTGGATTGCTAAGTGCCTGAGCGAAGATGCAGATATCATACTTATGGACGAGCCCTCTGCTTATCTTGATGTAGAGCAAAGGCTACGATTGGGCAAGATAGTCAGGGATATGCTTAACATCACAGGAAGAAGCATTTTGATTGTTGACCACGACATACTATTCATTGATACCATCTCTGACAGGCTGGTGGTGTTTGAGGGAAAACCGGCAGTTCACGGAAAAGCAGAAGGCCCATTCTTCATGGAGGAAGGCATGAACAAGTTCTTGAAAAGCATTGACCTGACTTTCAGGAGAGATGAAGAGAGCAAGCGACCCAGGATCAACAAGCCTGGAAGCCAGAAAGACCAGGAGCAGAAGAAGAGCGGGAAGCTGTACTATGCGTAAACATACTAGGAATAAAAAGCAAAAGCATCCTGAGGGAACTGCTGAGCAAAAAATTCTAGTCATAATATCCATAGCCTTGCTAGTTCTCATTGTGTTCTCAGCCAGCTTTTTCCTGGTGCTCTTTGACAAGAGCTTCTATGACAAGGAGTTTGAGAAGTACGGGCAATACGATGAGCTTGGGGTGCAGGGAGTTAGGAACACAGTTGACTATTTAATTAATTACTTAACTAGTGAAAATAGAGATGCGGACAGCCAAGAAAGGCTATCGATCTTCCTGCCAGAGGAAAGGTCACACTTGGAAGATGTGCACAGACTAATAAGCTGGGTGAAGTTCGTGGCTATCGGCTCGTTTCTCATAGTTCCCTTATTCATCTTTAGGTTAAGCAGGCTTCAAGGCTTTAAGGACAACCTGAGGAGGATGCTGATCTATAGTGGCATAAGCTCATTGGCAGTGCTGCTAATAGTCTTCTTGCTAAGCCTTAACTTCCCAGCTTTCTTCGAAGGATTCCATAGAGTGCTTTTCCCCCAGGGCAACTATTCTTTCCCAGAGCATTACTTGCTGATAAAGCTGTTTCCAGAAGCATTCTTTAATGATTATGCCAAGAAGATATTCTTCCATGTCATCATAATCAGCTTGATATTGCTATTCTTAGGCTCTTCCTCTGCTCTCTCCTTCAGAAACCCCAGACGCCACTAGATGAGCAACCCTTATTGCTTCTGGAAGGTTGGAATGGGTGCAGCAGATCTTAAGGATTTTCTTAGCCTTGTCCTTGCTAATACCAACACATTGGACATAAATATTATTCATCTCCACTGGCTTTGTCATCTTCTTTATGATGTCAATCTTTTTTTGCATGCCGAGCTTTTCCAAGGCAGAGAACATCTTCTTGTAATCAGGGTAGTCCCTTATGACTACGATGACTGGTATGCCTGTCTCTTTATAGACTGATTTTGGGTTAATGACATTGAACCCTGCTACTGCAATGCCGTCAAGAAAGATTACCTGGAGCTGAAGCTTGAACTTGCAATTGTTGATCATCTCAACAATGCGCAAGGTTGCATCCTCGCCATCCTTCTCAACCTTGCAGGAAAGCATGCCGTCCATGAAGCTGCCTCCACGGAAAACAGTGCCAACCACAAGGACATACTTCTGCAATGGGTCAAACTTGTCAAAAGGAGCATCATCAATGCCAATGACACGGAGTTCGCGCTTCATAATTGCAAGAGAACTAGAAGTAAGATATAAATATTATTATCTTTATTATCTTATCCTTATTATCACATCTTCCTAAACATCCAGAACAAGAACACTAGGTAGACAGCATCAACTATGCTCTTGATGGCTATGGGAACATAGCTTCCAACTGCAAAAAGGGATATGCAGATGCCTAGCGCCAGATTGCCGTTCTTAAAAGTCGCAAACAAGGGATAGAGCGCCAGGTCTTTTTTCTCTATTCGCATTTTCTTGCCAAGGTAGATTGTCAGAGTGCCAAGCCCAAACGTGAGCGCTATCATGATGACTATGAGTATGATAACAGCGCTCAGTGAAGATAGTATCCTTCCTACTGCCAAGGCTACGCTAAGGTAGAATGTGAACCCAAAGGTAAGATTGGCTACTTCCTTAAAATCATACTTTATGCTTAGCTTTTTCTTTAGCCAGTCAAGGATTTTTGCAAGGATGAACGGCAAGATTATCAGGAGCAATAATATCTTGACAAGCTCCCAAATATCCACTTGCCCCCTGAAGAAAAGCCATATTATCAGCGGGGTGAGCGCAAGGCTTAGGATGTAACATGCTGCCTCTGCAAGCAAAGCCCTTTCTGTATCAGCCTTCATTAGGAAGGATGCTGTTATGACTGCTATTGCAGGAGGAACTGCTGCTATCACTATCATTCCCTGCATGAACTCAGGGTCAGGCACAAGGAAAGAAGCTAGTATCAAGAGCCCTGTAAACAGGACAAAGTTTGCTAGGATAAGCCATAACACCTGTTGCCTGTTCTCCTTTCCAAGCTTGCCTATCTTGGTGCCTTGCAATGAGAGAGTCATTGCCAGGATAAGGGAAGGTATGATAAGTGATTTCATGCCTTCTGCCGGTCCAGGAAAGATGAATGCCATTGCCACGAATATGAGCAAAAGCAGTGATGAGTTCCTTAATATGTTCCTTAAGAAGTTCATAATAGCTTCCTCGAAAATGTAAGAAATCCTGTGTGAGCATGGTCCTTGGTAGCTGGCCTGCACCTGAATTTATCCACTGCCCATTCCCTCTCAATTACTTCTACTGTTTTCTCAATGAGAAACTCTTCAGGCAGGGCTTTGACAAACTCCTGCATCTGGCTGATGTTAGGCAGGTAAACTGCCAAAAAGCCTCCAATCTTAAGCACTTTTTGGGCTGTCTTCATTGCTTTCCATGGCTCTGGCACATCAAGAACAAACACATCAATGCCCTTCTCGTTTATTTTCTTGTAATCATAGATGTTTCCTTCTTTGATTGAGATGTTCTTTGCTCCTAGCAGCTCCACATTGCCTCTTGCAATCTCAAGGCTCCTTTCATCAATGTCATAGCTTATCACTTGCTTGGCAATCCTTCCCATGAAGCACGCTAGCGCTCCTGAGCCGCTGCCAGCATCCAGCACCATTGTGTCCCTGTTTATGCCTGTATGGGCTATTATGGCCCCAACATCTTTTAGCGTGATTATCTGGGCTCCTCTTTTT
This sequence comes from Candidatus Woesearchaeota archaeon, assembly GCA_016935175.1. Lineage (GTDB taxonomy): Archaea > Nanobdellota > Nanobdellia > Woesearchaeales > SM23-78 > SM23-78. The sequence goes on along the minus strand of JAFGRK010000018.1, from coordinate 97,381 downwards.
ATCTGCTTGTAATGGTCAAGGAACACAGGGTCTAGGATTATGAACTCATGATTGCCCATCTTTATCCTTGAGCCAGCTTTTTTTTTCAGCTCTTTCTTCCTCACAGTTCCGTGCTTGGTAGAAAAGTCAGCCTCCTCCTTGACGTAATGCTTTTCAAAGCTAGAGACAACCCTCTCCTTGCCATCAACCATTGCTGTCTTTTCCTTTTTTATCAGCACTTTTGCCATTTTCAGCGGATAATTTTATATAGTTCTTTAATGTTTCCATTTCTAGGGTGATGCAAATGCCAGAAATATCTCTTAGCGCAAAGAGCGTTCCTCCTTCTTCCATAAGGAAATTTATGCCTTTCATTGACCTTGCAAGGAAGAGCGGCAAGAAAGTCTATCCTTTGCACATTGGACAGCCAGACTTAAAGTCCCCTCAGGAATATTTTGATGCCTTGAGGCATTATGAATGGAAAGAAGACCTAAAAGAAGGCTTCACAGAAAGCACTGTGGCCTATGCCAAAAGCGGTGGGCTTGACGCGTACAGAACAGCGCTCACAGAGTATTATGCCTTGTATGACATCATCCTTAAGCCTGACAATATAATAATCACTATGGGAGGTAGCGAAGCCTTGGAGATGGCTTTCAAGATAGTGGCAGACCCTGGCGAGAAGATTGTCACTCCAGAGCCTTTCTTTTTAGCCTACTTTTCAAGGGTGCAAAGCGAGAGCAGGAAGCTCTTGCCCATAACCACTTCTATTGATGACAATTTCCAGCTCAAGGACTTCAAGCCCAAGCTTGAGGACATAATCAGGAAGGAAAAAGGAGTAAAAGCCATACTCATCAACAGCCCTAATAACCCTACTGGCGCAGTCTATGACCTTGAGCAGATGAAGGCAGTGGCTGATTGCGCCAAAGAGCATAACTTATTTGTCATATCTGATGAAGTCTACAGGGAGATTTGCTTTGGATGTGAGCCTCACATCAGCGCCATGCACTTCCCTGGGCTTGAAGACAATGTGATAATGGTTGACAGCGACTCCAAAAGGTATAATCTTTGCGGCGCAAGGCTTGGAAGGATAGTCAGCAAGAACCCTAAGGTAATGAATGCAGCCATGAAGCTTGCACAGATAAGGCTCTCAGTGTCAACCACTGAGCAGCTGGGAGGGATGGCAGTGCTGGGCAACAAGCATTACATCCAATCTGTCAAGGAAGAATACCTCAAAAGGAGGAATGTTGCCCGTGAGGTTATCTCAGGAGGAGAAGGCATCAAGTTCTCCAGGCCCGATGGCGCGTTCTATATGATGGTAGACCTGGGAAATCATCTTAATGGCGAGAAGGTTGATGCAGAGGAGTTTGCCTGGTACATGCTACAGGAGTTTGATAAGGACGGTAAGACTACTTCAAGCGCGCCTGCAGGAGAGTTCTATGTGAACAAGAAGCTAGGCAAAAGCCAGGTGAGGCTTGCATTTGTGATAAATGAAGATGCCCTGAGAGATGCTTGCAGCGTGTTTCTTGAGGGAATTTATTCTTTTAAGGAATGGAAAAAAGCTCATCCTGAGAACGGCTATATCAAGGCTTGTGATGCACTGGAGATTCTGAGATAATTAGCTGATAAAGAAGAATGACATTGGAACAAGATGTTGAAATAAGCACCCGATGAGACTCGAACTCATGATGCAAGGGTTGCAGCCTTGTGCCTTAGCCGCTTGGCGACGGGTGCGTCTACGAGGTAAAAGGATAAAACCTGGGTTAATAAAGATTACGATAAAGATATATACCTGTGCTTATAGCCCATCTATGAGATGAGCCTTGCTGAGCTAAAAAAAGAAGTTGAAAGCCTTGCTGACAAGAAGCAGGCAGCCAATCTCCAGAGATTCTTCAAGACAGGGCCTGGCGAGTATGGCGAGGGAGATGTATTTCTTGGGCTTAAGGTGCCTGTGCAGAGAAGTGTTGCAAAGAGGCATAAGGATTTAAGCCTGAACGCAATACAGCAACTGCTGGATAGTAAGATTCACGAATATAGGCTCATTGCTCTGCTAATCCTGATGCAAAAGTATTATGCCGCAGAGGAAGATTCTGAGGTTAGAAAAGAAATCTTTGGAATGTACCTAAAAAACACCCATAACATCAACAACTGGGACTTGATTGACCTTTCTTCTCCGAATATTATTGGTAATTATCTTCTTGACAAGCCAAGAGGCATTCTTTACAAGCTGGCAAAAAGCAAAAGCATATGGGAAAAGAGGATTGCAATGCTTGCAACCTTTGAGTTCATAGCCAATGGCGAGGCCAAGGATGCTCTTGCAATCGCAGAAGCCCTTGTCAATGACAAGCACGACCTTATCCAGAAAGCTGTAGGATGGATGCTTAGGGAAGTAGGCAAGCGAGTAAGCCAGGTAGAAGAGGAAAAATTCTTAAAAAAACACTATAAAACAATGCCCAGGACTATGCTAAGGTATGCTATTGAAAGGTTTGACAAGAAAAAGAAAGAGTTCTATATGAGGAAGTGAAGATAAAAATAAAGTGAGCCCGGTGGGAAAGTCGACTTTGTCTTGTTCCTTTCGAACCAGTCCGAAAGTATTCGAACCCACGACCTACAGCTCTCATCCCAAGGATTTCTCATCCATTGGGTAGAAGGCTGTCGCCCTATGTGCTCAAGCCAAAACGAAATCTTTCTTAGTTCGGGGGATTGAGCGTTAGCGAATATCCCCCTTAAGTTTTTCCCTCAAGGCTTTCGTTAAAGGCTTGCCAGGCTAGGCTACGGGCCCACTAGAACATAGAAGTGTCTTGTTTTCTTTATAAAATTTGCCAGAAATAGCATAAATTCACAGCCTTAGCTTGTTGGCCATGAGCACCAGGATGAAATATAAGGGTGCTCCTATGGCTAGCAATATGATGGCAAGAATCTTGAATAATGGCACTAGCCCATAAGCCTGGGCTATCCATGATCCTATAGGTATTAAGATTATGAATGGTATTATTACTAAGATGCTAAGGGCTGCGAAGTAGAGCTTTCTTTGCTCTTCTGAGAGCAATTTCCTTATCAATAAACCCTGGCTCGTTCCAAGTATAGCTGCTCCTAGCACTGAAAACGCATTGGCCAGGGTGATGCTCATGAAATGAGGGTTGTAAGCAGCAACAAGGGGCATCATCGCAACAAGCAGGGTGCCAAAGACCATTGTCGGCGCTAGCCCTACTTTCTTGTTAAGGGCTTTTGAGAATGCAGGCCCTAGGAATGACACTAGTATGGCAAAGGTGAAAATAATTGCTATGTTCATGAAGCCCTTGAATGCGAGGTAACTGAACTTGTTGTATATGAATATTCCGTAGAATGAGTTGCCAAGGATCTGCACAAGCCCTGTTATTGCGCTTGCGAAAAGCAAGGTGACCAGGTATTTGTTTTTCAAAAAACTGCCTATCTGCAGCCTTATCTTCCTGAAGTAGCTGCTGAAGAAGCCTTTGACTTTTTGGGATTCAATCTTCTTCTCCTTAATGAAGTGAAGAACATAGCCAGACAGTATGAAGGCTATGGCTGTTATCTCAAATGCTATCAGGTAGCCATAGATGGGGTAGCTCCTGCCAAACAAGCTTATCTTCTCAGCATTCATCATCGGCAGCTGGTCAAACAAGAAACCTGCAAGTATTAATGATATTGCTGTTATTATGACGCCGTAGTGCGATATCCTTAGCAGGAACTTGCTCATCTTCTCCTTCTTGATGGTCTGCTCTACTAGTTGGTTGTAGAGGTCTCCGTAGGTTACAACACCTATGCTCCCTATAAGGAGGGCTATTGAGAACAATGCCAAGGACTTGGCCACCACTGCAGCAGCTATCACCAAGAAGCTTATGCCAAACAATATGCCTGCCCAACCCATAAAGCTCTTGCTAATGCTCCTTAGCTTGGAATATTCCTGCAGAAAAGAGGATATTATGAGGGAGAATATTGTTTTCAAGCCATTGATTATGCCGATGAGCAAGAAGCCTGCTCCTGAGAGGAAGAAAAGGATGTTGATGAACTGTATGCTGGAAAAGCCATAGCCAACCCTGTCCAATACCTCTTTTACTGTGAGCAGCCTTATGTTACTCTTCTCTTCCTTGCTGCGCTCAGGGCCCTTGATCTTCTGGATTGCATCCATGACTTCATCTTCCATGAATCCCTGGCTGACCAGCTCTGCCTGCACTTCATCAGCCACTCTTCCCTCAGTGAAGGCTTGCCTTATCTTCTCATCTAAACCTGTTCCCATGCTAACCTTATTTTGATATTGTTGGTTTATAAAGTTATTGGCTAGGATGGAGGGAGCTGGCGCTAGGAAAAAGCAAAAACTATTTATAATGATAGGCTAAAGGTATTATGTAAATGGGAATGGTTACTTTCGGCTTTAAGGCGCTTTCAAAAAAGAGGGTTGGCCGCCTTGGAAGGCAATGGGATTTTGATGCTAAGAGCCCTATCTCTAGCCCTCCCCTGGTTGCTGATATCGACGGTGATGGAAAGAAAGAGATTCTTTTCGGCACCAAGAAGGGAAAGCTCTTTGTGCTTGATGGCAAGGCAGGCATCAAGTGGTTCTATGACTCTAATGAGACTGTTGATGAGGTTGAGCTCATGTTCCTGGATGTTGACAGCGTCAGCAGCATAGAAGCCCCCCCTAATGTAGAGGACATCAACGGTGATGGAAAGAAAGAGGTTGTTTTCGGGACAGAGCTAGGGATAATCTATGTCCTTGATGAGAAGGGGAAGCTGCTCTGGAAGTACAAGGCTGGAGGAGCCATAAGGGGGCAGGTATTGCTTTACGACTTGTATGAGGATGATGACGTAAAGGTCATTTTTGGCTGCGGCGATGGAAAGCTGTATGTTCTCAACAGCAGTGGAAAGCTGGTCTGGAGGTTTGATGCCGGAAGCCCTGTGCAGAGCACTCCTTGCATCCTCCACAAGGACAAGCCAAGCATAATCTTTGGCACTAACCAAGGCACTGTTTTCTGCCTTGACAAAAAAGGGGATTTGAAATGGAAGTTTGAGACTCAGGACAAGATTTTCTCACAGCCAAGCATAGGCAAGCTATTTGGTGATGACAGGGTATTCATAGTAATAGGGAGCACAGACCACCATCTTTATGTTCTGAATGAGAACGGGGAGCTTTTCTGGAAGTACAAGACAGGAGGGGCGATCCTTGGCAAGGCCTGCCTTGTTGACCTTAATGATGACAAGAAGCTAGAGGTGGTGTTTGGCAGCTGCGACAACAACGTCTATGCCTTGACCCCTTATGGCGACAAGATTTGGAGCTATGAGACTGACTTTTGGATTGTGAGCGAGCCTATAGTCGAGGATATTGATGGGGATGGCAAGAAAGAAGTGGTTATTGGCAGCTATGACAATAATGTTTATGTGCTTGACTCAGAAGGCAGCTATGTGCTTGACTATATGCCTGGCCTTAGCGGAGTGGTTCAGCAGGCAGGCCATTACAGCGACATAATAACCAAGGAGCCTGGCAAGGTTACTGGCAAGAAGATATGGCAGTTCAAGGTTGACGGAGTCATTGTTGGCTGCGCCTATATCCCTGATGATAACAGCCTGGTGGTTAACACTAAGAAAGGAGAGGTTAACAGCCTTATCCATAAGAAGGAATAGGGCTAAAAGAAGCAAGGCTAAATGCAGGTATGTTGCCATTAGGAGAAAGCTTTAAATATGAATAACCACCAAGAAGGATATAGATAGCAAAAAAGAGGTATTTTTGAAGTGGCAGGTATTGTTTCTACCAAATCAGAGATAAAGAGAGTGCCCTTGTACATTGAAGGCTTGGATGAGAATGTCCAGGGAGGAGTGCCTGAAGGCCACATAACCCTTATCAGCGGCAGCGCTGGCACCATGAAATCATCCATTACCTTCAACATATTGTATAACGAGGCCATAAGGGGAAAGATCTGCGTCTATTGCTCACTTGAGCAGTCGTATAATTCCATTATCAAGCAGATGGTCAACATGAACTTTGACATGACCAAGGTCAACCTAGTGATAATAAAGGACCTTGGGGATCTCAGATTGACACTGGGAAAGGTCAAGGGCAGCGGGAGCGGAGCCCTGATAATGGTTGATATCGGCTGCATAAGAAAAGAGATATTGGATGTGAAGACTGCTGACAACAAAAGCTGGCTTAACGTAATAAAGAATGTTGTTAAGAAGATAAAGGAAGAGATTGGGTGCCAACTGTTCTGCCTTGACTCCTTGAGCGCATTATACGTGCTTTCAAGGTTTGAGAACCCGAGGATTGAATTATTCTACCTTTTTGAATTCCTGAGGGACATGGACATAACAGCTTTCCTTATATCTGAGTGCCAGCCCCAGAGCGGAAGGTTCAGCGAGTTTGAGATTGAGGAGTTCCTTTGCGATGGGATAGTGTTTGTGAGGCTTACTCCTTTCAGGAGGAACGTGGTCAGGGAAATCAGCATCATCAAGATGAGGGCTACTGCCTGCAATAATGACATTTTCTCGCTTGAGTACAAGCATGACAAGTTCCATGCTCTCTATGGCGGCCAGAACCCACTGCTTTGATTCATTTCTTACTAGTTTATAGGGTGGCTCTATCTAAGAACTAAATCTCTCTCAATAAAGCATGCTCTCGCCACCAATTCCTATCTGTCATTGGAGGGGCAAACTTACCAGGATAAATTGTGACTATGGCGTAAACGAACTTAAAATTCTCAAATTTCATAAAATTGCCATACTTAGCTTTGAATAAATTATCCACTCCATCACCGTATTTCGGATCAAAAGGAACAAGTATAATGTTGAGAAGTGATGTCTGAGGAACCTTACCTCTATCAGTTGGTATCACATTTATCTCGTTTCCCCTCACATCCTCAGTCTTTAGCCTATCGACCAAATCCAGAGGTAATTTTACAAGTGCATCGAATCCCACAGGCTCCCCGAAATTAATCTCTTTTAGCTCTACTTTCTGCCCTTGTAATGCGCTAGCTGAAATGTTCCTGTCAATAAGCTCTAACAATTGAGTTGCAGTCCTTAGATTCATGAATTTGGATGCTATCTGGTCGGTTCCGGTTCCGTGCTTACCAAGCAAATAACGGGGATTGAATACAACTAATCTATCATCTTTCCTAAGAACCACCGCGCTTATTGTAGGAAAAACAGATATTTTAGTTACAGCATCAAATGGACTTTTATTGCTAAACAAACCCATAATATCACCTTCCTTTTGAAAAACTAATTTTGTTATTTAAATAAATTTTGTTTAAGATTTGACATGAAGAACAAATTCATAACCTATTTATAGCCAAATTCCACCCTGTATTGGTATGTGCGGTATTTTAGGGTTTAACTGGGAGGATAAGACTCTTGCCAGGAGGATGGCTGAGGCAATCACCCACAGGGGGCCTGATGATTATGCTGTTTTCACAGACAGCGGGATTAGCCTGGGAATGAGAAGGCTTAGCATAATTGACTTAAAGAAAGGGCTTTACCCTATAACTAATGAGGAAGGCAATCTTTTCCTGGTTTTCAACGGGGAAATATATAATTTCCAGAAGCTCAGGATTATGCTTGAGGAGAAAGGGCATTTTTTCAGGACCAAGAGCGATGGCGAAGTCATTGTGCATGGCTATGAGGAGTTTGGCGAGGGCTTTGTCAACTACCTCAATGGCATGTTTGCCTTCTGCATCTATGACTCAAGGAAAAAGGAGCTGTTCATTGCCAGGGACAGGCTAGGCATTAAGCCGCTTTATTATTATTTCCACAAGGGCAACTTGGTTTTTGCAAGCGAGATAAAAAGCATATTAGAGCTTAACAGCATCAAGAGGGAGATGAATCTTACTGCCCTTAACCAGTTCTTTGCCCTTCGCTACAATCCTCTTGAGGAGACCTTGTTCAAAGGTATAAAGAGGCTATTGCCAGGGCACTGCATTAAGTTCAGGCTAAAGGAAAAGACCCTTGGGACTGTAAAGTACTGGGACATGGAACTTGATAAGGAGGAAAGAAAAAGCCTTGGCTATTATGAGAAAGAGCTTTTCAGCCTGCTCAAGGATTCTGTTAAGAAACAGCTCATAAGCGATGTGCCCCTTGGCGCTTATCTTAGCGGTGGCATTGACAGCAGCGCCATTGTGATGATGATGGACCTGATAAGGAAGGAGGAGAAGAGCAATGCTCCCATAAGGACTTACACTGTGGGCTTTGCCCACGGTGAAAAGGTCAATGAGAATGCCTATGCAAGGCAGGTGAGTGAGCTTTTTGGCACAGAGCACCAAGAGCTCATGATAGAGCCTGATGTTGTCAAGCTTTTGCCAAAGATTGCGTGGCATTGCGATGAGCCAATGGCAGACCCTGCATTAATACCAGTCTATTTGCTGTCTAAAGAGGCAAAAAAGAGCTCTACTGTAATACTCACAGGCGATGGAGGGGATGAAATATTTGCAGGCTATGACCACTATAGGTTCTTGAAGGCTGTGAGCAGCGCTCATAAGATGCCTCTCTTTGGAAAGCTAGGGCATGGGATGACCAGGATGATTCCTCTTAAGGCTTGGGACAAGTTCTATAAGCACTCATCCAACCTTGGAAAGGCTGCCTATAAGCGAGGGGAAGCTGTGATCAAGGATGTGAAGCATAACAAGGCCAAGGCTTACTATGAGCTCAACGGCATGTTCAATGAGGAGGAAAGAAAAGAGCTTTTGAAGCCTGAGTATTTTGAAAGGATTGATTATGATGCTATTAACAAGGAATATTTTGCAAGTAGCCATCATCTTAAGCAGGATTACCTTAAGCAATACCAGTACTTTGATGTTAAGAGGCTGCTTGCTGAAAGCTTCCTTATGAAGACTGACAGGATGACCATGGCAGCAAGCATAGAGGCAAGAGTGCCTTTGCTTGACCACAGGATTGTGGAGCTGGCTTTCAGGATGCCCAGCAGCTACAAGCTCAAAGGCTTCTCTGGCAGTGGAACCAAGTACGTTTTTAGGAGAGCCTTGAGAAAGCACCTGCCAAAAGATATTCTTCAGAGGAAAAAGCAGACCTTCCATGTGCCTGTTGAGAACTGGCTTGACAAAGACTTAAAAGCTACGGTGCAAGACCTTTTGAACACTACCAAGCTTTTCAGGCAGGGAATCATAGACCATAACCAGGTAAGGAAGATAATGGACAAGTATAATGAAGGAAAATTGTTTTATGCAAGGCAGCTCTGGACTTTGTTAAGCTTTGAGCTGTGGCACAGGATATTCATAGAGAAAGAGAAAATAGTTTTGTGAAAGGCCGGCCGCCGATTGAGGCCCAGATAATTTTTCCTTAAACACCAATAATGCAAAAACAAATAAATATTTGCTCGCTCGCAATGATCGCGAGGAGGAAGAACAAATGAAAACTAACCCTTTTCCAAACAAAAAGATATTCTTTGTCATCCCTGCATTTAATGAGGAGAAGAGCATCGGTAGGGTAGTTGATGAGCTGAAAGAAGCAGGCTATGACAACATCGTAGTGATTGATGATGGCAGCCAAGACAGTACCTTTGCTGAAGCCAAGAAGCGAAGAATCCATGCGCTCCAGCACATAATCAATAGAGGCCAAGGAGCAAGCCTTAGGACTGGGATTGAGTACGCGCTTATGCAAGGCGCAGAGTTCATAGTGACATTTGACAGCGATGGCCAGCACAGGGTTGAAGACCTTCCTGCCATGCTAAAGCCTGTCATCAAGGAAGAGGCTGATGTTACGCTAGGCTCTAGGTTCATTAAAAAAGGTGATATAAGCAGGATTCCTTTAGGCAGGAAAATATTATTAAAAGGCTCAGTATTTGTCCAATGGCTCTTCTATGGAGTTAAGCTGAGTGATGCGCACAACGGCTTCAGGGTTATAAGCAGGAGGGCTGCCCAGAGGATTAGGATTGACTCTGACAGGATGGAGCATGCTTCTGAGATACTTGAGGAGATTGTGAAGAAAAGGATTAAGTACAAGGAAGTGCCTGTGGTGATAAGGTACACTGGCTACTCTATGCAAAAAGGCCATGGCTCTTTCAAGGGAGCCTTAAAGGTTTTCTTTAAGATGATAGTGAGAAGGCTCACTCATTAGGCAGTATCTTAGATAATTTTGCAAGTTAGAAAAAACTTCTCAAGTGCTTAAGCCCATATTTGGCAAGAGATGGCTTGGAGCTTCCCAGCTTGAAGAGCAATGAGAAAATCTCATCCCTATTAATGCTTTGCAAAGCCTTTCTTGCCTTGGCGCTGTTCAAGTCTTTGACGAGCTGGCTCCATTCCTGCTCACTGAAATCATCCATAGCTTTTCTCATCTTAAGATTCGCCCATAAGCTAGGATAGAGGTGAAGGTAAAGCCCTGCTTCATAGCTAAGATTGTATTTTAGGCTATGGGCAAGTATTTGTGCTGACCTAAGCCCTGGGATGATGCCTCCGCCAGTCGTGGCTTTCACAAAGCCTGCTGCATCGCCGATTAAGAATATGTTGGCTTTCCTGACAATGGCAGCGGGGTTGAAAACAGGAATCAATCCTCCTTGCCTTGTGACTATCTTACCCTTATATCTCTTAAGCAGCCTAGCAAAATGCTCCTTGGGGTTGGTTGTGGCTGCTACTCCAACTCTTAATATGCTCTTGTTTTCTGGCACTGCCCAGCCAAAGCCATGCTTAAAAGGGTAGAAGTCTATAATGTTACTGTTCTTCTTTTTTATAACAGCCTGGACTCCTATGAAGAACTTCCTATTCTTGAAGATGCCTGCTGCTTTTGCAACAGGGCTAAGAGGGCCGTCTGCACCGATAAGGTAATCAAACTTGATACTCTTGGTCTTGCCTGAATTCAAGTCCTTGACCAGGATTTTGCTGTCTTTTATTCCCATGAACCTATAGCTGAAATAGAACTTCACTCCTTTCTTTCTTGCCTGGTTGTAGAAGTAAGTGTCAAACTTTTGCCTGTCAACGATTAGGTCTGGCTTTTCCAGCTGCAATTTGAGAGACTTCTTGTCAGGCGCAAAAATTCTGACGTTATTCACCTGGTTGAGAACAGAATTGTTTCTTCTAGGGAAGTAGTCATATATTTCTTGAGTCAGGATGCCTGTACACTGGACTGGAAGGCCTACCTGGCTGTGCTCCTCAAAGACTGCCACCTCGAAATCCTCAGCCAAGAGGCTGGCAGCATAGCAGCCAACAGGGCCAGCGCCAATAATAGTTATCATTACTTGGTAGATAAAATAACAAGGTTTATATATTTTACTGGAATACCGGGGGAGGATGAAAAAGAAGACGCTAGGGGATATTGTAGATGAAGCAATAGCCGAGTATTCTCCTCCAAAAGGACGATGGGAAAAAATCAAGAACTCGCTAATTACCTTCGCATCCAGTCACAAGTCAGAAATCATTCTAGGATCAACAGTGCTGCTAGGAGCTACAGGGTACCTATACGGGTCATATGTAGGAGAATCAATGCAGAACGTAATGATTGGTTTAAAAGACATCGATCCCCAAGCCTTTGCAAATGAATTTGCAAACAAAAACGGGTTTTGGTGGAATCATTTCTCTGAAGGATCAAGAGCGCTTTTCAGTTTTACAGGTGCATCGATAGGTTATATAACTAGCAAGTTCGCCATTCCTAATCATGTAGGAAAAGGGGTTTACTCAAAAATAAAGCCTCATGAAGAAGAGGGAAAAAAGAAAAAAATAGGTAAAATATTCAGGTACCCAAAGACAATGGGATTAATAACTGCATTGATCACAAATCATAATTATAAAATGATAATCGAAACTCCGCAAAGGATAAGCATGAAGATGCAGGTATATGAGAAAGTGTTTCCCGGCAATCTTAAAGATAGCTTCAATGTTTTAGCAATCAACCAAGAGATTTCCAATGCAGGATTTTTTCTTATTTTTTTTGGGTTAAGCTCAATGACATATTATTTAATGAGAGAGATAGAACATAATGGAAAGCGAGGATTCAAAGAGATTTCTGAATACTTCAGGAGCCTGCCTTTAGAGATGGTTGGGCTTTTCTCAAAAGAAAAAAAGATAGAGCTAATGAAGAAAGCTTGCGAAAAAAGAGGCTCCCATTATCTAAAACATAAATTATCCAGGGACATCCTGAAAAAAGACCTGAACGAAGGGCTGATATACTGCAAAGAATGGTTAGACAGCGTTAATTCAGGGGAAAAAAGGATGGAATATGTTAGACTAAAGAAACTCGGAATAGGAAATGAGTTAATTCAACTTAACGAAATGAAAGAGGACTGGTCAACACTATTAGATTTCACCCTAGACATATATAAGGAAAACCCAGAAGCAGCCAAGAGGATAGTAGAGCGAGTAAGGAAGGAGATGCCGGATGAGAGGGTGGATGTGCATTATCTCTTAAACACATTCTCAGAAGAAATATTGAAAGAGCCTCAAGAGGAAAACTGGATTAATCTGGCACGCAACCTCCAAAAACTATCTGGAAAAGGAGAATTAATCGAATCGTTCGAAAGCTCAGAAGGAAGAACATGGGTTTACACTGGCTCAAAAATAATCAATTTGAGCCTTGTAAGCAAGGAGAGGAGTTTAGACTACTTAACTAGGCTTATCCAGCAAAGGTTTGAATACGAAACACTTATCAAGACAGGTATTAAAAGTGAAAAGCCACTTGGATTTTTTGAGGAAAACCAAAAGCTGTATGCATTGACAACAAGAGTGGGCAAGTCAACTCTTAGGGAAGCGCTTAAAGGCAAGGATAAAAAAGAAAGGAAAGAAGCCTTTGAAAGGGTTATTGAAGATGGGATGAAGGCTCAAAAAATTCTTCATGAGCGAGTAAGGAAGGAAAAAGGCGATTTCATTATGGATGTTCGCTTTGGCGACAGAGATTATTCGACAAAGCTTGAATTAATAGATTTAGAGCAGCAATTGCTTCACAGAGCATTCATAGGAGATAATAAAAGGAAAAATAGGTTTGGGGTAAACGAACACCTCGAGCCTTTGCTAAAGGAAATTGCGGGATATGTGAAAGAAAACTATTCGCCGGTGCTTTTGACAGTTAACCACGGAGATTTCTTCACTACTAATATCACAGATGCATATGCGAGGATTGATGCTAGGCATATAGTCGCTGACACGCTATACGATACCACTCATATATCTCTCGATCCTGTTTTTGTGGCTTTGAGTAAAGAACAAAGAATGGAAATAAATTTTGTGAAACTAAATGATATTTATGAATTAAAACCTGCCGATTTAGAACCAAAATTCATTAATGCTTATGACGTGCAATATTTATGTAACAGCCTTTGCCTTTCTGCCTCAATAAAAGCACAAGGTAATAAAGATGAAGCAGCTCAAATTCTTGAGGAAACTATTAGGATTTCTAAAGGAAAGCCTTTTGAAAAAGAATTAACCGCATATTTAAGGAATAGCAGTGCAAAAGACCTAATGAGGATAATTTAATTTTCTAATTATTGGCTTAGCAAAGTACTTAGGAAAAAATTAGATGTTAGCAGTAATTAATGCGCCGTTCATATTGAAAATTAGAAGATATATCCTGAAGAAATAGTTATTAATCATAATCATAGTCCGGTTTGAACTTGCTTTGGCTGTTGAGTCCAACCTTTTTTCAATCACATCTCTAATCTTCCTGCTCTTTTCTCCGAAATTCTCAAGCCCTTTCAAATCAAATTGGTAGAATAACTCGTAGAAATCTCTCAGGTACTTATTTAAATCTACCATTAGGTTAATTATGTCTTCATCCGCCTTTTTGACATCGTTTTTTACCATGAATCCCATGAGATCAGCATAAGCATCCCCGATCCTGCCAAGCTCTTCAGAGATGTGATAATAAGTTGTGGTTTTTTTAAGGACACCATGCCCTCGAACATTTAGTATTCTCCTACACATGTCACAAAATTTATTCACATTAGCGTCCCTAAGTACTATCTCTTCCATGCCTTTTAAATCTCCCCGTTTCATGAATTCAAGAGCATCATCAACTGATGATAACAGGGTGAGAAAAAGTCTGCGCATTATATTGTCAAACTCCTGTGAATGAAGATCCGAGAGGTTTTTTATTGTAATGGTCCTTTTATCATGCTTCATTATTTCGAATCCCATGCAAGTGTAGTTTAGGAGATCTCTTAAGATCGCATATTGCTCTGGAGAATGATATATAATCTCCACTTCATCATACCCTGCTTTATATAGAGCTCCTCCTGTACGGTTCAGCATAATGTATAAGTCTTTAACATCCAGGACTCTTTTGTTTATCCCTCCAATGCCAGCCTCATCTATTTTTACCACTAATTTATGCTCTTCTTCCTCAACATGTATATCATCCCCTTTCTTAACCCCGTACTTCTTGGCCCACTTGTTGGGCAGGCTTACGACGAGTGTCTTGCCTGCCAGCTGTATTACTTTCCTTTTCATGTATTAGAGTAGCTTGCCTGTTTTTTTAAAGTTTTCGAAATTATATAATTATAAGCCGTTATATATAGTATAAGAAAAAAGTATATATGCTTACTCGCTAACCCTCATTGTAAGAATTCCGGCAAAGACAAAGGAGCTCCGAATTGTCCGGAAAAGATTCCGGGATTTATTAAAAAGGATTTAGTGAGGTGCAAAAGAATGAAGCAAGTGGACTTAAAATTCATAGCATACCTGAGAAAGAACTCCAGGCAAACCTTGACAGAGATAAGCAAGAGGACAAGAATCCCCATAAGCACATTGTATGACAAGCTTAGGTCTCATGAGGGCTCAGTAATCCTCAAGCACACCAGCCTTATTGACTTTACCAAGCTGGGCTTTAACTGCAGGGCTAATATCCTGCTTAAGAGCAAGAAAGAGCAAAGGGACAAGCTAGGAAGCTATCTTAAGGTGCACTCAGCCATAAATAACCTCTTCAAGATCAATAACGGGTATGACTTCCTTGCAGAGGGCATATTCTGCCATGTAAAGGACCTTGAGGACTTCCTAGATGAGCTTGACAAGGAGTTTGGCATAGAGGAGAAGCAGACCCATTACATCATCGAGGACCTAAAAAGGGAAGAGTTTGTGCCTGATTCAGCAGCATAACCCGAATTAATTTTGTTATCATTTTTTAGTAGTTAAATAGCGAAATATTTATAAATGATTTCTGCTTTCTCGACAGCACGATGAAGGTAACTGACTATTTTAACCAATCTATTGATGACAAGCTCACAAACGAGGAAGCTCTGCCCAAAAAAAGCCTTGGCAAAGCCAAGAGCCTAGGGCTGGCAATGGCACTAGCAGCCACGCTTGCATGCGGAAGCGAGCCCAAAATTGATGCTGGGCTAAAGAAATTCTATGACGGAGGAAGCATCAACTTCTATTCTAACCATAATTCATCAATAATCAAGATAGAAGTAGAAGGTAAAGAGGACTACTTGTACAGGGGCCCTCCAATAAAGTCATTGTTTGAGCTTGATGACCGCAAGCTAAGGATAATAAGATATGTTGATAAGCGCACAGGCGCTTTCCGCAAGAGCCAGGCTTATGAAAACCCACGGAATAACGTAGATAAGGCATTCCTAACAGCAAAAGATGCACAAGGCAAGAGGCTAATCAGAAGCCGTGCCGAAGCTATGGAAAGATACATGAAGAGATAAAATGGCACTTAACCTAGAGAAAAGGATTAAAGGATTCATCCCTGCAAGCATACTGGCAAGCATGTTCGTTTTCAATGGGATGCAGCCATTGCAGGCAGCGCCCATGCCCAGCATCAACGGATCAGCCAGCATATCGCAAGGCTACTCGGCACAGCCTAGCCAGGAGATTGAGTTCAAGAACCTTAAAAGAAAGGATGGGGGGAAAAAATCCGAGAGAAAAGCTGATGCCAAAGTTAAGACGGTTCGATATGTGCTTCCGCCTGTCACCATTGACGTTTTTGATAGCCAAGGAAATTTCTACAAGCAATACTCAAACATAACCTATGACCAGTCGCTTGGGCAAAAAAACCAGATTACTATTGAAATCCCGCAGGGAGGCATAATCAAGATGCAGCATGTTCCTCCAATCAATGGAATTGTGACTGATTTAATGATTTACGATTCACTAGGAAAAAAACTTAGACCTAGAGCCTCTGAAAAAATAGATTTAGAAACTCACGAACTTCAACCCGGTGATAATCCTTCACTAAGTATTAATGGAGAACTTGGAGATTATATAAATGAAAGTATGAGAGTGGGAGCTCGTATAATTGATTTGCACACTCCTAAAACGTCCCTTGCGCCTCCAGAAAGGAGAGAAGAGCCTTCTAAGCATATTGATATTGCAAGGCAGATGCTTGACAAGGAGTCAGAGAGGATGGTGCCGGCCAAGCCTAGGATGCCTCGCCAGCCTGGTGAGTCGTTGTTCTCTTTCAAGGCTGCTTATTTGCAGGGAAGCACCTTGTCAATCCCCGAGGATGATAATATTGAGACTGCTGAGAAAACTGGCAAGGGCTGGATTTTTGAAGGATTGATTGCCAAGCCTAATTACCATGTCTTTTTCAACACTCTTCATTATAAGGATGACTGCAGGCTTCCAGTGTTCGGAGGAAACTTGAGGCATGTATCCAGCCAGTTCAATGTAGGTGTTGAGGCCAAAGTATTAGGGATCATCGCATTAGGAGCAGAGTACCTTAATTATGACTTGAAATGGGAGACTGATTGGCCTGACACGACTCGTGTGTGGAGCCCTTACATGGAAAAATACAGGAGCAATGGCATATACGGAGGCGCTGGGCTTATACTTGGTGACTTTGACAAGTCTTTCATTGAGGCATTATATTATTATGGCAAAGGCAAAGTGATTGAGTCTTTAAACAACCCTAGCCTTACTTATGGCACAGAATACATAACCAACACCGAGAGCATTACTGACCAATCCCTGAAAGTTCATGGTAAGTTCTTGCTAGGTCCTTTCCTCGTCAAGGGAAACTACATGGATGGTAAGTATGACAACTCATCCAAGGAACTGGGTGGCAAGAGGACTATGTACAATGGCGAGGTACTCTTGAACCTGAGCAGCTTGTCTAAGAGGCTGAGCAATGCTAAGGTCAATATCAATGCAGGAGTGTTTTACCATAATATGGAAGCTAGCGAGGTTGGCTTGAAATTGTTCCAGCAGGAATTTTTCGGCCCTATTGTGATTTTGGATTTCAAGTTTTGAAAGAATGGTTGCTTTTGATGGGTGGAATTGCTAAATTCAAAAAACATATAAATGCTTAACTATTCGCTAGTGGTAAATTAATTTATTATTAGGCTTATAATATAATTGGGTTTGAACATGAAAAAGGCATTGGTTTGGGGGATTATTGTATTAACGCTATTAGCCATGGCTACAACCTTGGCTTCTGCGCAGGCTTGCATGATAAGCAGGGGAATACCTTACAAGCTGTTCCCAGACACAGACTGCGACGGGATAATAGACATAGAGGATAACTGCCCAGTCATACCTAACCCTATGCAAAGGGATGCTGAGAGAAACGGGCTAGGAGATTCTTGCGACATCTACATTGAGAGCATAAGGACCAGCCCTTCAGACTTTGTCTACAATGGAAGGGCCTTTGAAACCTTGGTGACAATCCATAATAACAGGGATTACAACATCCGCAACATGAAAGTAAGATTAATAGCTCCTGAGCTAGGCATAGAGTCAGTGCAATATATTGACAACCTAGAGGTGTGCGGCTCAAAGACCATTGAGTTCTTCCTTAGGGCGCCTATGTGCTCTCCTGCATTAGAGCAAAGGCTCATAGTCGAGATAAGCTTCATGAACCTTTGGGGAGACACAGAGGTAATACCAGGAATCACCACCATAAGGATCATGCCTGACCAATACTGCCAGATGGTGATGGAGAATAACCAGACCATAGGTGACACAATAATTGATGTTATGGAGATACAGGATGTCTACAAGGGCCAGGAAGCAGTGTTCCCTATCAGGATATCCAACAGGGAAGAGAGCGACAAGGAATATATTTTCACCGTCACAGGCATTGACTCCAGCTGGGGCTACTACAGGCTTGAGCCTGGAAGCCTGATAATTGTCCCAGACCAGACTGAGAGGATAATGGACTTATATGTCGGTGCTTATAATGGCATGGATGTTCGCCCTGGAGAAAGGGTTTTTGTGGTGAGTGTTCAGAGCGGAGAAGAAGTGCAGAGGTTCCTATTGATTGCCAATGTCAAGGAATCAGGCGCCCCTGACAACAGCTTCTACTTATGGTTCTCAGTAAAGAATATAATAATAGGCATATTGATAGCCTTGATAGTCATAGCCATTATAATAGCCATTGCTAAATACACTGCCAGCGTAAAGCAAGAGAGCGATGTGCAGTATTATTGAGATGTCTGAAACAGGAAATCCTTTTTAATAAAAAAAGAAAGCGTTTAACAAAAAATTATCTGGTCCTCAGGTGCCGGACAGGCTCACTTTTCCTTTGAAGTTTCTTTAACCACTCTAAAATGGTTATCAAACGAAAGCTTTAAATATAAAATATTACTCTCTTGAGAGGAGGGTTAAAAATGGGTAAACACATCTTAATCGGCACGTTCTTGTTAATAAGCATGTTTCTCATGCTAGGCAGCCTTGCAGCTGCAGAAAGCACACCACTGACAGAGACCAAGATTGATTACACAGGCTACAGGGAGATTGAAGTTGGGAAGGGAGCAGTCTACCAAATAGAGATAACCAACACTGGCACTCATGAGAAAGAATACGAGATAATGCCCAAGGCAGAAGCAATAAGGGAGATAGGCAGCTACAGCATTGACCCTTCTGACAAAATAATCCTGAAAGCTGGAAAAAAAGAGGCTATCTACATCTATATATCTGTTGAGAAGCAGATCACAGGAAGGGCTGTCATACCTGTTGAGATAAAGACAGGGTTTTCAAGCACAAATATAGAGCTTGTCGCCAGAAGCATCGCACCAGCCCAGCCCAAAGATGAGGTAAGCCCTCCTTTTGCAGCAGCCTTTAAGATAGCAGTTATAATGGCCTTGGTAATAATCATCCTGATAGCAATAATACTGTCTATAATTAAGATGAGAAAAAAAGAAGAGGAAGAGCTTGAAAAGGATTTCAACCAGGAAGTAGAGGAGAACGTTGAAACCTATTACTAAAGCATAGGGAGAAAAGGATAATTAATATAATAACTTATGGGGGAGATAAGATGAAAGGAGTGAAAAATTATCTGGCATTTATAACAATGCTTTTACTGGTTGCTAGCGCAGCCCAGGCAGCACTAATAGTCAACAAAGTCACTGATGAGTTCTCAGTGGAAAGCCCTTACCCGGCTGCCAGCCTTAAGGCTTGCCAATGCAGCAGCAGGCAAGACATAATCGAAGTCAAGAACATAGGTGATTTTGAGGCATTGTTCAAGGTCGAGGTATACTCCCCTATCAAAGACCTGATCACCCTTAGCGACGACACCTTTGACCTCAAGCCAGGAGAGAGCCAAAAGGTCTATGTCTATATCCAAATCCCGTGCGACAACCCATTGAACAGCTTCTATGTTGCCAGCGTGCAGACTAACTACGGCAGGAGCAAGGAGATTTACAAGGAAGTGGTCTCAAGCAAATGCCAGAATATCAAGTTCACCAGCCAAATTATGAACCAAGAAATAAACCCCGGGGATATAGTCACCATCAAGCTAGACTTGCAGAACGTAGCTGACTTCACAGACACTTTCAGGATAAGGCCGCAGGCATACCATGATTTCACAGTCCTGAGCTCAGAGCAAGTGACCCTTGCGCCTGATGAGGAAAAGACAGTCTACTTCTATGTCAAGCTGCCATTATCACAGTACGGAAAAGTAGATTATCCCTTCACCATAACCTCTGATAAGGGAGCCAACACTGCAAGCGGCTCAGAGAGCTTCATCATAGAGAAGAATTATGACTTCAGCATCAAGACAGAAGCCTTAGAGCTAGAGGCATGCGAAGACCTGGCAATGGAAAGCGCAATAACCATGACCAACCTTGCCAAGTCTGCCAACAAATACTACCTGCAGCTCATAGGCCCTGGGTTTGTGCAGCTAAGCAGGGAAATAGTAGAGCTTGAGCCAGGGGAAATCCAGGCAGTCAACCTCATAATCAAGCCAACACAAAAAGATGTAGGCCAATACGAGATGGTGCTCAAGATTAGGACTGAGTACGGCGACGCCTTCAAGGAAAAAAGCTTCAAGCTCACAGTAAATGACTGCTTCTCATCCAAGGCAGCCCTTGAAGGGCAGGAAGAGGTAATAGGTGAGAAGGCTTGCTGTGGGGAGAAAATCTTCACCCTTAATTTAAGGAATGACGGCTTGTATGAAGAAGCTTATGAGATAATAGCAGACAGCCCTGGGTGGGCTAGCGTGAGCCAAGAGCACAGGTTTGTAAGGCTTAAGCCAAGCCAGAACATGAATGTGCCAGTCAACATCAAGCTGCCTTGCGTTGATGAAAAGCAAGCCTCATTCATTGTGATAAAGCAGCTAAGGGCTCCATATACCACACACGAAATCAGGCTAGACCTGGAAAGCACAAGCCAAAGGACATGCTATAATATTGACTTGTTGCAGGATAAGTACAGGATCAACTACCAGGCTAATAGCATACCAATGCTGCTTAAGAGCACAGGCATAAGGGGAGGCACTTACAAGCTAAAGCTAGGAGAGCTTGAGTCAAGGTTTGTTGAGCTAGGCCAAGACACCATGAGCTTTGAGCCAGGAGAGACCAAGGTGCTGCACATCTACCCAAAAGACTACCAGGCCTACAAGGAAGGAACCTACCTTAACAGGATAACCTTGACGCTGAGCCTGATATCAGATGACCAGGAGACCAGCATTGACTACCACAGGCAGTTCTGGATAGTGCTCAAGGACAAGAACTTCATCTCAAAAGCAATAGACTACATAAGGAGCTTCAACTATTCAAGGATTGGATGGTGTGGGGTAGTAAGCCTAATACTTCTGGGGCTATCAGGAGTGCTCCTGATAATAGTGATCTACATGAGGTTCAAGCCTGGGCTCAAGATGAAGAGGATAAAAGCCAGCTGCATGAAAAGGATAAGGGTCTTCAACATCATCCTTATACTGCTGCTCATCCTGAGCATACTGGCGCTCATACTGATAGGCAATCCCAACACAGACAAGTTCTACGAGGAGCCTACACCTGACAAGACAGGGCTAAGGCATGAGTGGAAGCAGAACACTGCCTACCAGATAAACCTGGCACAATACTTCCAGGACCCTGACATGGATGATGTGCTAAGCTACAGCGCAAGCCAGCCAGACCACATTGATATCAGGATAGAAGGAGACATGGCAATACTAAGGCCAGAGCATAATTGGGCAGGGGAAGAGCCTGTAGTCTTCACAGCCAATGATGATAAAGGAGGAGTAACTGACAGCCCTGTCATGGCTCTAAAAGTGCTCAAGAAGCAGCCGGTAGGCGTCATGGGCTACTGGAACACTTACTGCAAGCACATCAACCTGGTGCTCCTCATAGTGCTCATCCTGCTGGTACTCTTGCTTTTGGACATAGTTGAGGAGAAAGGCTACACCTATTACAATCCAAACAAGAACAGGGGCAAGAAAGGGTAAGAGTATTTTTTTATTATCTTAATATATTTTTCAAATTCTTTTTATTGCTTAGGCATTTATCAAAGAATTCTTGTCTTAACCCTACTGGTCACGGATAATGTTATGAGAATATCTCAGTAAAGACCTTCTTGGCCATGGTCTCCTTGCGCTTCACGCTCTTGACCTTCCTTGCAAGGCTTGTGTGCTCAAACACGCCAGCTATCCAGCTGTAGAAGTCATTCTTCTCCTCATTCACGTGGTGCGCAAAGGTGTCTGGATGCATGTTCCTAAGCGCATCTGGCAATTCTCCCAGGTTCTTGATTACAGTGCCGTCATTCACGTAAAAGTACTTTTCTGGCGGAATCTCAACAATCTGCATATGCTAAAAGCTAGTATGATGAGTTTAAATAGTTTTCTGTTATTGATTGATTGCCATGGCTTAACAGTAAGCTTTAAATAAGCATCTCCTCCACTAGAACCATGTCGGGGATGTAGTATAACCTGGCTAGAATAGTGGCCTCCAGTCTTGGAGGGATGAGCCGCAAGGCAATGATTAAACCTTCCACGAAGAAAGCCTCGGATCAGGGTTCGAATCCCTGCATCCCCATTCTTACTTTTTTATTTTTGGAAAAGTTTTATAAATAGCCTAATCCTAATCAACACCTGAATAATGCTTTAGAACTTATGAGGTGGTCAAAATCGCAGATAAGGACTTTAACAAGGAATTAATGGGTTATATTGGCAAGAGAAGGTCAATGGAAAAGAAAGGCTTTAGGATAAGGTTCCCTAGCCAAAGGAAAGTGGAAACAGTGCCTGATGTCGAGCCTGGAGAGGTAAAAGTCGAGTACAAGCAGCCAGGGTTTCTAGGCAAGCTTTTTTCCTTCAGAAGAGGTATGATCAAGGAGGCTGAGCGCTCAGAAGACCTGAGCCCCGAGGACATGGCCAAGCTTAGGGCAATGGAAGATGATATTGAGGAGACTGAGCATAAGATAATGGAAAAGGAAGAGGAAGTCAGGGAGATAAAGCAGGAAGAGGAAGAGCTTGTGCAGAAGCGAGAGAGCATGCTCACAAGCTTCTTCAGCAAGATCAATGTCTTCAAGAGGAGAAGGATGGATGATGAAACTGAAGTCCCTGAGGACGAGATTGAAAATGTGCCTGCGCTTGACCCTGATGTCATAAACGTTCTTAAGAGCATGCACAAGTGGCTTAATGAGCTTCCTCCAGCAAAAAAGCGTGACTTCAAGAACAGCTCTGACTTCAAGGATTATAAAGCAGTACTGGAGAAGTATGAGCTTGTAAGGAAGAAGGAATAGTAGAAAAGCCCCACCGACGAGGCACAAATACTATTATCATTTTTTCTTTTCAAAACTTTTTTTACTTGCTCGTAATTATCTCAATCACATCATTGTTCTGCAGAACATGCTCCTTGCCTAAGGCTCTTTTAGTCTTGACGTCAATTGCCTTGACAAAATTATTTCCCAGGTCTGTGTGTATCTTATAGGCAAAGTCTAGTGTAGTGCTGCCTTTTTTTAAGAGAAAGCAGTCAGGAAGCACATTGCCGTCCTTATCAGCCAGCTTGCTCACCCCTCCTGGAAAGATGGTTATCAGCCCCAACAGTTCGAACACTGCTGTGTTGATGACCTGCTGCACTCCTGTGCCAAAAGCATATTTCTTAAGCACATTCGACTTTATGAAGTTAAGAGCGGCCTTTTGCTTGTCTGAAAGCTTAGACTCGCCTTCAGAATTTATATCAAAATCCTTATCCCCGGGGATGTATTTTATCAGGCCATGCTTAGCTGCTTCTTTAAGTGCCAGCTCTGACTCTGCGCTGCAAGGCACAAAAAGCCTGTCAGGAAAATCTTTTTTTAGCCGCTCGTAATTATCATATGCTCCTGGCACATCTATCTTGTTGGCAGCGATTATCATAGGCTTGGTCTTTTTCCTCAGGAAAGCTGAAATCCTGAACAAGTCGTCGTCTGACCAATGGATGACCACCTTATCTGTTAAGCCAGCCTCTTTAAGCGCAAGCTTCATGAGATCCTCATCCACTCCCATACCGCCTAGCTGCTTGGCCAATACTTTTTGCACTAATGACTGCTCTTGCTGAATCTGCCTTGCGAGCCTTTCCCAGCCTTTCTTCAGTATGCCATGATACCAGTGGTCAAGCTCTATCTCTAGGAAGCGAACATCATTGGCAGGGTCATATGACAAGGGCTTGACTGGCTCTCCATTGGCATTGGTGCTGCCGCTAATATCAATGACGTGGATAAGGGCATCTGCCTGGTTAAGGTCATTAAGGAACTGGTTTCCCATGCCCTTGCCCTCGTGCGCTCCTGGCACAAGGCCTGCCACATCGATTAGCTCTGTAGGCACAAAGCGGTTATGCTCAATGCAGTAGCCTACTCGAGGATTGCACTGCACATTAAAGAGCTTATCAACGCACTCAATCCTAATAAATCCTATGCCGTGGTTAGGCTTGATAGTAACAAAAGGGTAATTGGCTATCTCTACGTTGGCAAGCGTTGTAGCCTTGAAGAAAGTGCTCTTGCCTACATTGGCCTTTCCAACCACCCCTATAATCATGGAAAAGAAGGAATTTCCAGGGCTATAAAAAGCTATTGAAAAGCTTTATATACCTAAAGGCACAAGATCCTTATTGTCAATGATGTACCATAAGAAGTCAGTTGGCTATGTGCAAATATCATTGGGAATAATGCTCATATTCGCCTGTTTCATAGGCTATGACATTCTTAGGAATCACGCAGACAACTCCTATTTCTGGGTTGACTATACCATCAATAAGGTATTCCATGACAGCGAGATTAGCCTTACTAACGAGCAGATGATAACCAGCCTGCAAATGAGGGAATACTCCATGGTCACCACTGGCTTTGTCATCCAGTCATTCGTGATAATAATTTTCATAATGGCCATAATGATGATACTTCAAGGGGTGGCTAATACCAAGTCAGGGAACAAGGATAGCGCCCACCCCAAGGAGATGGTAAGCTTCATGACAGTCCTGTTCATGATACTTTGCTTGCTGGCTGCAGCCTATTTCCTTATATTCAAGAGCCATGACAAGGTAAGGGATGGGGGCGTGATATTATTGGTGCTGTCAGGCCTGCTCATTGTTTGCAAGCTATTCGGGTGCAAAAAGCTTGGGAAGAAAAGGGAAAAAGCCACTAAGCAGGCAGATGCTTCCTAGCCATCATATTCTAAAGAAAACTTTATAATATGCCAGTATTTCTCTGCGTCTCATACGGCTGTGGTCTAGCGGTATGATCGGAGCTTCCCATATGAAGCTTTAATAAAGCCTCATGAAAAGAGCTCTTGGTTCGGGTTCGACAACAACTACAGCATTGATATGCTGAGTGACGAAACTCCCGGCAGCCGTAGTAAGCAAAGCGAACGGAGGCTGGCGGCCCAAAAATTGTGAAATGTTTTTGTCCTCGACAACTGCAAAGTTGACGAATCAACGATCGTGTAACGATTTTTGTCTGCCGGCAGCCGTAGTTTTTATTCTAGGCTTTTATTTTAGAATTATTCTTCCTCGGCGAATTGCTTTATCGCCTCGTAGTTATCAACTATAAGCTTGGCTTTTCCCTTGCCGAACTGGAATGGGAACTTGTCATTCTCATCTCTCTTTAGGATTATCATCTTGTTGCCTTTGAACTCTCCGTACTCAATCATATTATCACCCTTTGTATTCTGGTTTTATGACTATTCTATAGCCTTAGGTATGGGCTTTGGGCAGGGTTTAAAAAGGTTTTGAGAAAATCAGGGTGTTTGGACAAACTTAATAAATTACACCTGGTTTTCAGCTTTCATGCCCGCTGATTTTGTGCCTTGGACCAAGAAGTATAATCCCAAGAAGCTTGCAGATATTGAAGGACATGCTCAGGCTATTGAGGAGCTTAGGAAGTTTGTAACTCATTTCAAGAAAGGAAAAGCCCTTCTCCTTTATGGAGAGAGCGGGGGAGGCAAGACCAGCAGCGTGTATGCATTGGCGCATGAGCTTGGGCTTGAGCTGATTGAGATCAATGCTAGCGACACAAGGAATGCTGACCAAATTGATTCCTTGCTTGGCAATGCTTCCAAGCAGATGAGCCTTTTCTTCAAGAGCAAAGTAATACTTGTGGATGAGCTTGACGGCATAACAGGAAGGGAAGACAGGGGAGGGGTGCAAGCCATCCTTCGCCTTATACAGAGCAGCGCTTATCCCATAATCATGGTTGCAAATAACCCTTATGACCAGAAATTCGCAAGCCTTAGGAAGAAATGCGCGATGGTTGAGTTCAAGACCAGGCCTTACACCAGCATCCTTAGCTATCTCAAGAAGATTTGCAGGGAAGAAAGCATCAAGTATGACGAGGAAGCCTTGTCCATGATTGCCAGAAGCTCAGGAGGGGATATGAGGGCTGCTATCAATGACTTGCAAAGCCTTGCAGCTGATGGCAAGAAGCTGACTAGAAAAGAAGTCGAGGCCATGAGCAATGAGAGAGACAGGACTGATAGCATCATCCAGGCGCTCATGAAAGTGCTCAAAACCACAGACGCCGAGGTGGCTCTCAAAGCCTTTGACAATGTTGATGAGGACCTTGATAAGGTATTCTTGTGGATGGATGAGAACATGCCCCGTGAATATACCAAGCCAGCTGACCTGGCAAGAGGGTTTGATGCCATAAGCAAGGCAGATGTGTTCAAGGGAAGGATTATACGCTGGCAGCACTACAGGTTTTATGTTTACTGCTATAACCTGCTCAGCGCAGGAGTGGCCATTGCCAAGGATGAGAAATACAAGAGCTTCATATCCTACAAGCCCACTACCAGAATCCTTAAGCTATGGATAGCCAAGCAGAAGAACCTTAAGAAGAAAGCCATTGCTGAGAAGATAGCTGATAAGACCCATACTAGCAAGAAAAGGGCATTGCAGGACACCCTGCCCTATCTCAAGCCTGTGTTCAAGAAGAACAAGAAAGAGGCAGAGAGGCTCACATCTTATCTTGAGCTGGACCAAGAGCAAGTTGAGTGGCTTGTTCGCTAAAATATGATTGAGTTCTAGCTGTATTTATCAATAAATTTATAAAACCGCCACCACTATTATCGTCTATGGCAGGGGAGGAGAAGGACAGCAAGGAGTTTTTGCAGGAGCTGACTGGCTTTATGCAGAGGAAAGGCTATATTTGGGGCCCTGAGCCTGAGATTTACGGGGGAACAGCAGGGTTCTACACCTATGCGCCCCTAGGCAAGCTTCTTAAGAACAATGTTGAGAACGCCATCCGCAAGACCCTTCAGGCAGAGGAATTCTTTGAGGTTGAATGCCCTATTGTCATGGAGCGAAAGGTCTGGGAGGCTTCAGGCCACCTAGGAGGGTTCACAGATGCCATTATTTCTTGCTCTAAGTGCAAGTCAAACTTCAGGCTTGACCACTTACTTGGCGACCATCCTGAGACCAAGCATTTCAAGCAGCCAGAAGAGCACTTGAAGTTCATAGCAGAAAAAAAGATTAAGTGCCCTAGCTGCGGCGGAGAGCTTTCAGCTGAGGTAAAGAAGCATAACCTGATGATGAAGACCACTGTAGGCATTGACCAGGAAGCTTATAATCGCCCAGAAACAGCCACCACAACTTATCTTCCTTTCATGAGGTTCACTGATTTCTTCAGGAAGCAGCCTGTGTTTGGAGTGTTTCAGATAGGCAAGGCTTTCAGGAATGAGATAAGCCCTCGCCAGCATGTTGTGAGAATGAGGGAGTTCACCCAGGCAGAAGCCCAACTATTCATAAAAAAAGAGCTAAAAGCAAGCTTTGACAAGTTCAAGAAAGTAAAAGATGAAACCCTGCCTCTTTGGGATTATAAGAGCCAGGAAGAGAAAAAAGAAGTGCCTAAAGTAAAAGTGAATGATGCCCTGAAAAAAGGGTTCTTCAAGAGCCAGGCCTATGCCTGGACCATCACTGTCGCTTACAGGCTTTTCAAGAACATGGGAATACCAGAGGAGAGGATTAGACTAAGGCAGCACTTCCCTGACGAAAAAGCATTCTATGCAGATGATGCCTGGGACGTTGAGATACTTACCAAGAGCTTTGGATGGGTTGAGATGTGCGGAGTGCATGACAGGACAGACTATGACCTTAAGCAGCATGCCAAGTTCAGCGGCACAGTGCTAGAAGCCCATGATGAGGCCACAGGGCAAAAATACATCCCTCATGTGCTTGAGATTGCCTTTGGCACAGACAGGCCCACGTTTGCGCTTCTTGACACGTTCTATGACAAGAAAGAAAAGGATGAAGGCAAGACCATATTCAAGATTCCCTATCAAATCAGCCCAATTCCTGTTGCAGTTTTCCCATTAATGAAAAAAGAAGAGCTCACCAAAAAGGCAAGGAAGATTTATGATGAGCTGAGCAAGGAATTGGTGTGCAATTATGACGAGGCAGGCCAAATTGGCCGAAGATATTTAAGGGCTGCAGAGGCAGGCACTGCTTACTGCGTCACAATTGACTTTGAGACAATAGAAAAAAGCCCTGCATCAGTCACCATAAGGGACAGGGATAGCGAAAAGCAGGTAAGGGTAAAGGTTAGCGAGCTGAATAAAGTAATCATCTCCTTGATAAAAGGAGAAAAATCCTTTGACAAGCTAAAAAGCCCTGAATTGAAAGAGAAGAAAAAGAAAAGCAAGAATAATGATGAAGCCAATGAAGAGCCGCCAAAGGGCGATAACTAACCATAGTGAATCAGTGATTTATTGGAGGGATTGATTTTTGAGCTTAGATAACCCAGGCAGACATGACAATGGCAAGCCTGCAGCAGCATATTTCTGCATGGAGATAGGCGTAAAGCCAGAAATACCAACATATTCTGGAGGACTTGGAGTGCTTGCAGGTGATTTCATGAAGTCAGCCTCTGACTTGGAAGCACCTATAATCGGGGTAAGCCTTCTTTATAACAGGGGCTATTTCAAGCAAAAGATTGAGAATAACCGCCAGATAGTGCTGCCGCAGGATTTTGAGCCTGAGAAATATATGGTTGAGCTTGATGAAGTAGTGAAAGTCAATATTGAAGGTAGGGATGTAAAGGTAAAGTCCTGGCTTTACGAGCAAAAAGGTATCACAGGCTTCACTAACCCAATCATCTACCTAGCCACAAACGGGGTAGGAAACCCTTACTGGGATGAGGAGATAACCCAATGGCTTTACAAGCAGGAATGCAATGACAATAATTATTGGCGAATAGCCCAGGAGATGATACTTGGCATCGGCGGAGTAAGGATGGTGCATCAGCTCAACAAGAAATACCCTGAAAAGTTCCCTTTGCCAGAAGTATTTCACCTCAACGAAGGCCATGGGGCTTTTGCAACCCTTGAGCTGATGAGGACCTATGGCAAGCAAAAAGCCAAG
Source organism: Candidatus Woesearchaeota archaeon (assembly GCA_016935175.1). Taxonomy (GTDB): domain Archaea; phylum Nanobdellota; class Nanobdellia; order Woesearchaeales; family SM23-78; genus SM23-78. The sequence goes on along the minus strand of JAFGRK010000018.1, from coordinate 68,493 downwards.
GACAAGACTGTGTTCACAACTCACACCCCAGTACCTGCTGGCCATGATAGGTTCCACCATGGCAAGATAAGCTCAATGATGAATGGCTATGAAAAAGGGTTTGACCTAGAAGCACTAGCAGGGCCTTACATCCTTAACATGACTGCACTTGCCCTTAACATGAGCAGGTATGCTAATGGCGTATCCAAGATGCACGGAGACGTGTCAAAAGAAATGTTCCCTAATCACGAGATTGATTATATAACTAATGGCATCCATTCGCTCACCTGGGCCTCTCCAGAATTCCAAGAGGTTTATGATAAGTATATCCCTGGTTGGAGGCTTGACCCTGAGCTATTGATTAATGAGAAGAACATCCCTGGATCTGAAATACTGGAAGCTCATAACAAAACCAAGTCAAGGCTAATTGATTTTATTAATTCAGGAAACAACTCTTTAGGCAAAAGGCTTGACAAGAACCAGGTAGCGCTAGGCTTTGCAAGGAGGATTGCAGAATACAAAAGGGCAGGCATGCCATTCTGGGATAAGGATACACTTGTAGAAATTTGCAATGGGAAAGCCCAGCCAATATATGCAGGCAAGCCTCACCCAAGGGACGGGCCAGCAGCAGATTTACTAGCTTATGTTCTTCACCAGGCAGCGTCTCTTGATGGCAATTTAAACGCAGCCTTTATTGAGGATTATAACATGGCAATAGGCATGCTAATGACCCAGGGAAGCGATGTCTGGCTTAATCTTCCAAGAAGGCCTCATGAAGCTTCAGGCACCTCAGGCATGAAAGCAGCACACAATGGCGTTCCAACAGGCTCTACACTTGATGGCTGGGTTGCAGAGGTTGAAAAGAAAAAAAGAGGCAGAGGAGGCAGTAGAGTGGCAAGGCAAGGAGTATGGGAGATAGGAGCAGAGCCTACTGCCGAAAACCGGTGGAAGAGCGACGACCATGCTGACATGAAAGACTTTTATAAAACCCTAAAAGAAGAGATAATACCTGGCATAAATAATCCTGACAAGTACATCGAGATGATGCGGGGAGCAATAAGGAATGCTGCTTATTTCAACAGCCACAGGATGGTAAAGGAATACTTAAAAAAGGCTTACAGATTCTCTTATTTAGAATAAAGCAGCAAGATGCTAACAGCAAGATGTTAATAGCTATAGTGTGATAAAAGATGAAATATATTATTGAGCACATGGAAAAAAGGCTTTACAAGTGGTGCTTCCTGGAATACCAGCACATCTCCAGCATTGTTGGCAAGGAAAACCTGGTGTTCACTAACCTTAACAAGAGCCAGGCTGAAAAGCTAAAGCCATTTGGAGAGTGCTATACCAAGAGCATAAAAGACTTGCCTGAGATTGGCTTTACAAATATGTGCGTGCTTGACCCGGAGGCAGATAAAACCCTAAGCGCAGAAGATGCGAAAGTGTTTGATTTCCTTATATTCGGCGGAATCCTAGGAGACAATCCTCCAAGAAAAAGGACAAAGGAAGAGCTGATTCTCGAAGGCTTAGAGCGAAGGAACATTGGCGAGGAGCAGTTCCCAACAGACAACGCAGTCTACGTCTGTAAGCAGATAATTGACGGCAAAAGCATGGATGAGCTCAAGTTCCAGGATGAGGTTGAGATTGATATTGCCCCAGGAGAGTCAGTAATCATGCCTTTCAGGTACGTCTTAGTGGATGGAAAGCCACTCATCTTACCAGAGCTCCTGGAATACATCAAGACCCATAAAGGCTTCTAGGCTCTAGGGCGATGAGAGCAATGGCTGGAAAAGATTTATAAATCCCCTTTAAGTCACAGCTGCTATTCGACTGAAAGTCGAATAGCCTATGTTTTTGTCAAGTTTTTCCTAAAAACTTGGGCTGGTAGCTCAGACTGGGAGAGCACACGGCTGAAGTTTAGCGCAAGGCAGCAAAGGCAGCTGCTTTGGCTACTGGAAACCGTGGTGTCGTGGGTTCAAATCCCACCCGGCCCATTTCATGAAAAAAAGGCAAAGCAATAAAGGCAGTAAGCTTGGCTTGGAGAATGCTGTTTCTGCTGCTTACAAAGTCGTAACTAAAGACATGAAATCATTGGGCTTGCGCAGGAACCCTAACATAATCATCTATCCTGAAGGAGAGTGGTATTTTCTTCCAAGAGAAAAGGTTGTTCCTGGAAAAGGCGATTATGGAGGTATCTGGGTTGCCAGAAGCTTGAGCGCTGCTAAAATGCTCAACAAGTACATGAAAGAGAAATATTCTGTTAGCACAAGGATATTCAGGGCTGCCATCGGGGATGTTCTTTACCAGAATTCCTACAGGATTAAGACTGACAGGATTAAGCTTGGCGAAGAGATTATACTCTGAGCCTTCCCTAACATTTATAAGCGATTGCTGGTTTCTTTACTGAATGATAAAGGAGATTGATCCTAGTAAGCTTGAATACAGCAAGAAGTTCCAGAACCTTTGCCTACATCCTTTTTATGGGCATCCGAATGGTTGCCCTAACTATGGGAAGAAGCAAGGATGCCCGCCTGATGCTCCCTTGATTGATGAAATTCTAGACTTAAACAAAGGAGTCTTTCTAATCTTCACTGAGTTTAATGTAGGTCAATTTTCTGAGAGAATCAGAAAGTCCCATCCTAAATGGCAAAGCCCAAGGCAATGGTATAATCCTAGGTATTGGCAGCCTAAGGCAAGGAAAATCCATAGAGAGGAGGAAAGACTCGCACTGAGCGAAAAAAGTCTAGAGCTTATTGTCAGCAACCCTGAAGCTTCAGGCATTAACATAAGTAAGCTAATGGCAGATAATGGTTTTCATCTTAGGTGGGATTGGCCTCCAGCCCACATCCTGGTAAATGATGAGTTTCTTAAGAATAGTGTTTACTTAGTTTCTGTGGGCGGATTCATTAGGTGATTATTAGACAATTGTATTTCTTTAGACAGGTGTGTTAAAGCTGGTGAGGATTGAGCCTGCGACCACGCTGAAGAGCAAGGTCACCAATAGTGATATGGCAATGTAGGTTATGGTAGTCTTGACCATGTTATCGCCTACCACAAACCTTTCGCTTAGCTTGTCGCTCCCATTCTCTATGCCGTTAAGAAGCACTGATATTATGAAGGTTATCTCGACAACATAGGATCCTACAACTATCTGGAAATAATAAGTTGGTATGCCTGTGCCGAAAAGCCCTAGTATGCTTGAGCCTGCTCCGACATTGGCAGCGCTTGCCTCTGATGAAAGTGTTGAGAGCCTTATTGCTAAGTGGCCTAGTATCTGGGTTATCATGCTAGTTATGCCTACGACTATTCCTGCGATGGCAGGAGTGAGGAATCGTACCTGGCTTTTCATGCTGCTTATGATGTCAGCCATCAAGTCCTTTAGCCTCTCATCAACTCGGTGGATCTGCTTTATGTACTCAGCAACATTGATTATTGCCTGGCTTGCTATGGTGGGACCTTTCTTGCTGCTCTCAACCAAAACTTTCATGCTGCTCTCTATCAGGTTGGAAGGGTAATAGACTAATGCTCCTCTTTTCGGGTCAAATATGGCCTGCTCCACGCTCATTCCTAGCTTTGAGATGTTGATGCTCACCAATTCAAAGAACTTGCCGCTAAGGGTTCCTTCCATCACCTCAGATACTTTGCCAAAGGCTATCTCTGCAGGCAAGCCGTCCCCTAGCCTGTTGCCAAGCTGGAAGAGTGCAGATGCAAATTCCTGCTCTAAGGCCTTTGATTGCTCCCTTATCTTTATTACGTTCTTGCTCCTGAAGCTGTAATAAAGCCCCACCCCTAGGCCTATTGCGAGCACCACAAACATGCTTAGTACTGTTGCGCCAATGCCAAAAGGCCCTACAAAATTGCCAGTAGTTTCCCCGTTGAATATCTCTTCCCTATAGCCTAAGAAATAAAAGCTTGCTGAAGGGTGGGTTGGCTCGTTTATAACTTTGATCCCCCTTTCATACCCATCATCCACTAATGCCAAGTCAAAGTTAGGGCTGAGGGCGTGCATCAGTAAAGGTATTATGCCTATGAAAAACAAGACGATAAATATTATGGTTGAAACGACTGCGGGGCTGAGCCTGAGCTCTTCCTTGCCAACAGGTATGAGTATGTACTTGAATTTTTTCAGCTCCTTATTGGTCTCTGAGATGTCACTCTCGCCATAGCCTGTTGGGCGAGTAGAGAGGATGGTCCTTGACAAATAGAAAACAAGCACTGGAAGGACTATATTGTAAATCACAAGCAAATGGTACCACTTGACCTCTGGCATGAAGCTTACCATCAACGGCAGGATTACCATCCCCAATATTGGCAAGATGATCCCTAGCATGTGCAGAGTTGTAAGCGGACCTTTGAGATTATGGGCGTAGTGGAGCATCTTCTCATAAGTCTCCTCTAGTATCACGTTCAAGCCCCTATCAAGGGCATCAAGCCTTCTTCCTTCGTTGGTCTCGTAAAGGGATGACTCTATCAGGTGCATCCCCTCTATGAATTCCATGTTGTATTTTCTCCATGTCTGGAGGTAGTCATCAAGGCTTTCCTTTAGCGAGTCAAATTTCTCAGACTCTATGTCCCAAAGCACTTTTTTCAGATCTAATGAGAGAGGCGGGGCTAGGTGCTCTGCTGCAAAGCTGATAGCCCTCTCAAGGTTGCTGGTGTGCCTCATGTAAGTGACTATGTAGAATATGGAAAGTACCATCTGGTTGCTTGCTTTCATCCTCCAGTTATTGGCAAGAAAAAAAGGCATCTTTTGGATGGGTATTATCATCCCTGCTGCTGCGAATAGCCCGAACATTACAAAGAACATGCTGCCGCTTCCAGGCGATATAAAAGAAGGGATTAGGTAAGTTATGGTTATCAGGCCTAAGGCTACTATCAATGGCGCTGTCAAAGAAAGGCTGGTCACTCCTTGTGGCGTGACGTTCAAGTGGCATATCTTGATTGCCTCTTCAAGCTCAGGAAGCTTTTTTTTGTCAGGCTCTGCCTTCAGCAATTTCTCTGACCAGTTGCATAGCTTCTCATAAGCAGAAAGATGTGCAGATAGGTTTTCTTTCTTGAACTCATCATAATCTTTTGAAGTCAGGGGCTGGTCCTCTGGCTTCCCAGGGCTGCCCCTGTGGTCTGATTTCTCGCCAAAGCTCTTTTGTATCTGCTTCTCATACTTTGCCCTTAGCTGCGATAATTGGTCTTTTTCAGTGGCCATTGGTTTTTTAGCCTCTTATGCAATCTATGAAAGTGATGATTTAGTGCCTTTGTGATGAGTAAGTGCTTATGATAACTTAACCTTGGTCATTCTTACTGGCTGTTTATTGCCCTTATTAATCCTGACTAAACCCGGCCTAGTTTGCTCTTCTCCTTGCGTATCTCCCTGTGAAGCCATTCCTTCCACTCAAAGAATATCCTGTCAGCATCCAACTTGCCTGTCTTCTCCTTTACCTTGTCGCATATCTTGTGGAAATGGTCATTGCACTGGATGACAAACTTGGCCTCTAATAAGTCCATGTTCTTCTCTGATTCTGCAGTCATGACCAGCTCTTCCTTCATCCTGGCCCTAAGCTGGATATTAGCCCAGACAGCATCCCAGTTGCCTGCCCAGTCCTTTACATTGCCTGCTATTGCCTTGAGGATGTCGCTATCGCCATTAATCAGCTCGTCAGTAGGCTCTAGCTGGTCGGTCTTGGCGTCATACTTCATTAGGTCAACAAAGCCATGCTCGCGCAGCGGGTCATCTTCCCATTCCTTTCTCACCTCGGTTATCTGGGTGACTCTCCTCCACCTGTGCAGCCCATCAGGGCTCCTGATAGGGTTAGCGACGATTATTATGTCTGTTGCCTTGAAGCTGGTCCTTGGGACCTTCAAGTCATTGACCACCCTGTCAAATACTCCGTAAGGGCTGTCTCCGTGGATGGTTCCTGCTACCACGTTAGCAAGGGCTCCTACTCTCATAGCCTCGTACAAGGCAGCTGCTTCAGTGCTCCTTACTTCTCCCACGACAAGCGCAGAATCCCCCAGCCTTAGCGTGGTCCTTATGCCTTCATCAGCAGGCACTTCTGCTGAGCCTTTTGATAGTGCTGATGCCACTTTCATTGGCTGGATATTATACCCTAGGCTGCGCAAGCTTTCAGTAGGCAGCTCTAATGTGTCCTCGATGGTGATGATCCTGTATTTTCTCATTATCTCCACCATGACGCTCCCTAGCAGGCTGGTCTTTCCTGCACTCCTGGTTCCTGCCACTAATAATGTCCTGTTGCCGTCCACTATGAAGCTTATTAGCCCTGCTGCAAGGCTGGTTATCATTTTCTGGTGCACAAATAAAGGTAGGGTCCATGGCTTGTCACGGTGGCGCCTAAAAGCATATGCTATCCCAAAAGGATTCAGGGGAGGGGCTATTGCGCCTACCCTTGCCCTTGCAATGCCCGGAATGGTTATCTCAGTGTCTAGCACAGGGTTGGCTTCGTCCAATGGCCTTCCGCTAATCATCCTTAGCTTGGATGCCCAGCTCTCAGCATCGCTTATGCTTGGTATTATGTTAGTCTTGCAATCACCGTAATCCTGATGCACTAGGAATATCGGGCTCTGGCCTGGAGGGCTGTTGAAGGTTATGTCCTGTATCCTCGGGTCCTCTAATAAGACTTCAATAAGTCCAAACCCGACTGTGTACCTTATTAGTATCATGGTTAGCTCGTGAAGCTTCTCATCATTAACCTTCACATTCCTGTAGGTTGAGAGCTCCTCTAATAAGTCATGCCCGACATTATAGAATACCTCCCTCATTCTGGTCGGGTCAATAAATTCCTGCCTTGTTGGCTTATGCTCTGCTATGATATTCCTTGCAAGGTCAAGCAGCTCGTATTCTTCCTCGTTAAGCTTAAATTCAGGAGGGGTTATGTGATAAAGGTATTGCACATCATCTTCCTGGTCAAAAACAACCACTTCTGTGTTGCCGACATTATAGTTCTCAAGCTCTACCCCTCCCCTAGGATAGGTAGCCATGAGCTTGGTGAACATGAAGTCAGGCTTGATGGTAGGAGTGAATATCTTGGTGTAAATGCTCCTGTCATAGGGCTTATGCCCTGGAAGGAAGGGCATTGCTATGGTTATCAGCCTGGTCTTGTCAAGCTCCTGCAACAGAAAAGTGATAAGCTTGACGTATAGCCTGTGGGCGTTGGCTGCTTCCCCTTGCTCAGCATCAGCTGATATCTTCTCATGCCTTAGCAGCCTCCTAAGCTCAGTATAGCAGGTTATAGGATCTTTTTTCAATATGTCAAAAATCAGCTGGTGAATCTGGGTGTAGATGCTATCGACATACCTCGGAGCTGTCTTCAGGCGCATAGCCTCATAGCTGAACAGGTCTTTCTGCTTTATCAGCCTGTTATAGAGCAAGGCCATTTCAAGCAGCAGGCGGGTCTGGGCATAGTCGTATTCATAGTCCCTTTTCTGGGTGAAGACAATCTTGGTAGTGGCCTTATTCTCAATAAGCCTGTCAATAGTATAGGACATTAGGCTTGGGTTTTCCTCGATAGAAGGCACTGTGGTGAGTTCATCGCAATTAATCCTAAGAATAGTGTCCTCTCCTTCCCTCACCACCTCTGAAGGAAGCCCTGGCTTTCCCTTGTCCGTAATCAACTAATCCCGCCCTCTTTTTTCAAATTTTCTATAGCTTTATCTAGCCAGATTCAAATACGCCAAGCAAGGTATATAAATCTTTTGCTTAAACTATCAACAATAAGAATAATTATAAAATAATAATATGATGGGGCATAATCAAATTTTAAGTTATCACTAGGCTGGGATTTATTGTAAATATTCATACCAAAAACATTAAATACTAAAGGAGCAAGACACTAATCTCATGGTTGACCCTAGTTTTGTGGCAGGACAGCCGCCTCCACCCGAGGAGCACCTTAGGAAGCAGGATGTTGATATAGAGATGGTTGGCAGGATTGCCAAGAGCGTCAATAGCCTTGCAGCTAACCTTAGGATTCTTGAGGAAAGGTACTCTAACCTAAGGGGCAGGCTGCAGGCTTCTGAGCAGGGCATAATAGCCATGGACAAGGACATAAGGGCTGATGTGAAGCTCTTGTCAGATGATACTGTTGAAGTCAAGCGCGACATAAATGACATCAAGGACAAGCTAAGGCTCATCAGCAGTGAGATAAAAAACTTGGTGAGCAAGAATGATTTCAAGGTGGTTGAGCGCTACCTAGACATATGGCAGCCTATGAATTTTGTGACGAGAGCTGAGCTCAAGAAGATGCTTGAGGAGAAGGTCAGGGAAAAGCTGTTGAGTGAAAGGAAGCAATAGGCTGCAAATAGGCTAAAGACCACAGGGTTACAACAGGTGCGTTGAAAAAGTTGCCGCAGCCTGCAAGAGTAACCTCTTGCGGTGCCAGAAGCGCACTTCTGAGCACCTGCTGCAAGTGCAACGCCATGAGCTTTGCGAATGGCTTGCACAATGGCTGCAGAGGCGGGGGTCACCCCAGCCGGGGTGCCGAGGGTGACTTTTTCAACATAGCCGGGGTTACAACATAACATTTATATAGCTGGATTTTATAAATTTGAAAAGTGTCAGTGAATTTTTATAAAAGATTGCGCTGAAGCAAAAGAGGTGCATGGTTGCCTTTGTTCAATAAGCCTGATAACCTGCCTATTGACCAAGTCAGGGCTATGAGGATAAAGGGCTTTGACAATAACCAGATTGTACAGGCTTTGCAGAGGAATGGGTATTCATCCACGCAGATATTCGATGCCTTAAACCAGGCAGACTTGGTATCTGGAGCGCCAGCTTTCCAAGGGGGAAGCAATGCGCCGCTGCCTAGCGGTGCTGGGGATGCAAGCCAGGGGCTTGGACAAGGCTATGAGGAGGGAGGAAGCATGGTTGGAATGGGTAATGAGGAAGTTGAGGAGCTCATCGAGAGCGTGATTGAGGAGAAATGGGATGAGCTAGGCAAGGATATTAACAAGATTGTTGAATGGAAGAACGAGGTGGAGAACAAGCTTGCCAGGATTGAGCAGCGTTTTGAAAGCCTTCAGGACAGCTTTGACAAGCTCCACCAGGCGGTTATCGGAAAGATAGGGGAATATGACAAGAACATCCTGGAAGTGGGTGCTGAAGTCAAGGCCATGGAAAAGGTGTTCTCCAAGGTCCTGCCCTTGTTCACTGAGAATGTGAGCGAGCTTGCAAGGATAACCCAAGCCTTAAAAAAAGGGCCGATCTGAAAACTTAAAAAACATCTCATAAAGGCCGCTGCCTGATAAAGAATAAAGATTAGCCCCTAGAAAGGTTATTTTCTTATTTTAGGATTTTTATTCTTATCTTAGCCTTCTCCTACTTGGCAGTCTTGGTCAGGAAGATAAGTGCGAACATTCCCACTAAGAATATGAACAATAGCCCAAGAACTTTCGGATTCCTTAACGTGTTAAGGAAATTAGTTGCGAAGCTTGATGTTGCTGTGCTGGTAGTGCTGTAATCAGGTGATATTGTGCCTGGGTCTTGGCTTATAGCAGGGTCTGATGTGGGAGTGCCAGCGCCTCCACCGCCTCCGCCTTTCTCAAGCAGGGATTGGCCAAAAGTGTTGCTCAAGGCGAACAAGAGTATAATCACTGCTATGGCTATTATCCATGGGTAGGCATTAGGGTCCTTGATAAGCTTTACCATGTCGCCTTCTCCAACCCCGAACATCCTTATGAGGAATAAGAGTAAAAAGATGAAGATGACAGCCACCATAAACCAGGGCACCATGAAGGACACCATGTTAGTGGCTAGCTTTGAGACAAGGAAGAGGAATGCCACTGAAAGGGCTATCATGGCATGCATGCCCTTTTTTCCCTCGCCAAAGGCCTTGATATATTCCAGAAGGCCGAAGAGGATGAGGAATACAAGAAGGATTACAAAGATTATCCCGAAATGCTCTAGTAATCCGACATCAAGGAGTGTGGCCATTTTAATTTTAGGGATTATTATGGAACTTAATCATGTCTGTGTTATCAGTTAGTCAAAAAATCATAAGTAAAAAAGCTAATAAAATAATTTGTTAGGGCTTTAAGCTTATTTTCCACCTTTCTTTTTTAGTCCCTTGCCCATCTCCTCGAGGAAGTGGCCTAAACCCTTCTCTCCTTTTTGTTCCTTCTGGGTATCATCCTTGGTTATGAACCAGATAATGATGCCAAAGACAAGAATCATCACTATGAGAGCCTGGAGCTCTGGGTCAAGCAGGAAGTTCAGGTAGATTGGCAATGGGAACCAGCCGACTGCTGAACCAAATATCAGTAACACTGCAATGATGGCAAGCAGTACAACCCATCCTGCAAGGGATGTACCTGCGATGTCTATCTCATTCCCGAATATACCTATTATCAGCAGCAGCATTATTATTGCCACTAGGATTATTGATACCTGGGGCAGTGATGCATTTATCACATTGACAGGGTCAAAGTTGAAAGGGTACCTGCCCACTATGTGCGGTATGACAACTGCCAAGCCCATGACTAGGGCTACCATTACGTTGTAGTTTTTCTTGCCATCACCAAGAATCTTGGTCTTCTGCAATGTGGCAAAGACTATGGTAAACACCAGTATAAACGGCAAAAGAACATCTGTCACTCCCCACATATCCAACATATATATAAAGTTCTGAAACACCATTTTCACTAACCTCCTTTGGCTTTTTTATAACATAACTTGCTTATTATGTTTTCGTTTTTTATTGCACTTAGGCTTTTATATCTTGCACTTATCCTGCCCTTATCCTTCTTTGCTTCCTCCACTTTTCTTCTTGTCAAATCCTCCTGTTATATAGACTATCGCAACTACTACTATTACCAGGAGGACTATGGTAGAGGTGATTACTGAGTCAAAATTATGGATTAGGCTTACCCAGATTATATCGAGCCAGCCCAGCGCGTGCAGGAAAATCAGGACTATGCCGATGAACATGATGAACATGAAGAGCTTGTTCCAGCCTCCCTTGAGGAAGAATTCCTCTTTGCCAGAGTGGAAGCTGCCTGCTAAGAGCAGGAAGCATACTGAAAGCAAGAGAAGGAGCACTGTGCTTGCCAGGACCTCGTTGATGACTGCTACCAGCCTGGTTGATGCGACGACAAAAAATGCCATTACAAAGGCTGTCATGCCATTAAGGTTCTTCCTGGTGTACTCCTGACCACCAATCTTTTCTGTGCCGTATATCTTGGTCTTCTCAAGTATTGCAAAGACAAGGGTGAATATCATCAAGAAAGGCAGCACCACGTCATAGACTCCTAATTCTCCCATGAAGCCTATTGCATTACCAAACGAACTTGCCATAATACCTCCATTTCTGTAAGCATACCTATTTAAAGGTTTCGCTCCTTTGGGCTTCTTTAACCCTCTTAATGATTATTTAATGAGTATTAATATGATACCGGATATGATACTAGATGATATTGGATGATACTGGTATGTCATTAGTTTGTGCGAGGCTTTTTTCTTTTCAGCAATGCGAGCAAAATTGCCAAGGTCGCTATCATCACTGCCAAGGCAGCCAACCCTATGAGTATCCTTGGCCAGGATATGGCTGGCTCTGGCTTTTTCTCAATAATCTTGACAGGGAACACGTCCCTTTTCATCTGGTTAGCATAAACCCATGTGACTGTGAGGTTGTACTCTCCAGGCTCAAGCCCTGATGTCTCAAGGAAGCTGCTTATCTCCTGCTCTGCATTCTTCTCGAACTTGAACACAGGCATCTCTGTCTTTTTGTCCTCTATCTCCAAGAACCCTGTGACTGAGAGCTCTGCATTCCAATCATTATAAGCCTTCAAGCCTACCTTGCTGACTGGCTGTATCTCTAGCTGCTTAGTCAGCAGCTCCCTTGCAGTCAGCAAGGGGTCTCCAAGAGAGATATTCATGTCTATAACCTTATCAACACCATCATAGTAAGCATCAGCTACTACCCTGTATATTCCTCTTCTTAGGATCGGGGCAGGCTCTGCCTTGGTCTTGCCAAGTGAGTCTTTTTCAATGCTGATCTCAGGAGCTGCCATTTCTGATATCAGCTCTCCTTCAGGGTCATAAAGCCTTAGCTCTGCCCCTGCGCTTGTTATCCTTTCAGAGCCTAGGTTGTCAAACTCAATATATATTGGTACTGGGGTGCCTTCATCCACGCTCTGCACAACTATGGATATGTCAGCGTATTTGCTCGGGTATGGCACCCTGACTTTGATAGGTATCTGCGGTGCTAGATAGGCAGAGAGCATATCGTCCTCATTCTCTGGCAGAATAGGAGTCAGCTTGATGTTGCTGGTCCTGATGCCAGGTTCCATGCCAGCTGGCAATTTCAGGATTAGCCTAAAAGGGACCTTATCATCTGACTCAGTCAGGGTTATTATCTGCTGGTCAAAGAACATCATGTCTGAAAGCTCTCCTACTCCTCCAACGCTAATCTGCATATTATTCCTTTCAGAGTTGATTATGTAAAAATCTATTTCAAAATCAGTATTTGGGGTGAATGTGACAGTCTTGCCTGCAGGGCTGACCCCAAGGGAAGTTACTAGTGCTGCACTTAGCGCCAAATTCAAAAATAGGATTAAGATCAGCGATATAAATGGGAATAAGCTCTTCTCTTTGAAAGGTTTTATTTTCATTCTAGGTGACCTCTTTTTGGCTAGCTTTGGTTTTGCTAATCATCACATCATCACATCATTCACTCTTAACAAAGCTTACCTCTATACTGCTGCTCTTGGCACCTGGCGGCTCGCTAATGGGCACAGTCACATTGTATTCTATCTGGCTTTCATCATTAGCGTCGACATAGGATAGGTTGCAGAACAGGGTCTTTGGAGTGACATTGCTCATGAAGGCGAATGCAGAGTCCTGTGAGCAGCTAATCTCGTAGCTACCTGGCTCTGGCTCGTCATCAGCCTTGAACTGGAAGTTATAGGCATTCATATCTACTGTGCTGAAAAGGTTGGTTGCGTTAATAGTCACATTGAGCAGCACGTTCCCTACGTTCCTTGCTACCATTGGAGCAGGGCTATCATCCTCAGTATCATTGTTCTCTCCTAATGCCATGTCCCCAAAGCTGGTGGCATTCACTGTCAGTATCATGTCTGCTACGCTGGTAATCCTGAAAGTGAATTGTGTAGATGTATTGCAGCTATCATAGGTATCGCAGGCGCTCACAGTCCAGTTATAGTCCACATCGACGCACAAGGCATTCGGGACTGTGTAATTGGCGGTGGATATGTCTGATATGGATGGCTCATAGCAGCCTGCAGAGCATCCTCCACAGCTTGCATTGAGGGTGTAATCTACAGTATCCCCATCAGGATCTGCTCCTGGAGAGCTCCAGACAAAATTGACTCTCCTATCAAACACAGTGGTATTATCATCGTCTGGGCTTACAAGGGTTGGGGCTGGAGGAGCAAAATTGGTCAGGGCACAGCAAACCTTCTGGTCATAGGTTAAGCAGGCTCCGACATGGGCATTGGTCTGATTGTCTCCTTCACTGCTGGCAATGCTCATGATGCAGGCATAATTCTCAGCGCAGCTGCTAGTTGGGTATTCGCAATTAGCTTTTTTCCAGTCACTCCCTATGCACGCAGTGTATGAATAGTTGCTTAGGTTCCCAAGCTCCACGTGGGCGTTGGTCTGGTTAGAAAGCCTTATGACTGTGTCGTCACCCGGGCAGTCAGTGGATATGGTAATTGAGGCATTGGTGCTGTTGCAGCATAATGAATAAGGATAGGTCTCAATGGTCTTGTTCTGGGCATGGGCATTAATATAGCCACCGGAGTCATTCTTTAAGCCAATAAGCTTGGCAGTGCCTGCAGGGCAAGTAGTGTCTTGGACAAACACGCATTGCAGAGGCGAAGTAGGGTCTGGCTCTCCTCCTCCAGTGCCAGTGATGTTGGTCACGAGATAATAGTCTTCTCCATCATAAGAGACAGAGGAGACTGTCATGCCGTTGCTTTCCTGGCCTACACTTATGTTTATCACCCCTGGGCAGCTAGCATTGACTTGCTCAAGGCTTGTAGCTCCAGGGCATATGTAAACCTTATTGGTATTCCTCACATTAGGGATTAAGAGCGATATGTTTATCAAGCCGGTTATAGTTGAGCTATTATGGAACAGTGATTTCCTGCTTGAGAGATTTATATCAAGTACCAGGTTGGTCGTGTCTATGTCTTCTGAGAAGTTGAAGATCAAAATTGCCGAATAATTGCCTGAGCCTGCATATTTTCCTGCAAGCACATTAATTATGCCAGTCTGACCTATGCTTGTAATATCCGTGCCTGTGTCATTAGTTAACACAAACTTAGTATCAGCAGGAGGATTAGTTATAACATATGAAGCAACATAGATAGTGATGTTAAGAGTGCCTGATTTTCCTACCCTACCAGCCCTGTCAGTACAATTAATATTCACAAAGTAATTCCCGTTTTGGACGCTAGCATTGGCTGTAAGGGTGTCTTGGGTGAAGTTAGCTAAACTAGCCACATAATCATAGCCTGTGCCATTTACGTACAAAGTGCAATTAGCAGAAGGGCTTAAGCCATCGGTGAAGTTAAAGTCAAAGCTAGGAGTATAGCTGGCAATGATGGTGTTATTAAGGGTTGCGTTAATCCTGACGGTGGGAGCGGTAGTGTCGAGGATGATGCGGATTACGCTGCTCTTGCCGATGTTGCTAGAATTATCAGTGCAGTTCACATAGACACTATAGTTCTTATCGCTCAAGGTGGCATTCGCTGTCAGGGTCTTCTGGGAGTTATTCGCTATGCCGCTCGTATGATTCCTGCCTGTATCATCAAAATATAGCGTGCAGTTAGCAGTGCTGCTCCTGCTATCAGTGAAATTAAAGTCAACATCAGGCGTAGTATCTGTTGTGAAGATATTATCCAAAAGCGCATTTATATTGACTGTGGGGGCGGTTGTGTCGGGTGTGGCTCCAGACGCCGTGGTGAAGTTGTAGGGACCGGTAATGTTGCAATTGGAGCTCGCATCGCAGCTAGTGATGTTATAATAATAAACTGTCTCGCTGCTAAGTCCTGAAAGCGAGACATTATGCAAAGCAAGCAGATTAGTGTGAACAGAAGTTCCGTCAGACATAGCAAGGCTTGTGCCATACTTGACACTGCCATTAGCCTCCTCATTAGTAGTCCAATTAACCCTGGCAGTGCTCGTGGTGATGCTATTATTATTCACACTAGTTATTGCTGGGGCTCTTGTATCTATCTCAACTGTCAGCACTCCTGACTTGCCTATTTTGCCAGCCTTGTCAGAACAGTTGATGTAAACGGTGTAATTGCTGTCTGTAAGGCTTGTATTTACAAGCAAGGAATATTGGGTGTTTACATTCATGTTGTTGGTGTGGTTGTATTTTGTGTTATTGAAGTATAATGAGCAGTTCGCAGTAGTGCTTACGCTGTCACTGAAATTAAACCCGATGATAGGAGTGCTTGTTCCAAATGCAGAGCCGTTCTGGGTGATGTTGATATTGACTGTTGAAGCGGTATTGTCAATGTAAATAGTCCTGGCAGTGGTGTGGCCTGTGTTGCTGGCATCGTCAGTGCAATTAACAGCCCATGAATGGCTAGCCTCAGACAAGGCAGGGCTGGCAGTAAGAGTAGTGGCTGTATTATTTATGGTGCTGGCATTGTTAGCATAACTAGTGCCATCAACCCAGAGGGTACAGTTGAGAAGGTTATCTAGCGAATCTGTAGTTGTGAACACAAAATCAGGGGTTGTGTCAGTCGTCCATTCATTGTCTCCTGGGCTGCTAGGAGTGACAGTAGGAGCAGAGCTATCAATGGTTATGGTCCTGGCAGTGCTTCCATTACTGTTACCAGCCATGTCAATGCAAGTCACATTCCAGGAATAAGTTCCTGCTGAGAGAGAGCTAGAAGTTATGGTGGTGGCTGTAATGTTGATAGTGCTGGCATTGTTGCCTCTGCTGCTAGTGCCAACGTATAATGTGCAGTTAGCAGTTGAGCTTGAGCTGTCAGTGAAGTTAAAAATAAAATTAGGGGTGGCTGTTGAGCTCCAGTTAGCTGTTATAGGAGTTATTGCCCTCACACCCGGGAGTGCTGTGTCAACAATTATGTGCACTACGCTGCTCTTGCCTATGTTGCTGCTGTTGTCAGTGCAGTTCACATACACACTGTAGTTCTTATCAGGCAAGGAATTGTTAGCAATCATGGCTTTCCATGCTGTGCCATTGGCCACACTGGCTGTGTAATTATATACTGCATCATCAAAGTACAAGGTGCAGTTAGCAGTGCTGCTCCTACTGTCAGTGAAGTAATACTGGACTTCAGGAGTGTTATCATTGGTCCAGAAATTATCCAATGAAGTGTTGATGGAAACTGTTGGCGCAGTGGTATCTGGTCCTGTTGAGGTGGTGAAGTTATAAGGTCCTGTGATGTTGCACCATCCATGAGGGTCGCAGCTAGTAATATTATAGTAGTAGAATGTGGTGCTGCCCAGGCCGCTAAGGGAAATATTATGCGCAGTGAGCAGATTGGTGTGGACCACAGTCCCAGTACCCATGTCAAGCCCTGTGCCGTACTTGACACTGCCATTAGCAAGCTCGCTAGTAGTCCAATTAACCATGGCAAAGCTGCTAGTGATGCTATGGTTAAGCACACCAGTGATTGCAGGAGCAGTAGCATCCACAGCAACCCTTAAAACATCAGACTTTCCAATATTGCCAGAGGCATCAGTGCAGTTTATGTAAACAGAATAATTGCTGTCAACAAGAGAAGAATCAGATGTAAGGTACTTCGTTGATGTTCCATTAACAACATTAAGGGTAGTATTGCGGGCAGTATCATTAATGAACAAAGTGCAATTAGCAACAGAGCTAGTGGTGTCATTAAAATTGTAGTCAAAAGTAGGGGTTCTAGTAGTGAAAACAGTGTTGTTAAGCCCAGCATTGATATTCACAGTAGGAGGAGTATTATCAGGAGCTGCTGTAGTGGTGAAGTTATAAGGCCCTGTCATATTACAGTTGCCATGGGCATCACAGCTAGTGATATTGTAATAGTAAAGCGTGCTAGCACTCAAGCCAGCCAAAGAGATATTATGCGCAGAGAGCAGGCTTGTATGAATTACAGTCCCGGTGCTCATGTCAAGCCCTGTGCCGTACTTGACACTGCCATTGGCAATCTGGTCAGTAGTCCAGTTAATCATCGCAAAAGTGTCTGTGATGCTATGGTTAAGCACCCCTGTAATAGCTGGAGCAGTAGCATCCACAGCAACCCTCAAAACACCAGACATGCCAACATTGCCAGAGGCATCAGTGCAGTTGATGTAAACAGAGTAGTTGCTGTCAACAAGAGAAGTGTTGGCTGTTAGGTACTTGGTTGCTGTGCCGTTAGCAACATTAAGGGTAGTATTACGGGCTGTATCATTAATGTATAGGGTGCAGTTAGCATATTCGCTAATGCTGTCTGAGAAAGTATAGTCAAAAGTAGGAGTTCTAGTAGTGAAGACAGTATTGTTGAGACCTGTGTTGATAGTGACTGTTGGAGCTTCCTCATCAGCAGCGTCAGCAATCATATAAGTAATCCTTACATATCCCTGAGCGCCAGCACCACCTGCCATTGGAGTACCGCTTCCACCAGACGGCCCAGTCTCGCCTCCTCCACCGCCACCGCCATAATCGCTTCCAGGGCTGCCATCAGCATCAGCGCCACCATTGCCGCCAGCACCGCCGAATTCAGCAGTGCCAGATCCAGGGTTAGTGCCAACACCAGTAGCGTCACCTCCAGCACCACTACTTCCAGCTCCTCCGCCTCCAGCACCGCCAGAAGCGCCTCCAGTGTAACCGCTACCACCACGATATACTATTTGACCAATTCCAGTGCTATTTTCACCAGTGCCTCCTGCTCCTGCATTAGCAATTCCTCCTGCTCCTCCAACAGCTTTAACAGTGGACCCATTGAATGTGCTGTTACCACCAGCACCGCCATTGCCGCCAGCAGCAAGACCAGCAGCTCCTGCACTACCAACAACAATAGCATAATTTCCTGCTGGAAGATTAGTAATGTTGCTAGCAGCATACTGACCTCCAGCACCACCACCACCACCGAAGTTAGTCTTACCAGCATTTGAGCCTCCACCACCACCTCCACCGCCCCAGCACTCTATAAATGCCCAAGCAATTCCTTCAGGGGCACTCCAAGTATCATCACCAGTGTAATTAACAACATAAACCGCATCACTAGCAATCATCCAATCCCTTGCCTCTTGCCAGTTGCCTATCTCAAGCTTTCCCAAAGTAAAGAAATAAGGTGAGATGTCAGGAGCATCAAAATCATAGCTCAAGACCTGGGATTGGCCTTGGCTAAGGCTTGTTCTCCATTCAAGAACCTTTAAATCACCAACTGTCATAACTGATAATCCCTCCTGAGGCATAATCTTAAAGCTAGCAGGAACATACTCTCTGATAACACCAGAATAAGCCCTACCGGGGGTGATGGTGAATTCCATTGTGTAAATATCCCTTGGATAAATCCTTGTAGGGCCTTTCCTTGAAACATCATAATCAACAGTTTCCTGAACAAAGAAATTGTCTGTAAGAGTCCTCTCACCATTCTTAGTAATGGCTGTAAGAACTACCTGATAAGTGCCTGCTTCTTGCATAGTGTAATAAGAATAATAATCAGGCATGTCAGTGACTGAATAATAATGGCAGGTAGGAGAAACAACTATTGTTCCTTCACCAGTGCTAAGGGTTGATTTTATTCCTGAAGGATTGGTTATCTCAAGTGTCACATCAGCATCACACACCATCCTTCCCCCATCATCCAATACTGCCATTGCTATGAAGGCTTCCTCCCCAGGTAGGTAGATTGACTTATGCGTGTTGATAGCTAACACTCCCCAAAGGAAGTCTTGCTCTATGGTCTCTCCGTCATTAGTCAATGTTACAGTATAGAGCCCTGGCTTGAACTGCCTTGGCTTGGGTATCTCAACTGAGTACTTGCCGTAAGCTGTCTTCTCTACTCTTATGTCTGCAGCTATTTCCTTCCCGTCTTTTGTGAGCTTGGCTTCCCTTGGGTCTGAGAAAATTTGGATTACATATTTGATTGGGTCGAACCCTCTCTCATAGTCAAAGTCAATGGTTGGATTTTCCTGGACCTTATAGGCCTTACCATGATCAGAAATAAGGGTGGTCTTGCCTTCATCTTCTGAAGGCGCAGCAAGAACTAGGGCGAGGACTATAAGGCTTAGAAATATGACTAAAGCGCTCCCTCTATAAAATGGGTTCTTCATCTATTAAACCACCCTTAATACACTAGTGTAACCTGCTTATTTGGGATAAAGCTATATAAACTTTTTTATTAGATACGAGTTACGAGCATTAATTTTAGCGCTTATTTGAGCATTAACTTTAAATAAGGATGCTGCTTCTATAAGGACTAATAGGGTGCGATAATCCATAAGTTGACATTGGCAAGGTGATATCATGAAAGTACTGGGAATCGACATTGAATTGTTCCATCATGCCTCTGTTAAGCTCAAGAACGGCAAGGTCATCTATATTGACCCTTTTGAGCTTTCAGGTCCTGGATTGGAAAAGGCAGATGTCGTGCTGGTAACCCATTCGCATTATGACCATTGCAGCCCTAATGATGTTGAGATGATAAGCGATGAAAACACCATTATCATCACAGTAGCTGATGCCATGAGCAAGCTCAACCACCTCAAAGTTAAGGGCATTGTGCTTATTGAGCCTGGCAAGACCATTAAGATTAACAGCGAGACTATCACTGCTGTGCCTGCCTATAACATTAACAAGCAATACCACCCTAAGGATAATGACTGGGTTGGCTTCATAGTCCAGATGAACGGAGTCAAGGTTTATCATTCAGGAGACACAGACCTGATACCTGAGATGAAAGACATTGATGTTGACATAGCACTCTTGCCTGTAGGAGGCACTTATACCATGAACGCAATGGAAGCAGCCCAGGCCACAAAGACTTTCAAGAGGTGCAATGTAGCAATACCCATGCACTATGGCACCATTGTAGGCAGCGCAAGCGATGCTGAAACTTTCAGGGAGAACGCTGGCTGCGAAGTGAAGTTTTTGATGTGAATGAGTAAGCCAGTCCGGCGTGTGAGGACCAAATCATTTTTCACGTTAACAAGAAAAAAAGTAAAGACTAAGATGATAAAACGAAAAATAATATTTGCCCTCCGGGGGAAAACGAAAAACTAGGTGATAAGCATGCTAAGGACACATACTTGCGGAGAATTAAGGGGAAGTGATGCTGGAAAGAAAGTGGCTCTTTGCGGCTGGGTAGAGACCCATAGGATTCAGGGGAAATTAAGCTTCATAATGCTAAGGGACAGGTATGGCATAACCCAGGTGTTTGTCAACCCTGAGATTACCAAGAAGCTCGGTGAGATAAGGAGGGAGACAGTAATCCAGGCCAAGGGAGAAGTGAAGAAGAGGCCTGAGAACCAGGTGAAAAAAGAGCTTGTGACAGGAGAAGTTGAGCTCTCTGCAAGCGAAGTCAACATCCTGAGCAAAGCAGCCCCCCTTCCTTTGGAGCTCAGCGAGAATGTTGCCTCAACAGAGGACGTGCGCCTAAAGTACAGGTACTTGGACTTGCGAAGGCCAAAGATGGTCAAGAGCATGACCTTGAGGCATAAGGCTATCCAGTTCATAAGGGAATACCTTGACAAGAAAGGATTCCTGGAGATAACCACACCTATACTTACCAAGTCAACGCCTGAAGGGGCAAGGGATTATTTAGTGCCAAGTAGGATTCACCAAGGAAAATTCTATGCTTTGCCGCAATCACCCCAGCAGTACAAGCAATTATTGATGGTTGCTGGCATGGACAGGTATTTCCAGATTGCTCCTTGCTTCAGGGATGAGGATGCAAGGGCTGACAGGTGCCCTGGAGAGTTCTACCAGCTGGACATTGAGATGAGCTTTGTAGAGCAGGAAGACATCCTGAACCTGGTGGAAGAGCTGTTCATTGAGATGATAAAAAAGATTTTCCCAGACAAGAAGATAAGCCAGGTGCCTTTCCCAAGGATTAACCACGCAGATGCAAAGGCTAAGTACGGCAGTGACAAGCCCGACATGAGGAAGGACAAGAATGACAAGGATGAGCTGGCATTCTGCTGGGTGCTCAACTTCCCGTTGTTTGTAAAGCAGACCCAGGAAGACTTCTTCCACGGCGCAGGCCAGGAATGGGGGCCTTCACACCACATGTTCACAGCCCCAAAGGAAGAAGACATCCCCTTGCTGGACAAGGAGCCTGGAAAGGCCAAGTCATACCAGCACGACCTGGTGCTTAATGGCTTTGAAGTGGGTGGAGGAAGCATAAGGATACATGATGCAGCTGTCCAAGCCAAGATATTCGACCTGATAGGATTTACAGAGCAGCAGAAAAAAGAATTTGCGCACTTGCTCGAAGCCTTCAGCTACGGAGTGCCACCGCACGGAGGGATTGCTCCTGGAATTGACAGGCTGCTAATGGTCATCAGCGGCGCAGACTCAATAAGGGAGATGATTGCGTTCCCAAAAGACAAGTCTGCAAGGGACCCTGTGATGGATGCGCCATCTGAAGTGACAGATGAGCAGCTTGACGAGCTAGGCATAAAGGTCAAGGGCAAAGGCAAATAAGGCATTTCTTATGGCTAAAGCAAAAAACATCATCATAAGAGACAAGAATAAGCTCGAGAAAAAGATTAGGCAGATGAAAAAAGGAGGCACCGAGCTGCTGCACGTCATTAGCGACTTTGACAAAACACTTACCAGGGTAACCTCAAAAAAAGCAGGAGCATCCACATCTTACGACCCATTGGAAAGAGACATAGGCTCAGAGGAATTCATAAGGAAAGCTAAGGAAATGCTAAAATACTATTATCCTATTGAGATATCGCCTTTGCTTCAAATGGGCTACAAGAAAAGAAAGATGGATGAGTGGTGGGAAAAATATTTTGAATTGGCTGTAAAGCACGGGATGAGCAAGGCAATAATCCAGCAAGCCATTGATAAGTACAATCTTTATTTGCGCCGAGGCGCCAGGGAGCTTTTCAGCAGCCTTAAGAAAAATAACATCCCGTTCCTGGTTTTCTCAGCAGGAGTAGGCAACCTCATAGAAAAGCATCTTAAGGACAAAGGCTTGCTTTCAGCCAATGTACACATAGTATCTAATTTTTTCATTTTCAATAAGAAAGGCGCTGCTGTAGGCTATAGCCGGCCATTGGTACATGTATTTAACAAGAATGAGGGGCTAATAAGGATCTCTGCTTATAAAAAGCAAATCAAGAAGAGGAAAAACGTCATCCTGCTAGGAGACTCACTCGGCGACCTGACCATGGCAGATGGTATGAAGCATGAGTGCATAGTCAAGATAGGGTTTTATAATCACAAGCATGATAAGCAAAGGATGAGCAAGTACAAGAAAGGCTATGACGTTATAATCACTGGCAACAAGGACATGCTTTATGTCAATAAGATGCTTAAAGAGATAATCAAGGCTTAATGAAAAACAAGGAAAGATGAACAATGGGAGCTTTTGAGAGATTAAAATCATTCCTTGACGAGAACAAGATAAGCTATGAGTTCAAGGAGCATGAAGAAGTTCGCACTAGCGAAGAGGCTGCAAAAGCCCGAGGGGAAGATATTAAGATTGGCGCCAAGGCCATGATTCTCAAGGCAGACAGCAAGTTTGTCATGCTAGTGCTTAGCGCAGCAAAAAAGATTGATTCGCGCAGGGTAAAGGAATTGCTAGGAATAGAGAGCCTGAGGTTTGCAAATCCTGATGAAGTCACCCAACTCACTGGCTGCTTGCCAGGAGGAGTGCCTCCTTTTGCCAACATCTTTGGGTTTGACTTAATAGTGGATAGGACCATCCCTGCGAATGAATTCATGGCTTTCAATGCAGGTGAGAGGACAAAATCATTGAAGCTGAAGACAAAAGATTATCTTGCACTCCTCAAGCCAAGGATTGAGGATTTCTCAATATGATTCTTGCATCAGCCAGCCAATATCAGTTAATTTTATAAAATCTTGTCCACTAAATAGGTTTAGGAAGGTGATATTCATGAAATATTTGTCAATCAAGGAAGCAATGAAGAAAGCCACTGGCAAGGTCAGTGTAAGGGGCTGGGTTTATCGTGAGCGAGGAAGCAACAAAGTCAAATTTGTCGTCCTCAGGGATGCCACTGACATCATCCAGTGCGTCATCAAGAAAGAGAAGTTCTCTGAGGACAAGTTCAAGGAAGCTGACAAGCTACAGATAGAAGCATCTCTTGAGGTGACTGGGACTATAAAGGAGGATAAGAGAGCTCCTTCGGGGTTTGAGATTGAAGTTGAGGAGTTCACAGTGGTAGGCATGAGCGATAACTTCCCATTGGCTGCTGACCAGAACAGGGAGTTCATGGATGACAACAGGCACCTCTCCTTGAGGACTAGGAAGATGACTGCCATACTCAAGATAAGGAGCACAGTATTTGGTGCTTTGCATGAATATTTCAGGAGCAATGGATTCTATGAGTACCAGAGCCCCATATTCCAGTCTGTGCAATGCGAAGGAGGAAGCACTCTCTTTCGCGCAGAATACTTTGATAAGAAAGACGTCTTCCTCGCCCAGACCTGGCAGCTTTATGCTGAGCCTGCAATATTTGCGCTTGAAAAGATTTATACCATGGCACCTAGCTTTAGGGCAGAAAAGAGCAAGACCTCAAGGCACCTCACAGAATACTGGCATTGCGAGATGGAAGTTGCCTGGAGCACTTTCAAGGACATACAGGATGTTGGCGAAGGCGCAATCAAGCATGTCATAAAGAAAGTGCTTGAAGTAAACCAGGAAGAGCTTAAGATTCTTGAAAGAGACATAAAAAAGATTGAGCCAAGCCTCAAGAAGCCTTTTGCAAGGATGACTTACACTGAAGCCATTAAGCTGCTAAAGGAAAAATGCAAGATGGATATCGAGTGGGGAAAAGACCTGAGGACAATTGAGGAGGACAAGCTCTCTGCGCTCTTTGACACTTTTATCATCTGCACCAACTATCCTAAGGAAGTCAAGGCTTTCTACATGATGGAGGCACCTGATGATTCCAGGACTGTGCAAGGATGTGATTTCATAGCTCCAGAAGGCTACGGAGAGATCATTGGCGGAAGCCAAAGGGAGCATGATATTGAAAAGCTGAAAAGAAGGCTTGTGGAGATGGGAGAAAACCCAGGCAACTACACATTCTACCTAGACACCAGGAAGTATGGCAGCGTGCCCCATGGAGGATACGGCTTAGGGGTTGAAAGGCTTATCTCGTGGGTTTGCGGCTTAGACAACATAAAAGATGCTATTCCTTTTCCAAGGACACCGATGAGGTATAAGCCTTAGAGTCTTAGTGAAAAAGTGTGGAATCTTAAGAGATTGTAGAATATAAAAATATAGATTAAACTAAATAAAAATATAGATTAAACTAAAAATATAGACTCAGTCAGCAATTACCTGGCTTGCCTTGCCTTTAGCCTCTTCTATTGCTTTCTTAGCCCGCTCTATCTTCCTTTTCTTGCGCTCGCTGGACTTCTCTTTCATGGTCTCCAGCTCGCTAGCCACCAGCTCATCAAGGGCTTCATCACAGAACTCAACTGCGCCGTCATAGTATGACTGGACAGGGTCTTTGTCATTCTGGACCAAGACATCCAGTATCCTGTAATCACCATCAACATCCCTCTCAAGGTTGGCTAGGCGCTGCAGCTCTCCTTTATCAAACACTTCATTCTCGTGCTTCATAAGCAAGTCTAATTTGTCCTTGATCTTCCTGAGAAGCTCAATAGCCAGAATCCTCCTTTTGTCAAGAGGCAAGTTCTTCAGCTCGTTTATCTCGTTGTAATGCTCTGCATCAATCCTTATCTTCTTCCTCAAAGCCTCGCTTCCTCCGTGCTTGACATTGTAAACCCTGCCTATGGCTGCATTGATGGCCTTGGCCTTGTCCTCAATACTGCTCACAAATCCCTTCAGGCCTTCATCTGTGTCAAGCCTTATGCAAACCTTAGGCTGCTCCTTTGGCTCTTCTGCTGGCTCTTCTTCTTTCACATCCTCCTCTTCTGGCTGTTCATCTCCATGCTCATCAACTGCTATCTCTTCCCGCTCCCTTATCTTCCTGCGCCTCCTAAGGATACTGTACTGCATTATTATAACTATATCAAACAACAACCCAAAGATTACGTTCACGGTACTAAGCAAAGCATAGTCCATGCCTTTAGGAAGGTTATTTGACAATCCAAGAATAAAAAATATGGCTGTAAATACAAAGGGAAAAAATAATATGAGGCCGTTCTCAAGGTGATAATTATCAAGGACAATATAAGTTACAATGATAGTCAAGAGGATTGGCAATAATCCTATGAATGTGTTGGCAGTGGTGAGCCACATGCCTAAGAGTATTATAAGAACCAACCATATGAGCATGGCCAGCAGGCAAGTGCCTCTTATAACCTTGTGCGCAACGCTGTAAGGAATCTGCTCATAAGATGGTCTCTTGGCATCATCCCCACTAGAAGTTTTCTCAAAGTCCCCAATAGCTTTTTCATTGTATTCCTGGTTAGTCTCATGCTGTGAAGCATCACCCCCGCGCTCAGGAATAGTGTACTCATGCTCCTCAAACGGCGGCAGCTCCTCTGCCTTCAAGAATCCTTCCTCTAGCTTAGTCTGCTTACCCTTAGAAGGAACCGGCGGTATGATGACTTCCTTAACCAACAAACACCTCTTTCTCAAGGATACATAATCAGTGGTTTTTATATGTTTTTTGGTAAAATCCCGATAAGCAAACCTTTTAAAGAAACATAATATTCCTTAAGAGTATGAAAAAGAATATTCCCGATATAATTGTAAAGAATTCCAGCATCACCACCTGCGAAGTAGAGGCCATTGTCAATCCCGCCAACAGCTTTGGCTATATGGGCGGAGGTGTTGCCGGGGTCATCAAGAAGGTGGGGGGTGACATCATCGAGGAGGAAGCCATCTCCAAGGCTCCTATCCAGGTCGGAGAGGCTGCTATCACTGGCGCTGGTGACTTGGTATGTAAGAAGGTCATCCACGCTCCTACCATGCATAATCCTGCTGAAAGAACTGACCCTCACAAGGTTTTCTGCGCAACCAAGGCAGCTCTTGAGCTTGCTGACAATGAAGGCTTCAGGAGCATTGCAATCCCTGGAATGGGAACTGGTGTTGGAGGATTGAAAAAAACAGAAGCTGCAAAATCAATGCTCAAGGCCATTAAAAGCATAAAGTTCAAGAGCATTGAAAGAATCATTCTTATAGATATTGATGAGGAGATGGTTGGGGCTTTTAATGATACCATAAGGCAGGTGATGAAATGAGCTTAAATGGCAAGGGCGAATATGATGTTAGAAGAAATCTGTAAGAAAATTCAGAAAGCAAGGCTTAAGAAAGCTTATGTGAATTATTATAATCTTGCTGACAGCCTGAGCTGCGGAGAACAACTCGGGCATTATATTTCCAATAGCTTATACCAAGCAAGAGAAAATCTTGTTAAACAACACGAGAAAATGAAAGAATTAGACCCTGAATGCCCTGACCTAAAATTCCCGTTAGCTAATTACCATCAAAATTGAAACATCTTTAAATCCCAAGTATCCTATCAGCCTCTTTTTTCATCCTTGCATCATACTCGTATTTCTTCTCTCCTTCTTTTTGCTCCTCGCTGAGCAGCTGGAGCAGCTCTTTTATTAGCTCTTCCTCTTTTGCAGCAAAGCTAGCCTTGGACTTGCCTGCCCACTCTTTGATGAGCTCTTCCTCTATCTGCTCTGCTGTGCCAGAGCTTATCCTGGCAGCCTCAAACTCTGTAGATGTCAGCTGCGAGGTGTTTCTCATCACAAAATAAGCAGATTTAGCATAAAGCTCTGAGATTATTCCTTTGAAGTCTATGTCGCTTGGCTTGCCGCTCTTAAGGGTGCCTGAGACTTTTATCAGCACAATGGTGTTGTTGAACTCTTTTCCTTGAATCTTAGATTCTAGCTCATGGTTGAGCTGCTCAGGAGTCTTGCCCTCAGCATTCACTTCAATCCTAAAGGTGTTCTTCAGGTTAAGGGGCTGGAATTCCAGTTTTCCATCCTCATAAAAGTAGAACCCGCCTCTGCCCAGCTTCCATAGCTCTGCAAAATTTGCAGGGAAAACAGGCCCTGGGTACACAAGGTTCTTGTGCTCAGGCTCATCCTTCTTCTCTACGATATGAACGTGGCCTCCTGCATAATAGTCAAACCTCCTCGGCATCTCTGTCGCAGGCATTGATTCCATCTTTTCCATTTCCTCTGGCTTTAGCTCATCAATTGCTGTGTGGAACATGAAAATCTTGAACCCTGGCTCTTTCTCAAGGGTTTCTGTGTCTAGCATGTCAAAGTCTTTTCTCTCAAGGCTTCCTCTCTTCCCTCTTATGCCAGTAATTTTCGCTCCGGTCTTGGCATCAACTGTGAACTTGAGCCTTAGCTTGTTGCCTATAACTTCCCCTTTCATCACATTCACCAAGAGCTCGGCCTCTTCAAGCACATCCAGTATAGTCCTGCCGCCAGGGCTGTAGTCATGGCTTCCTGGCACAGCATAAGTGCTTATTCCTTGCTTTTTTATCCTTTTCAAGAGCATGACTGCTTGCTTGAGGTGGTCTATTGCAGGCATAGAAGTGTTGAACAAGTCTCCTGCTATGAGGACAAAGTCAGGCTTTTTCTCCAGGATGATATGCACTGCCCTCTTTAAAGCCTCCATGCTCATATCCCTAAGGGCAGGATCTCTCCACGAGCCTATGTGCACGTCTGCCAAGTGAGCAAATCTCATAGAAAAAGGGTTTTTGTTGATGGTTATAAATCTTATGCTGGCCATCACAAATATTATACTAGCTAAAAGCTTATTTCAGCCTGGGTTAGTGCCGAGCAAAGGCAAAGTCAAATCCAGCCAATCCTCTTTAGGAACTCATCAATGTCCTGCTTGCCAAACAGATTTTTTTTATGCAATATCCTCTCACTTAAGGCTTCTGCAGTCTTCAAGGCTATTGTGATTGAGGTATCGTGGGAGCTCTTGGTCATGAGCCTGTCAATCAGGTGCTGAAAGTCCTGGGCTGCTTGCTTGTCCAAAACAGCATAGGACTTGATGTTCTTCCTTATAATCCTAAGAACGCTTAAGAACTCTTCCCTCTTCTCCTCTATCACCTCGAGCTGCTTCTCCTTTGTGCTAAGGAATTGCACTAAATCATCTTTTGGCGTGTGCTTAAAAAATCCCATTCTCCTAACTGCTTTTTCAGGCATATTTATATTTTTCTATCTTTTGAGGAAGTCAAAAACAAAAACATTTAAATCATTAAAGGACTTTTGCATTTATTGCTAAAAGGGGTGGACCTTATGAGAAGGAAGATTATCAAGCTTTACAGGCAGGCTGACAAGCAAGGCTTTGCCATCGGCGCCTTTAACTTCTCAACCAATGAGATACTTAAAGGCATAATCTCTGGGGCTATGAGCAAGAAAGCTCCAATAATCATCTCCATGAGCGAGGGGGAAAGGGCTTATTTTGGCTGCGAGGAAAGCGTGGCAGCCTATAAGGCCATCTTCAGGAAATATCCTCATGTCGTGCTGCACGCAGACCACACCAAGACTTTTGAGGAGATAAAAAAAGTGGTTGATGCAGGCTATCCCTCTGTGCATTTTGACGGCTCAAGGCTTGAGTATGATGAGAACTTAAAGCAGACCAAGCAGGCTGCGAGATACGCCCATAGGCACGGAGTGTTCATTGAAGGAGAGCTTGGTGGCATCACTGGAGGCTCAACAACTCATACAGAAAGCCTCAAGGACGTGATTAAGGAGGACATGCTTACCAAGCCTGAGCAGGCAAAGGAATATGTTAAGAAGACCAAGGTTGATTCTCTTGCCATTAGCATTGGCAATGCCCATGGGTTGTGGAAGGAGCAGAAAAAGCTTGATTTTGACAGGCTAAAAGCCATCAAGCAAGCCACTGGAAAATTTCTCGTGCTTCACGGAGGCTCAGGAACCTTGGCTGAGGATTATCAAAAAGCCATTGAGCTGGGCATGAACAAGATAAACATCAACACAGATGTGAGGGTGGCTTTTGCCAGGGCTTTATTGCAGGGAGTGACTAACAGAAAGGATGATGTGCCTTACCATTACCTCGGGGAGGTCAGCAAGACCGTGGCCAGGGTGGTTGAGGACAAGATCATTATTTTCAAGTCAGACAATAAGATTTAGGCAGATAATAAGATTTAGGGGTTCAGCCTTAGTTTAAAAATTAAAAGGGTGAAAAAGATTTTAGTCATAGGCATTGATCTCGGAGGCACCAAGATAAAAGGGGTGCTGTTGGATGAGAAAGGAAGGGTTGTGAAAGCTTATGAGCACCCAACACAAGCCAGGCTCAGAAGGCAAAAGATTATCAAGAACATCCTAGAAGTAATCAATGTTCTAAGGGCTGGTAAGTCTGAAGAAGTAAAAGGCATTGGGCTTGCCACTCCCGGTTTTGCCCTTTCAAGCGGCAGGATGACTTGCATGCCTAACATAAAGAAGCTTGAAGGCTTTAACCTGAAAAAAGAGCTGCAAAAAAGGACTAAGCTTAAAGTTTGGCTTGAGAATGATGCTAACTGCTTTGCATTGGCAGAGCACATGCAAGGAGCAGCCATTGAATGCAAGGACTCAATAGGAGTGATCATTGGCACAGGCATAGGCACTGGCATTGTAATTGACAACATGATATACAGGGGAGCTATTGGAGGCGCAGGGGAAGCAGGCCATACTAAACTGGTGCTTGACATTCATGAGGCAGGCCATATAAAAGGCATAAAGGAAGTTGAAGACCTGATTTCAGGCCCTAGCATCATCAGGCGCTATGAGGAGCTAAGCGGCAAGAAAACTTATTCCCCAGTGATCATACTCAACAAGAAGGATGAATTCTCGCGAAAGGTTTACGCAGAGACAGTTTATTTCACAGGCATATTCCTGGCAAACCTTATCAACATCTTCAACCCCGAAGCTATTATCATCGGCGGAGGAGTGAGCAACCTGCCCTATTACAAGGATGTGCAGAAAGTAGTCAACAAGTACGCCCACCCAAGCCTTGCCAAGGCCTGCAAGATAAGGAAGAGCAAGCTAGGAGAGCTCAGCGGAGCCATAGGCGCTGCAGAGCTGGCACTGAGCATGATTTCTTGAGTTTGTTTTATCATCTTTAGTAAAGTCGCCACAGCCTACAGCAAGTGCTGCGTCATGAGCTAAGCGAATGACCTGCACTGCGGCTGTTTGACCGGGGGTCGCCCCCTCGGGGTGGTCAAGGCGACTTTACCCTTCATTCGCATCTTACGCAAAATTTATAAAAAGACTTGCGATAATTAAGCTTACTGTATCAGATACAGATTTTAATAGTTAGAGGAACAAGTAATAGGTTAAGAGGGAAAAGTATTAAGCTAAGTTAAGGGAAGTGGTGAGTGAAAGTGGATTTGATGTCTAACGCTGCAAATTTCTTTCTTGAGCCTACGCTGCTCTATGCGCTTCTGTTGCTCATACCTTTCTTGCTCATATACTTTATCAGGCCTAAGCCTAAGCATGAAGTAATACCTACGCTCATGTTCCTTTTCAAGGACATGGGAAGGGACAAGAAGACCACTTTTTTCAGGAGGCTAATCCATGACTTGCTCTTCCTGTTGCAGCTGCTTGCACTATTGCTCCTGCTGCTATCCCTTGCCAAGCCTTACATCAATGTTGCTAAAGAATCATTGTTCAAGAACACAGTCATAGTGCTCGATGCGAGCGCCAGCATGAAAGCAGACTATGATGGAGGAACTAGGTTTGAGGAAGCAATAAGCCTTGCCAAGAAGAACCTGGGCCTGGTCAACACCCTTATCATCGTTAAGAAGACCCCTAATGTTGTATTGATTGACAAGTCATCTGGTGAGATAAAAGACTATCTTAACGGCTTAAAGCCCACAGACACCACCACTAACCTTTATGATTCCATAAATGCTGCAGGAGCCTATGCCAAAGCAGACTCAAGAGTAGTGGTCATCAGTGATTTCATTGATACTGAGACTGATAGCAGCCTATCCACTGCAAGGAAGACCTTGGAGAGTCAGGGAATAAAGGTTGATTTCCTGAGCGTTAACAAGGCAGTGAACAATGTGGGGATTGTTGACTTAAAGATTGATGAGAAGAAGACCACTGCAGTCATCAAGAACTATAACCAGGAGGAGGCAAATGTTAAGGCCAGGATAAATGACCTGGAGGAATACCTGAGCATCCCTGCTAACTCACAAGAGCTTTTCAGCTTTTCAACACCTCCAGGCACTAGCAAGCTAGAGATCGAACTGCAGGGCGCCAAAGACGGTTTTGGGCCTGATAACACTGCTTACATAAGCACTGTAAGTGATGTCAAGAAAAAAGTTCTGATGATAACTAATACCCCTAATCCTGAGAGGACTTTCCTTTTCAATGTATTGGATGTGATGAAAAACATAGAGATAGAGATAGCCATCCCACCAAAAATCCCTGACTTGGGAGGGTATGATGTGTTCATCTTCAAGGATATCAACCCGGGGCTGGTGTTGCCAG
The DNA here is from genome assembly GCA_016935175.1 of Candidatus Woesearchaeota archaeon. Lineage (GTDB taxonomy): Archaea > Nanobdellota > Nanobdellia > Woesearchaeales > SM23-78 > SM23-78. The sequence goes on along the minus strand of JAFGRK010000018.1, from coordinate 36,952 downwards.
GGACTTATGATGGGGTGAAGAAAGAGCTAGATGAAAAAGGGAGCGCGGCAATAATCATTGCGCAATCCAGCCCGAGCATGCTAAGCATTGACTACCAGGGATTGCTGCCTATGTGGGCAAATGATACTATAAAGTCAGAGGCAGGAGCCAACATCATCCCGGGAGCAAGCGAGAGCCTGACAGCTGACATAGAGTTCGGGATTACAAAGAAATATTTCAGCATGAGCCTAATGCCTGAAAAGCCAATAGTGACTTTGGCAGCAGCTGATGACAAGAACTTATTGATAACCTTTAATAGCCTTGGGAATGGCAAAGTGTTCTTCTATGGCATACTGGATGAGGATAAGGAGGCAGATGCTAGCTTTGCCAAGACACCTTACTATTTCACTTTCTGGAAAAGGATTATGGACTTTGCCACCAATACGCCCTCGCTTTATGAGCTTAACTATAAGACTGGCAGCATGATTGTCTTTGGAGAAGCGCAGAAAATAGCAACTCCAGAAGGGGCTATAACCACTGACCAGCTGGCGCTTGAGAGCATGGGGTTATATTCGCTCAATGACAGGGCTCTGGCCGTCAACCTGATAAACAATAAGGAATCTGATGTCAATAACCAAGGAAACACAGATGAAGAAGGGTTTGCCCAGACCAGCGAAAAATTCAAGGAAAAAGTTCCATTTGAGCTTACAGACTACCTTTTGGTAGGAGTCATAATCATATTGTTGCTGGAATTCCTCTATATAAAGGCAAGAGGTGACCTATAGGATGATGATAAGCAACTTGCTCAGGTCTGAAGCATTCTTTTGGCTTATCCCTATAATGTTAATATTCATCTTCCTGCTTTTCAAAAGGTTCATAGACCTTGATTTTGGCGACAAGAAAGAAAAGAAAAAGTTCAAGATTATCATGCTGGTCACAAGGACTTTGATATTCATACTGCTGGTGACTGCCCTGGCAAAGCCTTTTGGAGAAGTCACCCTGACCACACCTGGAAACCCCAAACTGCTCATACTATTAGACAATACAACTTCAATGCAGGTATTAGACACAGAATTCCTTCCGGGATTAGAGGAAAGGCTAGAGCAAGAGATGCCTATTGTAGTAAGGAGCATCGGCTCAGGAATGGAATCTGACATGGGAGACAACCTTCTTAGCTATCTTGAAAAAGATACATCCCTATTGCTCATAACAGATGGTAACTCCAACCAAGGTACCTCTCTTGAAAAAGTGGCTCTGCTAGCTGCCAGCCTCAACAGCACCATAAGCATGGTTGAGCTTGAAGAGAAGAACAAGGAAATAGGGATATATATCGTCGGGCCTGAAACAGCTGTTGCTGATGTGGAGAGCGCTTTCAGGGTAAGGATTACTAACCTAGGCAGCCAAAAGGCAAGGCTTAAAGTGACTGTTGATGGCGAAAGTGTGATTGAGGAAGAGACCACCAATAATGTGTTTGAGTTCAAGAGAAGCTTTAGCCAAGGAGACCATGAGATAATGGCAGAGGTAAGCGCTGAAAAGGATTATTTTACGAACAACAATGTGTTCTATAAGGTGGTGAGCGTTTTGCCCAAGCCCAAGGTGCTCTTGGTGACAGAAGCCCCCGACCTGGTTGAGAAAATATTCAATGAGCTTTATGATGTCACCAAGACCAACAGGATACCTGATAATGTGAATGAATATTATGCAGTCATACTCAATGACATGCCCATGCCAATATCAGGGGTTGAGAAGCTTGCAGACTACTTGGTGGATGAGGAAGGAGGGTATTATGGCAATGGGTTGTTTGCCATCGGAGGATTTGACAGCTTTGACAGGGGAAACTACAAAGGCTCGACCCTGGAGTCATACCTTCCTGTAAGCGTAGGCAAGGCTGCACGCAGGAGAGGCAGCAGCAACATAGTCATTGCCATTGACTTTTCAGGAAGCACAGGAACAAGCTATAACCTATACTATGATGACCAGGGAAGGCTTCATAGGGAAGAGGTAAAATCAAACCAGCAGGACATAAACAAGGCATTGGCTATCAGCGTGATCAACAGCCTAGGCCCTGACAACAGCGTAGGAGTGACTGTTTTCGGCGACAAGAACGCTGTGGTGCAAGAGCTAAGGCCCTTGTTCCTTAGCAAGAGCGAGCTTATTGACAAGATTTCAAGGGTGCAGCAGCCTCCTAGCCAGTCATTCTTCCACATAGGCCTAAGCGGAGCCTATGCGTTGATAAAAGAGAGCGTGGGTGCCAGCAGCAACATCATCATGATAACAGATGGAGTCACAGGCAACAGCCAAATCCAGCAGCAGACCCTTGACGCTGCAAAGACAATAAATTCACGAGGAGTAAAGGTCTATGTGGTGGGAAGTGGCAAGGGAGTGGACGAAGAGTTCCTTAAAGCAGTGGCCTATAATGGAGGGGGGATTTATTTCCCAGCCAACCAGGAGAACAGGCTCAAAATACTGTTCGGAGACCCGGAAGAGACTAAGTTCGGCGAGCTGTTTGACCTATTCATCCTCAACCAGTATCATTTCATAACCCAAGGCTTAGAGCTGGATGCATCCCTTTACGGCTATAACCAGGTTATACCTAAGAGCAGCGCGCAGTTACTTGTGAGCACCCAGCACGGAGAGCCTGCTGTGACTGTGTGGAACTACGGGCTTGGAAGGGTAGCAACGCTTAATGTTTTCAGCGGCAACAACAACCTAGGTGATTTGCTTAACCAGAAGAACTCCATCCTGCTCACAAGGATAACCAACTGGGTCATTGGGGACCCGCAGAGAAAAGAGCCTTATTACGTGGTGATAGCTGATGCCAGGATAGACCAGCCGGTCGAGGTGTTTGTCAAGAGTGATAAGTACCCCAGCGCAGCAGGCATGAGCTTTACCAGGGCGGGGGAGAACCAGTACAAGGCACAGCTGATAGCAGGCCAGAAAGGCTTTAACCATGTGCTTGGCAAAGGCTTTGCTGTGAACTATGAATTAGAATACCAGAATCTCGGTATGAACCCTTCGTTGGAAGAAGTGGTGATGATAAGCGGCGGAAAAGTTTTTAAACCAACAGAGGCTAAGGATATTGTCAGCTTTGTGAAAAGCATCTCAAAAACCACCAGGGTTGAGAGGACTACAATCATCTGGCCCTTCTTGCTTGCAGCAGCCATAATATTTTTGGCTGAGATAGCAATAAGAAAGTCAAGGGAGAGGAAGCATAACAGGTAATTTTCAGAACAGTTAATTTTCAAAAACAGGAGAGGATGATTTATATGAGCTCAGGATTCATGGGAAAAAAGCTTAATATGTTCCTTTTGATGATAATAATACTAATTCTTCTCGGGATGCTCGGGGCCAGTGTCTATTACCAGAACACCCTAAAGAACAAGAAGAATGAGCTCGAAACCACAGCCAGCCGCCTCTCTATATGCGAGCAAAACCTCTCCTTGACCACTGAAGTGCTTTCCAACACCCTGAAAAACCTTAATAGCACAGAGACTGACATACGCAAATACGATACCTTATACGAGCAAAAGGCAGCTGAGCTTGAGAAGAAGAAAACAGAGCTAACAAGCACCCAGGCAGAGCTGACAAGGACTACTGTGCTTATGGAAAGCTACAAGAAGAGCATAGACCAAGCCAACAACAAGATCATTGAGCTCAACAGGACTATAAGCTCGCTAAATTCCCAAGTCAACTCCCTTAACAGGCAAGTCGATAACCTGAAAGAGGATGTAAAATGCCTTGTTGACAATGACGGAGATAGTACTTGCCTTATTTAAGAACAGATTTAGGAATAGATTTTCCAATGGATTAGTAAAGGATAAAGATGGATCGAATAAAGTCATTGTTCATAGAAGTGAAGGGTGAGATGCTAAAAGTAGCCTTCATCAACAGCTTCCTAGATGCCATCATGGTTTTCCTCATAGCCTATTTTGTGATATCATTCTTCAACATCAGGCTGCTGTACATCATCCTTATGCCAGGAGTGTTTGCCATGGTTTTCTTTTTCATAAGCATGAGCCTTAACATCAAGAGGATGAGGCTTAAGCAGATGGAGGATGCTAACCCGCAGGTAAAGGAGATGCTAAGGACCGCCCATGACAACATGAGCCAGGACAACATCATGATGGCTGCGCTCTTTGAAGAGCTAAAAGGGAAGATGAAAACAGTCTCAACAGGCAACCTGATGGATTCCAGAAGGATTATCGTAAGGGTGATTAGTGCTGTGGCATTGGTGTTCCTCATAGTTTTTGTATCTGCTATTAGCATAGACCTTGAAAAGATAGACATACCATTTGACAAGCTCAGATTCATGATTCCAGGGAAAGAAGAGATTTTTGCAGAAGGCAGCCTGGCTGAGCTTGCCTTTAATGAGACAGAGGTCATATACGGGGATGCCAGTGTTGCCAAGCTAGGCAACGACCAGATAGACCTTAACATGAACCCTAGCCTGAGCAAGATAGACTTCACCCAGGTAAGCGAGGCAGAGGATGAGGCCTTGAGGCAAGGAGGGGTGGTGCAAGAGATAGGGGCAAATCCGGATGCTTTCAGCAGCCAGAAACTGCTTGATGATGCAGAGCAGGCTGCTAATTACACTCAAAGGATAAAGGACATATAAAAGGCAAGTGGCAAGATAATAACAAAATAGTAATGGGAGGCGAGTTGAAAATGGTTAAGAACATCGAGAACGTGCGCAACATTGAGAAGCTCAAGGAGACTTTCAGCAATGTCACAAAAGAGATAAGCAAAGTCATAGTCGGGCAGGAAGAAGTCATAGAGCAGGTATTGATAGCAATACTCTGCGATGCCAATGCATTATTGGAGAGCTATCCTGGCTTGGGAAAGACTACCATGGTAAAGACCATCTCCAGTGTGTTAGACTTGAAGTTCAGCAGGATACAGAACACTCCTGACCTCATGCCCAGCGACATCATAGGAACCTATGTCATTGAAGAGGATAAGGGCAAGAAGATGTTCAGGTTCCAGAAAGGCCCTATCTTTGCCAACATAATCCTAGCCGATGAGATCAACAGGGCAACACCCAAGACGCAGTCAGCGTTGCTAGAGGCTATGCAGGAAAAGCAAGTCACAGTGGGAAACCAGACTTTCCCATTAGAAGCCCCTTTCTTTGTGCTAGCAACCCAGAACCCCATAGATATGGAAGGTACCTACCCTTTGCCAGAAGCCCAGGTAGACAGGTTCTTGCTAAAGATACTGGTGGCTTACCCTAAGTTTGATGATGAGATGGAAATAATCAACAGGTTCACCAAGGAGGAAGCGGTGCGAGAAGTCAAGTCATTATTAAGCAAGGAATCACTTGTGCTGTTGCAGCAGCTTACAAGGCAAGTGCCTATAGCAGATGACATAAAGAAAAGGGCATTGGAGGTTGTGGCCAAGACCAGGACTGCAAAGGACCTTATAGAGTACGGAGCAAGCCCAAGGGCTAGCATCGGCCTCATCTTGGCTGCAAAAGCAAAAGCCTTGCTTAACGGCAGGAAATACGTGAGCGCAAAGGACATAGAAGACATGGCCTACCCAGTGCTCAGGCATAGGATAATACTTAACTTCAAGGCGGAGCGAGACGGTAAGACAGCTGATGATGTGATAAAGGAGCTATTGAAAAATTAGGCAAAAAAAGTCACCAAAAAAGCCGCCGCAACCTGCAACTGCTGCAACATCACGAGCATTTGCGAGTGATTTGCACAGTGGTTGCTGCCGGTGGGGACGCGCCCTCCGGGCTCCGGCTGGCGGCTTTTTGCAAGAGCTGAAAAAATGATTGACATATCATTCCTAAAAGAGCTGGACAGGTTCAATATAATCCTGAAAAGAAGAGTATTGTCCAGGTTCCACGGGGAAAGGCAGAGCAGGGCGCTAGGCCACGGTCTGATATTCGCAGACTATAAGGATTATGTGCCTGGAGATGATTTCAGGGCTATAGACTGGAAGATTTATTCCAGGACTGACAAGTTCTTTGTCAAGCAGTTCGAAGAAGAGAGGAACATGACAGTGCATATCATAGTTGATGCTAGCGGCAGCATGAAGTACGGCAGGAAGATAAGCAAATTTGACTATGCAAGCATGATAGGAATGGGATTTGCCTACATGGCCCTTAGGAACAATGAGAAGTTTAACTTCTCAACCTTCTCAGATGAGCTGAATTATCTCAGGGCGAGAAAGGGGATGAACCAGCTGCTCAACATCCTAGGAATGCTTGAGAAGCTAAAGGTTGAAGGCAAGTCAGAGCTAGGGAAGACTCTTGATGAGTACAAGAAGTATATGCACAGCAAGAGCTTCATAGTGATCATATCGGACTTCCTGTACGACCTGGAGGACATAAAAAACGTGCTGGCTAGGTATACCAAGCATGAAGTAGTAGCCATCCAAGTATTAGACCCTGATGAGAGGAAGCTGCCCATGTACGGGGATATGATACTAGAGGATAGCGAGCTGCACAGCAAGCTAAGGACCTTCATCAGCAACAGGCTCATCAAGGGCTACCGTGATAAGATAGAATACCACATCCACGCCATCAAGAGCACATGCGAGCACCTAGGCTATGACTTCATAAGCATCACCACAGACATGCCCATATTCGACACATTCTATGCAGCGATGAGGGCGTAGGGGATAAATAAATTAACTAGAAAAATTTATATTCTTAAACTAGAATGATAAACTGATGGATAAAAAGGCATTAAAAAACCCGTTTTTACTTGCAGCGTTGTCTGGAATTCTTTGCATATTATCATTTCCCCCGTACAATTTATCTTTCCTAATCTGGGTTGCACTAGCTCCTTTGTTATACGCCATCATAATTACTCCTTTCGAGCATAAAAAGATATTTGGCATATTATATGATGAAGCTCCAGTAACAGGGTTTGTATTTGGCATAGTATTTTATTTTGGAACTCTCCACTGGGTGTATCATATTTTTGGTTGGTTTGGCCTCTTTTTGCTTCTAGTATTGTGTGTGTATCCTTATTTTTTTGCATATTGCCTAAGTTATGTTTATAACAAGCTAAAATCAAGATGGGTGATCCTGCTTTCACCAGCAATTATTTGGACTGCAATTGAATTTGTTAAATCAGAATTCTGGATATTAAAATTCTCATGGATGAATATAGGCTACAGCCAACATAATTTTTTACCCGCACTTCAATTTTCAAGCATTCTTGGCCAGTACGGCATTACAGCGTTGATAATTTTCATAAATTCTTTTATTGTTTATTTATTTGTCAATAATGATAGTACTAAAGAAAAGATTGCGGTTGGCGCCTCCGTATTAGTAATTATATTGGCAATTATTTCCTCTGGAATATACTATATGAATGAGAATTATTCCCCTGAGGTAAAAGTTGCTCTTGTTCAAGATGAATCATCTGAATTCCGCGCATATAGAAGTCTGATAAATACACTCAACACTGATGTTGACTTCATCCTGTTGCCCGAATACGCCTTGCCTACTTATCTAAATGAAGATGAGCTTTTATTGAAAGAAATCCAGAATATTACTATAAAATATTCAGCATACATGATTGTTGGCAGCAAAGATAAGAATGACGATGGTAAATTAGGTTATTACAACAGTGCCTATTTAATTAATCCTTCAGGAGAAATTTCAGGTAGATATTATAAGATGAATCCTATTCAATTCTTTAATGATGGAGACCCTGGAAAAGAATATTCGGTTTTCCAGACCGAACATGGGAATATCGGAATTTTTATCTGCTATGATGCGGATTACAGTTATGTAGCAAGAAACATAGTTAAAAATGGCGCAGAAATGCTGTTTATTCCCACTTACGATGCAATGGATTGGAGCAAAACGCAGCATTTGCAGCACTCTGCCATGACTTCTATGCGAGCTGTTGAAAATGGAAGGTTTATAGCAAGAACAACTACATCAGGAATCTCTCAAATAATTGATCCGAAAGGGAGGATAACTCAAAACATAGGCTTGGGAAAAACCGGCACTGCAATTGGAAATGTTATGCCTATTAAAAAACACACATTTTATGTTGATTATGGGTTTATATTCCCATACTTTGCGATTATTTGTACTTTGATCATATTGTTTATTTCATTTTCCAGAAAAGCAAAACCTGGGTGAAATAAATAACAACATCCCAAGAATGCCCACTTCCCCTTCCTCGTCACAAACCAACACCAGATGACTAGGAGTAGAATCATAAATCTGCGAACTCACCTCTTATAAACATCCTTCCTGTGCCTTATGAGCGTTACCATTATCTTATTGGCTGTTATGTCTGCTATCACCCTGTAATGGCCGACTCTTAGCTTGTAGTCTAGCCTGCCTTCAAGCCTTTGGAAGTAGTGCTGGGGATTTTTCTTTGCCTGTTGCAGCTTAGAGAAGATTCTTCTCCTGATATTTCTCTCTTGCTTTTCCAGGAACCTTATTGCTTCTTCATCTATTATTAGTTCATAATTCACAGCCCTAGCCTCTTGCGTGCTTCGGCTTCTGTGACAAACTTCCCTTTTCTTATCCTTTCCCTGGCTTTCTCTATGGCTTCAACAGTCTCCTTGCTCAGCTCAGGCTTGTCTTTCACATTCTTAGCTATGTAAAGCACTTTCTTGATTACTTCATCATAGCTCTCATTCTTGTATTCCCTGAAGCTGTCAAGCTCTGACTTGGTGTCGTCATGCACTTTTATGGTTGTGTCGCTCATAGTATACCACAGTATACCGAAGTATATTTAAATGTTTCTGAACATATTATGAAACACTGTGGTTAATATAATGCTATTATGATTTTTCGCAAAAAAGATAAGAAATCCAGAAAACTTACGCCTTCTTCCTGGTCACAAACCAATACCAGATTATTAGGAGCACAATTGTGAATCCTGCGCCTATCAAGAACCACATCGCGATGTTGGTTGGCGGCGTCTGCTGGATTACCTGCACGACTGGCCTGGCTATCGGCTCAGCCACTTCATTAACAACTTCAGCCACAGTCTCAGTGATGTTCTGGGTTATATTGGTAGCATTCTCTACAAGCATTTCTGCCGAGTCGCTTGCTGCAGTCATCATCAAGCCCCCTGCTTCCTCTGCCACTGGCACTGCTGCCTTCTCTATTGCCTGCTCTGCAACTCCTCCTGCGCCTCTGGCTGCATAATCAGCTGCCATTGGCATTGCACTAGGGGCTGCTGCCATCAGCTTGGCCCCTGCCTCTCCTGCCCTGAACATGAACTTATTCAATAATTGGATTACTGCTCCTACAGCCAGGGTTATGAGTGCTACGGGCAGTATGCCCCTGAGCTTGTCCCTAAAGCTCTCAGTCCTAGTATTCTTAGGAGCAATTATGATTAGCTTGTTGGCAAGAGAATAATGCAATACTTCCTTTCCTTTTTCAGAATAATGGAATTCCTCTGCTTTGACAAGGTTAGCTTTTACAAGCGCCTGTAAATTATAGTGCACTGTTGACAATGGCACCTTTAATTTATTCGCAATGTCTGTCTCTGTGGCTGACTCATCCTTGCTTAAAAAATCAAGTATCTTCCTTGCAGTGTCATTGCTCATAACTTGCGCCAATGCCTTGGACTCGTTCTCCTCCAATGATACCAGTAAAAATGGGTCTTTTGCCATGGTAGTTAAGAAAGATATGCATATATTTAAAGGTTTATATGGTTGCAATCTAGCTTGAAGCTAAGCATAAATCCCGGAATTAGCCTTATCATAGCTTCAACTTGGTTTGTAGACTAAAACATATTTAAATACTTAGTAATTCCTACTATGCTATTAAGAGCATATTTTCGCATAAAAGCGAGGTGAAAAACAAATGAAAACACAACTTTTGATTGCAGGATTGATTGTAGCAATGATAGCAATAATAGGCTGCACATACCAGCCAGGCCCAATAGTTGGCAATGACAAGGACGAGCACGGATGCATTGAAAGCGCAGGCTACAGCTGGGATGCTGATATTGGCGCATGCACCAGGTCTTGGGAGCTTGATGAGAGCCAGGCAAAGGCTGCTAAGATAGCAGTCGCACCCCTTAGCTATCCTGTAACGGTTATTGAAGTAGAGACATTAAGGTGCGTTGGTTGCTTTGATGTGGAATTACAAAGGAATGACAACCAGGAAAGATTCCAAGTAAGCCTTAGGGATTGGGAGATAAAGGAAGAAGCTATTGCTTGCACAGAAGATGCTAAGGTATGCCCTGATGGCTCAGCAGTCGGAAGGGATCCTTATAATAACTGTGAGTTCTTCCCTTGCCCTGGAGGAGTAGGCATGCCTAATCCTGCTTCTGTCTACTGTGAAGAGCAGGGAGGTACCTTGGATATCAGGGATGAAGCTGAAGGTCAGGTAGGCTACTGCATCCTTCCCTCGGGCGTGGAATGCGAGGAATGGGCTTATTTCAGGGGAGAATGCCCTGAAGCCCATGTGTGCACAGAGGAAGAGAAAGCAGCAGAGATATGCACAATGGAGTACATGCCTGTGTGCGGAGATGATGGGGTTACTTATGGCAATAAATGCTCTGCATGCGCTAGCAGGAATATAGACAGCTATGTTCAGGGAGAGTGCTCATTGAAGAAATGTGCAGAGGAAGGGGAGAGTTTCTCATGGGTATATAAGGACAAATTTCCCGAGCACTGTTGCGACGGGCTGACAGAGTGGCAATCAGGCACGGACACTGATATCTCTGTTGCTGATAAATGCTATGGTACGGGAATGATGAGCGGCAACCCGATTGGAACTTGCATCCGCTGTGGCGACGGAGTGTGCGACGATCTGGAAACCCCTTGCAACTGCGCAGCCGACTGCATCGGAAAGGGAAAATCCGATTATGAGACGATCATCGAGTTCTGTGAAGACAGCTTCGGCTATGCAAGGATGTGCGAACATAATCTTGAATTGAATCAGGAGCTTTGCAGCTTATGCGAAGCAGAAACTTTAAAGAATTACTGCACAGAGCCAAGACCCGAAGCCTGCACCAAGGAATACATGCCTGTATGCGGATGGTTTGACTCAAGCATACAGTGCTTAGCTTATCCTTGCGCCCAAACCTATGGCAACAAGTGCACTGCTTGCGCTGACGAAAAAGTTGTTTACTGGACAGAGGGAGAGTGCCCTAACACCATTGATGGCTCAGAAGGAAATGATGAAGAAATCACTGATGAAACTAGCAGCACTAGCCCTGGAAGCACAGGCTCAACCCAACTAGCCAACCCCGCCTCTGCTTATTGCGTAGAGCAAGGAGGCACTCTTGAGCTAAGGGATGACTATGAGAATGAGGGCCAGATAGGGATGTGCATCCTTCCTAACGGGGTTGAGTGCGAGGAATGGGCTTACTTCAGGGGAGAATGCCCTTAAATTGTTTAGCTTAAAATTTTTATTTTTTCTTCATCATATTTCTTCAAGCTAAAGAAATAGCTTCATGGCTGCAGGCTGCTATGCAAGCTTGGCAATCAGTGCATAATGACTGGTCATATTCAACCTTTTTGCCGCGAGTCATCGCTCCAGTAGGGCAGGCTTCTACGCAGCCATTGCAGGTCTTTCCGCCGCAGCAGCAGCTAGTGCACTTGCTATCTTTCCAACAGCATTTCTCATAATCTATTTTTATAGGCATGCCTTATCAGTTTTTCAAGTTATTTAAATAATTATTGAAAAAAAGAATTCTTACCTTATCCCTAATTGGCTTTCCTTCTCAGCAATCTTGAGTGTGGTCTTGATTACTGTGTCTGGGTTTAGGCTGATGCTGTGGATGCCTGCCTCTACCAGGAACTCTGCAAAGTCCTCGAAGTCTGACGGAGCCTGGCCGCACAAGCCTATGTACTTGCCTTTCCTGTTCGCAATCTCAATGACTTGCCTTATTAGCTTCTTGACTGCCTCATTCCTCTCATCATAGATGTCTTTTACCAGCTCAGAGTCCCTGTCCAACCCTAGTGTCAATTGCGTCAGGTCATTGCTGCCTATTGAGAAGCCGTCAAAAATGTCAAGGAACTCTTCTGCCATTATGACGTTGCTAGGTATCTCGCACATGGCATAAACCTCAAGACCGTGCTCTTTCTGCTTCAAGCCTGATTCGTGCATGACTTGTATCACTTTCTGGGCTTCATCAATAGTCCTACAGAAGGGTATCATCACTTTTATGTTCTTCAGACCGAACTCATCCCTTGCCTTGAGTATTGCCCTGCATTCAAGCGCAAATGCTTCCCTATAGTCCTCGCTGTAGTACCTTGAGGCTCCCCTCCAGCCAATCATCGGGTTATCTTCTACTGGCTCAAAAAGTTTCCCCCCTATCAGGTTGGCGTACTCATTGCTCTTGAAGTCGCTCATCCTGACAATGACTGGCTTAGGGTAGAATGAGGCTGCTATCATTCCTATGCCTCTTGCCAGCCTGTTGATGAAGAAGTCTTCCTTGTTAGCATAGCCGTTAGTAAGCATATTTATCTTGTTCTTTAATTTCTCATCCTTTATCTTGCTGAACTTCAGCAATGCGAGAGGGTGTATCTTGATCTCTGAGTTGATGATGAACTCCTCCCTTGCCAACCCCACCCCGTCATTAGGGATAAAGCTCTCCTTGAAGGCTTGCAATGGGTCTGCTATGTTCATCATGATCTTGGTCTTAGTCGTGGGTAATGAGCCTATGTCCAGCTCTTCTATCTCGAACTTGAGCAAGCCTTGGTAGATAAACCCTTCTTCCCCTTGGCTGCAGTCAACAGTGACTTCTTGCTTGTCCTTGATTACTTCTGTGGCTTTTTCTGTGCCAACAACGCAAGGTATGCCTAGCTCACGGGAGATGATGGCTGCATGGCAAGTCCTGCCGCCCCTGTTAGTCACAATGGCGCTGGCTATCTTCATTATAGGCTCCCAGTCAGGGTCTGTCATGTCAGTCACAAGGACTTCTCCTTCCTTGAACTTGTTGATGTTAGAAACATTCTCTATGACCCTTACCCTTCCGCTGCCAATCCTATTGCCTACTGACTCGCCGTTGATTATCATTGGGCCTTGCTCTTTTAGCACGTACTTGATTAGCTTGGTCATGTCTTTTTGTGAGTGCACGGTCTCTGGCCTTGCCTGCACAATGAATAATTGCTTGGTCACGCCATCCTTTGCCCATTCAATGTCCATGGGCTTATGCTTGTCTGCCTTCCTGGAATAATGCTCCTCTATTATGCACCCCCAGTGGGCTAGGGTGGCAATCTCATCATCTGTGAGGACAAATTTCTTCCTCTCATTAATAGGCACCTGTATGTTGCGGGTGCTCTTGTTGCCATGAGTATCATAAATCATCTTTATCTCTTTAGAGCCAAGCTTCTTGTTGATGATAGACTTGAAGCCATGCTTAAGCGTGGGCTTGAAGACCATGAACTCATCAGGATTAACCACTCCTTGGACAATGTTCTCCCCTAAGCCGTATGAGCCATTGATTATGATGACATCCCTAAAACCGGTCTCTGTGTCAATGGTGAACATCACCCCAGAGCATGCCTTGTCAGAGCGAACCATCTTCTGAACCCCGATGCTGAGGCCTATCTTGAAATGGTCAAATCCCTTGTCCTGCCTGTAGCTGATAGCCCTATTGGTGAATAGGCTGGCAAAGCATTTTTTGCAGGCATCAAGCAATTGCTCCTCCCCCCTTATGTTGAGGTAAGTCTCTTGCTGGCCTGCAAAGCTGGCATCAGGCAAATCCTCTGCTGTTGCGCTGCTCCTCACAGCCACATCAATGTCAGAGCGGTCCTTGCTATAAGCCCCGCAAAGGTCCCGGTAAGCCTCGTATATCTGCTTTCTCAAGTCATGAGGTATCTCTGCAGTCCTTATCAATTCCCTGACCCTGTGGCCTGTCTTTTGCAGCTGTTGGATGTTCCTGGTGTTAAGCCCTGACAACAATTCTTTCATCTCACTCATAACTCCTGCTTTTTCCAGGAGGTAGAAATAAGCCTTGGCAGTTATTGCAAAACCATTAGGCACAGACACTCCCCGATGAGTCAGGTGGGTGTACATCTCCCCAAGGCTGGCATTCTTGCCGCCAACATATTTAACATCATCAATGCCTATCTGGTCAAACCACAGAACAAAAGCATTATGCTTATCTACCACTCAATACTCACCTCTTTTTATCTGGATCTCACCAATTAAATATGATTTTCTCTAATGAAAAGCCCTTAATCTTGAAAGTATATAAATCTTTTGAAAATCATAACCATGTGAAAATATGGAAGTTCTATGCGAAAAACATATAAAGTATTAAGCCATTATTTTTTCCTATGCCAAAGGACATCTTTGAGATAAGGCTCCACGGCAGAGGTGGCCAGGGAGCCAAGACTGCTGCTGCTGTGCTTGCAGAGGCAGCCATGGAATCAGGCAAGTATGTGCAAAGCTTTCCTGAGTACGGCGCAGAAAGGCAAGGAGCCCCTATGAAAGCCTTCACGCGCATAAGCGACAAGAAAATCCTATTGCACACAGGAGTCACCAACCCTGACTTGGTTGCGGTTTTTGACCCTACGCTTTTGAAAAGCATACGTGTAGCTGAAGGCTTGGATGAGCAGAACGGGGTATTGATAGCCAACACCAGCCAAGGAGTTGAAGATGTCAGGCAGCTCACAGGCTTCAAAGGAAGGATTGTGGTATTGGATGCTGTCAAGATAGCTCTGGAAGAGCTAGGAAAGCCCATAACCAACACTGCAATGCTTGGAGCAATAGAGAAAGCCACTAATATTGTTGATTATGAAGAGCTAAAAAAGCATTTGTACGATCATTTTGTTCACGACCTTGGCAAGGACATAGCTGACAAGAACATCAATGCATTTGTCAGGGCTTATAATGAGGTAAAGCTATGAGCAATGAAAGTGAAGAGGCTAAAAAAGAAGAAGCAGCTAAAAGCCAAGAAGCTAAAGGGCAAGGGGAAAAAAAGCTGAAAGGCTGGAAAGATATACCTATTGGAGGGAAAATCCTTGAGCCAGGCAACAGCGTAGGCTACAAGACAGGGGCCTGGAGGACATTTAGGCCTGTTCATAAGCCAGAGCTATGCACTAATTGCATGATTTGCTGGATGCTCTGCCCTGACTCAGCCATAAAAGTAGGCGGGGTGAATGATCCTAACAAGGGGCATAAGGGAGTGAGCGACAAGCCTAACCTTGGCAACTTCGGGGGCTTTAACCTTGACTTTTGCAAGGGTTGCGGCATATGCGCCTCAGAATGCCCGTTCAAGGCAATAGAGATGCATGAGGAGAATGAGTTCAAGGACTGAAGCCTGTCCGGCAAATGAGGACCAAATCATGTTCATGCTTGATTAAGGGAAAAAAATTACTTAAAAAAGAAAGAGATTATTTGCCCTCCAGGGGAAATAAAAAAATGGTAACCAAGACAAAACGCGCAATGACAGGAGCAGAGTGTACTGCAGAGGCTATGAAGCAGGTGAACCCTGACGTTGTAGCTGCTTATCCTATTACTCCGCAGACTGAGATAATGCATAATTTCTCACAGTTTGTTGCTGACGGAGAGGTTGATACTGAGCTAGTGACTGTTGAGTCTGAGCATAGCGCTATGAGCGCGTGCGTTGGCGCAAGCGCAGCAGGCGCAAGGGCTATGACCGCCACAAGCGCTAATGGCTTGGCTTTGATGTGGGAAATAGTCTATATTGCCTCTGGCACAAGGCTTCCTATTGTCATGAACGTTGTCAATCGTGCTCTTAGCGGCCCGATCAACATCCACTGCGACCATTCAGACAGCATGGGATGCAGGGACAGCGGATGGATACAGCTCTACTCAGAGACTGGCGAAGAAGCCTATGAGAACACTCTCATGGCAGTAAGGATTGCTGAGCACCCTGATGTGCTCTTGCCAGTAATGGTATGTCAGGACGGATTCATAACAAGCCATTGCGTTGAGACAGTGGAAATAATTGATGATGCCACTGCAAAAGCATTCATAGGAGCTTACAAGCCTCATTATCCTTTGCTTGATGTTGACAAGCCAGTTACTTATGGCCCTCTTGACTTTTTTGACTATTATTTTGAGCACAAGCGCCAGCAGATTGATGCCATGGAACACAGCAAGAAGGTAATCAGGCAAGTCTTTGATGAGTTTGGCAAGATAGTTGGCAAAGAGTATGATTTCTTTGAGGGATATATGCTTGATGATGCTGAGAAAGTGATTTTCTGCTCTAACAGCAGCGCAGGAAGCACCAAAGTGATTGTTGACGAGCTAAGAGCTAAAGGAGAGAAAGTTGGACTATTAAAGATGAGGGTGTTCAGGCCTTGGCTTAATGAGCAGGTTGTGGAAAAGCTAAAGCATGCTAAAGTTGTGGCTGTGCTTGACAGGGCTGCAAGCTTTGGAGCACTAGGAGGGCCATTGTTCCATGAGGTCAGAAGCTCATTCCACGAGCAAGAAAAACAAGACAAGCCAATACTAATCAACTACATTTACGGCCTAGGAGGCAGGGAATTAGACCTGGAGCAGATAAGGAAAGTATTTGCAGAGCTTGAAGAAATTAAGAATGGAAACCTTGGAGAGCTTGTGAGGTATTTAGGAGTGAGAGAATAACTAAAAATTTATTGGTCCTCAATCGGCGGACAGCCTAAAAAAAACTAAAATGGCAAACATACGTGAACTAGCATTGGACGGGGAAAGATTAGCATCTGGGCATAGGCTTTGCCCTGGCTGCGCCTTGCCAATAATAGCAAGAGCTGTGATGAGAGGCACAAAAGACCCTATAGTCGTGTCTAATGCTACTGGCTGCCTTGAAGTCAGCACAACAATTTACCCTTATACTGCGTGGAAAGTTCCTTGGATACATAATGCTTTTGAGAACGCAGCAGCAACCATCACTGGAGTTGAAGCAGCTTATAAGGCTTTGAAAAGGACAGGCAAGATTAACAAAGAAATCAAGTTCCTGGCTTTTGGCGGAGATGGAGGCACATATGACATCGGCTTGCAATCACTTTCAGGAGCACTCGAGAGAGGACATGACTTTGTCTATGTATGCGTCGATAATGAGGGCTACATGAACACAGGAATACAGAGAAGCAGCAGCACGCCTTACGGAGCATGGACCAATACTTCTGCTGTCGGCAAAGCGCATAAAGGCAAAGAGCAGTTCAAAAAAGAATTAACTGCAGTTGTTGCAGCCCACCACATACCTTATGTTGCCCAGGCAAGCCCTCATAATTACATGGACTTATTAAGGAAGTCTGAAAAGGCTTTTGCAGCCAAAGGCCCTGCATTCATCAATGTGCTCTCTCCTTGTGTGCCGGGATGGAAATACCCTTCTAGCCAGAGCATCAAGCTTGCCAAGCTGGCTGTTGACACCTGCTTTTGGCCTTTGTTTGAGATTGAGAACGACACATGGATATTAAACTATGACCCTGGGATTAACAAGAAGCCTATTATTGAGTGGCTCAAGCTGCAAGGCAGGTTCAGGCACTTGATGAAGCCAGAGAACGCCCACATTGTTGAGCAGATACAGAATAACATAGACTTAAGGTGGGAGCAGCTAAAGAAGTGGTGTGGAAAAGCATAAAAAGATATTAAGCCACATATCAACCCAGGGCTAATTTTTAGCCTCATTTCTTTCCTTGATTAGCTCTTTAAGCCTCTTGCTAGAACTCCTCGCATCCTTGATCAAGGGCTTTGCCTCGAGAATCAGCTGTTTTGTCTCCCTGGCTATCTGAAGCTCCTCATTAGTCGGGATGACGAATATCTTTGCCTTAGAGCTAGGCTTGGAGATGATTAATGAATTGTTCTTCCTGTTAAGGCCTGTATCAATCTCTACGCCTAACGGCTCAAGGTACTTGCATATTCGCCTCCTAATATGCCAGGCATTCTCCCCTATGCCTGCTGAGAACACCAAAGCATCAATTCCTCCCAGGAGCGCAATATACCCTCCAATGAAAAATGCTGCCCTGTGGCAGAACAATGACAATGCCAGCTTAGCCCTTGAGTTTCCCTTGACACTGGCTTTCCACAAGTCCCTAACGTCATGGGTCAATCCTGAAATCCCAAACAACCCTGATTTTTTGTTGAATATTTCCTGCATATCTGCCAATGAATACTGCTTATGCTTGAGCAGGAAGACAGGTATCTGAGGGTCTATGCTTCCTGTCCTTGTGCCCATTATCAAGCCATCCATTGGCGTAAATCCCATGGAAGTATTGATGGACTTTCCGTCCTTGATGGCTGTGATGGATGAGCCATTCCCAAGGTGGCAAGTGATTACTTTTACCTCTTTCTTGCCCAGCAGCTTAGCAGCCTGCTCAGAAAGGTATTTGTGGCTTGTGCCGTGGAAGCCATACTTCCTTATCCTGTGCTTCTCATAAAGCTCATATGGCAAGCCATAAAGATAGGCTTCTGGAGGCATGCTCTGGTGGAATGCTGTGTCAAAAACAGCTACTTGAGGGGCAGAGGGAAGTATTTTCCTGCAAGCCAGTATTCCTGCAAGATTAGGGGGGTTGTGAAGGGGCGCTAGCTCAAACAACTGCTTTATTGCCCTTATCACCTTTTCGTCAATCAATGTTGGCTGCTCGTATTTTTCTCCCCCGTGCACCACCCTGTGGCCTATGGCATGGATGTCTGCATAGCTGCCAATGACTTGCTTGTCTTTCAATGACTTAAGGGCGAGAATTATTGCATCTACATGGTCCTTGACCAGGGCTTTGCTCTCTTCTTTCCTACCATCCATACTCATCTTAACAAGGCACCTTTCAAGCCCTATGCCATCTATATGGCCTGAGAGCAAGGCTTTCTCTGTAGCCATGTCAAAGAACTTGTACTTCAAAGAGCTGCTTCCTGAATTAAGCACTAAAATATTCACTCATGCACCTCTTTTTTGATTTGATGAAACTACAAAACGATTCACTGGCGGTTCTGGGCCTCGACCACAGTTATGGCTGTCACATCAACTATATCATCAACGCTGCAGCCCCTGGAAAGGTCATTCACAGGCTTCCTAAGCCCTTGCAGTATAGGTCCTACTGCGCTTGCCTTGGCAAGCCTCTCCACTAGCTTGTAAGCAATGTTGCCTGAGTTAAGGTCTGGGAATATGAGCACGTTAGCATCCCCTTTTATCATGCAATCAGGGCATTTCTTTATGCACACATCAGGAACAAGTGCAGCATCCACCTGCATCTCGCCGTCAATAATCAGCTCTGGCATAGTGCCCTTTGCAATAGCCACAGCCTCTTTTACCTTGTCAACACTGGGATGAGTTGCTGAGCCTTTGGTTGAGAATGAGAGCATGGCTACTCTTGGCTCTATCCCAAAAGCCTTAGCGCTCTTAGCTGTGTCAATGGCTATGCCAGCAAGGTCCTTGGCATCAGGGTCAATAATTATTGCGCAATCAGCAAATAGCATTGGCTTGCCACCCATAACCATGAAAAAGAAGCTTGATACCTTATGGGATTTCTCATGAGTCTTGATAATCTCCAAAGCAGGCCTTACAGTGTCTGCTGTTGAGTGAGTGCTTCCACTGACAAGCCCGTCTGCTTCTCCCATCTGCACCAGCATGGTGCCGAAGTAGTTAGTCTTCTTCACAATCTCTCGCGCCTGCTCAAGAGTTATACCCTTGTGCTTTCTTAGCTCATAAAAAGCATTAGCCATCTCTTCGAAGCGCTCATACTTACCAGGATTGATTATGAGAACTCCCTTAAGCTTTAGCTTCAGCTTCTTGGCCTGCTCCATGATGCTAGCTTCATCCCCGAGGATAATTACCTTGGCAAACGCCTGCTTAGCCACTTTGTCAGCAGCCTTAAGAACCCTCCCCTCTGTTCCTTCAGGATAAACAATAGCCTTTGGATTAGCCTTTGCTTTCTTCCTTATATTCTCAAGAAACGCTAGTTTCATGTGATTCACCTCTTAATGAGCATATTATGCTAGGATGCTGCTTATGAGTATGATTTGATTATTAAAATTTTTGCATTATTAAAAGTTAACTGTTTATAGCACTTAAATAAAGCCTTACCATAAGATTTAAAAACATCATCACTGATATTATTTATGAAAATGGCAGAGTGGGAAGAGGTTGAGAGGATTCTTAAGAAGTATAGCACAAAAGAAGACTTAATCCCTGTGCTCGAAGACCTTCAAGAGGAATTTGGCTACCTTTCTGAGGAAATGCTTGAGCGAGCGGCAAAAAAGCTCAATGTGCCTTTTGTGACTGTGTCTGGGGTTGCTACATTCTACTCTTCATTCAGGCTCACACCAAGAGGAAAATACCATATCCAGATTTGCAGGGGCACTGCCTGCCACATTTTCCGCTCAGACAAGCTCCTGACCTATTTTGAAAAGAAACTTGGCATAAAGGCTGGGGGAGTAACTCCTGACGGCAAGTTCAGCCTTGTGCCTGTGAACTGCATAGGAGCTTGCGCCAAGGCGCCAGCTATGATGATTAATGAGAAAGTGTATGGTAATCTTACTGAGGAAAAGATAGATAAGATATTGTCAGAGCTAAAATAAGGCGAAATGAAACAAATTAAAGCAAATTGAAATGAAACAAATAAGAGTATAAAGCCTATGAAGCAGATAAGCGAAATCCTGGATGTTGAAAAAGGCAAAAAAGAGCTTGAGCAGGACAGGATTACTGTTGGCGTAGCTACTTGCGGCATAAGCGCAGGAGCAGACAAGACCCTTGAAAAGCTCAAGACTGCTGGCCTAAGCCTTCTTGTTGAGGGGGTGGGCTGCGCAGGAAGCTGCTATGCAGAGCCAATAGTCACGGTAAAGCAGAACGGCTTGCTAAGCATCTATGGCTATGTAACCGAGGACAAGGCAGACAAGCTGATTGAAAGCATCCGCAATAGCCAAGTATGCGAGGAAATGCTCCTAGGCCACAAGCTTGAGGATATTGAGTTCTACAAGAAGCAACTAAGGATTGTAATGAAGAACTGCGGCTTTATCAACGGCTTGAGCCTAGAACAATACGCAGCTAATGGGGGCTTTACCGGCCTTGCCAACGCTCTTAAGCTCCAGCCTTCCCAGCTGATTGAAGAAGTCAAGAGGTCAAAGCTCAGAGGCAGGGGAGGGGCAGGATTCCTTACAGGCATGAAATGGGGTTTCCTAGCTGCAAAGCAAGGAAGGAAGTTTATTGTGTGCAATGGGGATGAAGGAGATCCTGGTGCTTTCATGAACAGGACAGTGATGGAAAGCGATCCATTTTCTATCATCGAAGGAATGATTATCGCGAGTTATGCCACAGGAGCCAAAGAAGGCATAATCTACACCAGGACAGAATACCCCTTGGCTATCAAGACTATTGAAAAAGCACTGGTAATGCTAAAGGATAAAGGCTTGCTTGGAAAGAGCATCCTGGGAGTTGAAGGCTTTGACTTTGACATCATCTTAAAGAAAGGTGCCGGGGCTTTTGTTTGTGGAGAAGAAACAGCTCTCATAGCCTCAGTCATGGGAAAGCGAGGCCACCCAAGGTTCAGGCCGCCCTACCCTGCAGATAAAGGAGTGTATGATTGTCCCACTAACATCAACAATGTAGGCACACTAGCCAATATATCCAAGATTCTGGCAATGGGTGTAGATGAGTACATCAAGATAGGCACTGAGAAGACCAAGGGAACAAAGGACATATGCTTGACTGGGAAAGTTAAAAGGACAGGCATAGTAGAAGTTCCCATGGGAACCAAGCTCAGGGAAATAATATTTGATGCAGGCGGAGGCCCTGTTGAAGGCACCAATTTCAAGGCTGTCCAGATAGGAGGCCCATCAGGAGGATGCTTGACAGAGGCAGATCTTGACCTGCCGCTTGATTATGAGCCATTGCAAAACGCAGGCGCCATAATGGGCAGCGGAGGCATGGTTGTCATCAATGATGAGTCATGCATGGTCAATGTTGCCAAATACTTCACAGCTTTTACCAGGAGCGAGAGCTGCGGCAAGTGCACTCCTTGCAGGGAAGGCAACACTAGGATGAATGAGATTCTTGACAGGATAACCAAAGGGCTTGGGACTGAGCAGGACATAAAAAAGCTAAAGCTCCTGGCAGAGTACATAAGGGATAACTCACTCTGCAATCTTGGAAAGACAGCCCCAAATCCAGTCTTATCTACTATTGCTAAGTTCCCAGAGGAGTACGATGCTCATATCAAGGAGAAAAGATGCCCGAGCAAGGTATGTATTGAGCTATTGAAATACATAATAAATGAGAAATGCACTGGCTGTGGCGCTTGCGCCAGGGTTTGCCCTACAAATGCTATTACTGGAAGGATTAAGGAAAGGCATGTGATTGAGCAAGCCAAATGCATCAAGTGCGGCAATTGTTATGATATTTGCGCGTTTAACGCAATAGACAGGAAATGAGAAAAGAGCAAAAAAGAGCATAAAGCAAAAAGAGAGCATAAACTAAGATGCCAAGGAAAAAGAAAGAACAAACAGTGAACCCGGTTGTCCAGAAAGTCAAGATATTCCTGAACGACGAAGAGATAATGGTTGATCCTAATAATTACCTTATTGATATAGCAGATGAGCATGGCATCAAGATACCCCATTTCTGCATGCATGAAAGGCTTGAGAGGACTGCTGCTTGCAGGCTGTGCGTTGTAGAAGTGGAGATGAGGGGCAACCGCATAATAACCACTTCCTGCAGCACTAAGCCAGCTGAAGGAATGAAAGTCTACACCCACACACCTAGGCTGCTTGAAGCAAGAAGGATTAACCTTGAGCTGCTCCTAGCAAACCATGACCTTAACTGCCCTACCTGCCCTAGCAACCTGAATTGCAAGCTTCAAAGGTATGCTTCAGAGCTCATGATAGAGCAGAGCAGGTTCACAGGAGTGAAGCGCGATGTGCCTGTTGATGATTCAAGCGTGTCTATTGTTAGGAATGATAATAGGTGCATTCTTTGCGGAAGGTGCGTTAGGATGTGCAATGATGTGCAGACAGTGCATGCCATAGGCTTCCAGAAGCGAGGCTTTGACACAATAATCACCCCTGCACTGGACTATCCCATGGATAAGAGCGCTTGCGTGAACTGCGGCCAATGCGTGATTGTGTGCCCGACAGGAGCCTTATCTGAGAAGCCAGGGGTGCAGCACGTCATTGATGCATTGAACTCTGGCAAGATGCTAATAGCCCAGACAGCACCTTCTATCAGGGCAACCCTTGGGGAATGCTTTGGCATGGAACCAGGCACTAATGTGACTGGCAAGATGGTAAGCGCCCTAAGAAAGATTGGGTTTGAGAAGGTATTTGACACAGACCTAGGAGCTGATATCACGATAATCGAGGAAGCAACTGAGTTCATCAAGAGATTCAAGGAGAACAGGGACTTGCCGCTCATAACTACTTGCTGCCCTGCATGGATCAAGTTCGGGGAGCAGTTCTTCTTTGAAGAGCTAAACCACATGTCCACTTGTAGGAGCCCGCAGGCCATACTCGCGTCTCTCATAAAAACTTATTATGCTGAGAATATAGGCAAGAAACCAGAAGACATAATCTTGGTTGACATCATGCCCTGCACTGCAAAGAAATACGAGATACAAAGGCCTGAATTTGTTAAAGAAGCAGACTATGTGCTCACAACTGTGGAGCTTGGCAAGCTAATAAAGCAGATGAACATAGACTTTGAGAAACTGCCAGACTCTGAATTTGACAACCCACTAGGAGAGAGCACAGGCGCAGGAGTGATCTTTGGCAGGAGCGGAGGAGTGATGGAAGCAGCATTAAGGACAGCAGCTGACTGGCTAGAAGGCAAATCCCTTGAGAAGATCGAATACAAAGGCATTAGGGGCATGGAGACTATGAAAGAAGCCACCCTGACACTTGCTGGCAAAGAGGTTAGGATTTGCGTTGTCCACACCCTTGGGGAGGCAAGAAAGCTTCTTGAGCAGATAAAACAAGGCAAGAGCCCTTATCACTTCATTGAGATAATGGCTTGCTATGGAGGATGCATTGGAGGCGGAGGGCAGCCAAGGCCGACTAACAAGGAAATCTTGCTAAAACGCATGGATGCCATCAACAAGGAAGATAAAAGAAAAAAATTCAGGAAGTCCCATGAAAACCCCTCAGCACTGAAAATATACGCAGAGTACCTAGGGGAGTTTGGCGGGGAAAGAGCGCACAAACTGCTTCACACATCATATTCAAAAAAGCCGTATAAATGAAAAAGCTGCATAAATGAGTTGGTAAAAAGAAAAACTTGGTGAAAAGAAAATGTACGAAACAATAAAAAAGACCTACTTTGAAAGCATATTTGACACAACTGCCCTTGAAGAGAACCTTCAGATGATTGCATATTCATTAGTATCCTTCTTTGTGACTTTCTTGATAGGCCATCCTCAGCTAGCAGTAGGCATAGCAGTTAATGCTGCACTTATACTTGGGGCTACTTACCTTAAAGGCCACAAGCTACTGCCGATTATCCTGCTACCAAGCCTAGGAGTGCTTGCTCGAGGATTGATATTTGGGCCATTCACCATGCTCCTCATATATATGATACCTTTCATCTGGCTAAGCAACGCGTTATTTGCTTATGGCTTCAAGTACTTGATGCGAAGGAAGCTTGAGAAAAAGAATCAAGTAGCAAATGTTGTGATGCCTATCTTGCCAGCTGCCATCAAGACAGCCTTCTTATTCACATCAGCGCTTATATTGGTCAAGCTAGCAGTCCTGCCGACTATCTTTCTGACAACAATGGGGATTCTTCAATTAGTGACTGCCCTGGCGGGAGGCACAATAGCTGTTGGTATAATAAAGGCTAAAGAAGCTGTTCTGAAATGACTTAATTAAAGTGCCTTCACATAGCAAACGTAATAGATTTCCTCTTTCGGAAGCTGCTTTTTCCACGATAGAGTCCTAATCCTTGAATATGGCTTAAATCCGTTCTTAATCCAAAAACTCTTATTGGGGTTTAGCCTGGTCTCAAATGAGTCTGCGTGAACAACTTTAATACCTTTCTTTTTTGCGTAGCGAAAAAAAGCCTGTAAAAGCTTTGAGCCTGCTCCTTTCCCTCTAGAGGAAGGCAATAGATTGATGTGCAAGTGTCCTGCATTTGCCGGGGTTTTCATTTTTAATTCACCAGATTTACCAATCAAGATATTAAACAAGAAAGCAAATCTGCTGGCCCAATAAGCCCTATCTTGTTTAGAAAAAAAAAGACTTTTGGTGAAGTTACTCAAAACAAAATTCGCATAAGATAGTCTTTTATTATGCTTGGAATCATCAAGACAGCCAATTAAGTACCCGACGATTCTGCCTTTATCCTCTGCTACAAAAATGCTTTCTGATTCTTCAAAATAACGTGCTAATTCTGCTGAAAAAGGCTTTCTGTTGCTAACAAACTTACTCATTGACTTGCCAAGAAAATAGGTATTGAACTGAATTTCCTCAATGCTCTGCCTATCAGCAGGCTCATATTGACGAATAATCATGCACCTTGGTTGAAAGGATAACTATAAAAATGTTCTTAATAAGCCAGGGATTTTAAAAAAGAGAAGAAAAAGTAAAAAGATAAATAATTTTTTCTTAGCAGCTGCCTGAAGCCACTGCTGTGGCTGAGCCGTCCAAGGTAGTGCTGCACTCGCTTGGCTGGGTTTCAAAGGCTGCGCACAAGGCTTGCTTGATTGCTTCCCCAGTCCTTCCTCCGCCATAACTCTCTCCGTCAATGAAAGTAGTTGGGCTTCCGCTCACTCCGAGCTTGTCACCTAAAGCCTTATCGACAGTCATTAGCTCAACAGCCTCTTCTTCCTGGCATTTCTTTATCTTGTCAGTGTCAAGGCCTAGCTTCTTTGCCACTGCTTCCCAGCAGGTGTCTGCGTTCTGGTAGTTGCACTCATCATTCATGGCCAGTGCGAACTCAAACCATTTATCAATTCCCATGTACTTGTTGACGCATGCTTCCCTAACGTTCTGGTTAAGCTCTTGTATGCCGTGCATTGAGCAAAGGTTGCCGTTTGAGATGCAATAATCAGGCCCTCCGCCGCCATAGTTGCTGTAGATGACATATCTTGGGTTGAAGATTGCCTTGTCCTTGAGCAGCTGGTAAGCTGGCTCTACTGCCTCTTCCATCTGGTTGCCGTAAGGGCAGTAGCTCATCACAAAGAAGTCTATTTGTGGCTTGTTATCCCCAAGCTTTATTCCTAAAACATCATAGAATTCCTGCCTTGCTTCTTCGCTCACAAAATAAGTTGCTCCTGTGACCTCGTCCAACAGCCTATAGCTGCCATCGCTTAGCTGCTCAAACGCTGACTTAAGGTCTGGCTGAGCTATCCATGTCTTGGTCTTAACAACATTACTGTCAGTGATGTATACAGGCACAACTTCTAGGTTGTGCTTCTCAATCAAGGCTTTTCCTTCCTCACTGCTAATATCAACTGTCCTTTGCTTTATCCCAAGGAACAATTGCTGGAACACTTGCACAATCCTGGTTGTGTCACAAGCTGATCCTGTGCAGTCCTCTGATGTGAGTATAATCAACTCCACAGCAACAGGGTCTGTGTAAGTGCAGGAAGATTCTGGTGTTCCTGGGTTATTGCAAGTGCCTTCCTTGCCCGGTTGCTCTTTGCAGTCCGCATCAGTAGCGCATTTAGGCATTTCTTCGCAAGCCTCATGCTCTATTGAGTTGCATATGGCTCTTTGGAAGCTTAAGGAATCCCTTGCTCCTCCGTATGCTTGGTCATCAAAGTAAATAGTGGGGCTTCCCCTGGCATTCCTTAGCTGGGCTTTTTGCATTGACTCCCTGAGAAGGGTCTTGCCTTCCTCTCCTGTTATGCATGCCCTTAGTTTTTCAACATCCATATTGTTTTCCTTTGCGCAGCTTTCCCAGTTAGTGTCAACATTGGCATAATCCTTGTTCTGGCACAAGATAAGCTTCATGTATTCGTAATTATCAGGATAGTACTTTATGGCGCATAGCTGGGCTGTGTTGCCTGCCACTTCCTTGGCTCCGTGCAAACTCTGGAAAGTGCCTGGAGAAGTCTCAGTCACAATGTAATCCAAGTGGAAATCCACTGCTTCCCCGAGGTTTTCAAGGACAGGCCCTATGGCATCAACTACCTGTGTCCCATAAGGGCATTGGCTCATCACATAGAACTCTACCTTGGCTTTCTCGCCAGTGTAAGTGGGAGTGGTGTCTCCTCCTGTTGTGTCAGAGAATGGCTTTCTGAGGAGCAAGATTATTACCAAGGTCAGTAATATGACGATGATTATGCCAGAAACTATGGGATAAGTTGCTCCTGGTATTTTCTGGCTGCTGGACCTGAGCTTCTCTTGCTTCTTATGCGCTTTTTGCTCTGCATGGCTCTTATGCTTGTGCTCATGCCTTTGCTCATGCTCTGGATTATGCCTGCTTTCATCATAAGCACCCCCAGAAGATTCCTGCTCATGGTATCCTTGTTTCTTTGAAGTCTTCAAGATTACACCCCCACTTATTGCTAAAAACTTAACAAAACCACGATATGCTTAACGATATGCTCATAAAATACTTAATATCGTATTTTCAATATCGCATTCTATTGAAGCTGAGTTAAAGGCTTCTATTTAAAAAGTTTATTAAACTTCCAACCCCGTTTGTCCTCAACCCCATTTACCCCCATCAGAATTTTCCCCTAATTCTGAATTGTCCCTTGTTTCCCTTGTTTGGCTGCTTTTTAAGTCTTTTGCCAAAATTCCCAGGATTTCCTCCCTAGAATTAGTCTTCCTAAGCTTTGAAGCCAGCTTTTTCTCTCCAAGAGCTTTTTCGAGCCAAACCGCTATATTATTTTCCCTCTCGTTCACATTTTCCTCGAACTCGGTCTTAGTCATGTCAGAAACTAGGTTGAAAAGCTCTTCCTTAGTGGCGGCCTTCTTTCCATAGACCTCGAATTCAAGAATAAGCTGCCTTGATTTACTCTTGTTTTTTTCTGTCACCCTTGAAGCTCCCTCATCTTTTGTGCTATAATACCCTTTAGGGCTTTCTTCTGCTATTGATGCCAGGATCCTTATCCTCTTCCTGCCTTTAAAGGCAGAAATAGTGATTATTAATGCCAACAAGACAAGTGCTGCGCCAAAGAGCATCATGATAATTGCTAAATTACCTCCTGAAAGCTCAGTATTGAAAAGCAAGGATTTTCGCAATAGCTCTGATGACATGACATAAGGGTTATACTTGATTATGCCTACTAAGGCAGGCGCTATGCTTTCCAACGGGAAGACCAGGTTTGATAGGAACAGAAGTATTGACCCCATGACTATTGATGACATCACAGCCCCTTCCTGTGTTGATAGAACATATCCTATAAGCATCCCTAGAGTGATGAAGAACATTGATGATGAAAGTATTATCAGAAAAGAAGTTAGAGGGTTCTTGAATAATGGTATGTGCAGGAAATGGCTGGCCAGCCCCAAGAGGATTATGGTCTGCAACAGCAGTATCAACAGGCTGGTCATAAAAGTGGTGAAGATGAAAAGGCTTGGCTTGGTAGGGGTGATGCTCACCCTGAAGCTGGCTTTTGAACTCTTCTCAAAAAGCACCAAGGTGCTTGATAATAGCAAGGCAACAAACATTATGACAAGCAGAAGTAATGATGGGAAGGCGAATAACGCCCTGGAGCTTTCTGCTGCCACGGGCTCTATCTTCACATTGACAGGGCTTACAATAGCCTGGGCATTTGTTATGGTGATGGCCTCAAGCTCTAGCTGCGATCTTGAGAGGGAACTCTTCAGGTCAGCCAGAGTTTTTTGCATGGAGGTAAGGTTGCTCCTTGAAGAGTCAATCCTCTGCAAAGCACCCTTTTTAAGGCCCTCATTGATGACCATTGAGGATTCGAGCTCTGATAGGGAGGATGAAATAGCATCTATCCTTGTATAGAGCCTGTCAATGGAATCCGGGGTCTGGTTATAGTATAGCTCGCTGAGCTCTTCTTCTAGCTCATCAAACTCTTGCTGTAGCTCAGAGGTCTCATTAGCATCAAGATAGTCTGAAAGCTCATCAATCAATTCCTGGCTCATATTTACCAGCTCAATGCCTTTTATGGATATGTTCCCAAAAGTGGAGTTCATCTCTATTAAGCTGGCATTCATGTCCTGCGTACTTATGTTCCTGAGCTCCAGGTCCAATGAAGCAGCATCATCCTTGGCTTTTTGGAGCTCTAGCAAGACTAGGCTTGCCTTCTGGCTTAATCCATCTACTAAAGACTTGTCGTTCCTTATCTCTTTAAGGGTCAAATTCAGCTTGTCAAGCAAAAGCTGGGTCATTGAGTAGCTAAGCTCCTCTGACTTTATCTCTAAGAGCTCAGAAACAGAGCCTATCACCTCATAGACAAGGCTTATCCTGGAATAATCAACCAAGAACTTCAGTTCTTGGCCTTGCTGGTTGCTTACCTGGAAATCAATGGGAAAGATTATGCAGGTATGTATTATTCCTTGCTCTATCTTCTGTATGCATTCCTGCTCTGCAGGATACTCATGAAGGTAATAATTGCTTTTTTGCAGGGCTTGTATGAATGAATCTGTCAGGTTGTTTTTCTCAGGCGCAAAATATCCTATGCTTAGCTCATAGGATGATTTGCCGCTGAAAACCAATCCTACAAGGAGGATTATCAATAGCGGGCCTAATAGTATTATGAAGGCTGATGACTTCGACCTTACCAAAAGCTTGAAGTTCTTTTTTATTATGCTTATTGATTTCATGGCTTTGCATTTCTCCCTTTCATTCTCCTTCTCACTTTCATTATCCCTTTCATTTTAACATTATCATACAACTAAAGCCCAAGTGAAGATTATCATCCGGCTCTTTGCTTATTTTCTGGCGTTTAGCTTTAGGAAAAGCTCATCAAGCCCTGGCCTTGACACCTTGATGTCTATAAGCTCTTCCTTTAACACTTCCAAGGTATGCAACAACTCATGCATAATCTCCTGGGTATAATCCGAGTATAATATCAGCTCTGAGCCTTTGATATTGAACTCGAACGGCTTGCTGCCTGGCTTTTTCAGTGACTTGACGATGTTTGCGTAGCTTCCTGGATAGCTCTGGATTTTAATCTGCTGGGACTCTGCATACTTGGTCTTGAGCCTTGCTGGGCTAGCCACATCAACTATTCTCCCGTCCTTGATGATGGCTATCCTTGAGCAGAAGTTCTCTACCTCAGATAAGTGGTGGCTTGCCATGATTATGGTTGTGCCTTTCTTGTTGATTTTCTGCACCAAGCTCCATATATGGTCGCGGAGGAGCGGGTCAAGGTCTGATGTTGGCTCGTCCAAAATAAGTATTTCAGGGTCATGAATCAATGCGCAAGCAATGTCCAGCCTTCGCTCCATCCCTCCAGAAAGCTCTCCTGCCAAGGTCTTTTGTGAGCCCTTCAAGTCCATCAACGCAAGAAGTATATCTATGTTCGACTCAAGGGCCTTTTTCTTTAGCTTATAAAGGGAGCCGAAATACTTCAGGTTCTCCTTTACAGTCAGCTTGGGGTAGATTGATGGCTCTTGGCTGGCAAATCCAAAAGTGCTCCTTGCCATCTGCTGCTGTCTATAAACAGAGGCGTAGAGCGGCTTTCCATCCTTATCCTTTTTCTTAACATAGTAATCATAACGGAACTTCACATCTCCCTGCTCAGGCGCCAAGTAGCCCACTATCGTCTTGAGAAGGGTGGTCTTGCCGCTGCCGCTCGAGCCCACAATACCGAATATCTCCCCTTCAATAATGTCAAGCGAGATGTCTCTTAGGATAGTCTTCTTACAGAACCTCTTAGTAAGGCGCTGGACCTTAAGGATGGGCGGCCTTTCCATTACAAACAAATAATATGGGCGGCATATATAAAGTTTGCCATGAAAGAAAAAGGTGGCGGTCATTATATGAAATTGCTGTCTTGCAAACCAGGAATAGATGCTATTAAAAAAATATTAAAAACAAGCTGTTTTCCCAGGGAAGGGCGGAGTGGAAAAATGATATTCACTATAGACACAAACAAAAAGCAAGAGCTAATAGACATAACTGGGAAAGTCAACAATATAGTCCAGCAGAGCAAGGTTAAGCAAGGCATTTGCCATGTTTTTGCCAAGCACGCAACAGCAGCTATCATCATCAATGAGAACTATGACCCGAACATATGCACAGACTTCCTTAATGCCCTTAACAAGGCATTTCCTGACAAGGCAGGCTACTTACATGACTCTGTCGATGGCAACGCAGGCGCGCATATAAAAGCAGCCTTGCTAGGGCCTGGGGAAATTGTGCCAGTTAGCAATGGCAAGCTGGTGCTTGGGGCCTGGCAAAGCATTATGCTGGTGGAGCTAGACGGGCCTAGGCGAAACAGAGAAATTAATGTTAGCATAATCAGTCAAGGCAAAGGGTGAGGTTGATTTCCATCATCTGGTTTCCTTCCAGCCTTACCATTTCAAAAGCCTGCTCTTGATTATGTATCCCTTGGCCGCAATCAAAAGTATTTATATGCGTGACAAATACCGGTTGGCCAGTTTCAAAGTCTGTCCTAAATGGAGAGCTTATTGTGAGGTCAAAGCTTACCATTTGGTTTATAAGAGTCTTGTTGATTATGTCATAGATTGTGTTATTAACCACCTCGCAACTCATCTTATCATAGCAGTTAAGCCTTGGAAATGCGCTTCCACAGTCCTGCAACAAGTCACGCACTGATAGGTTGTTGCATTCCGGCACATTGGTATGAGTCATGGCAATCAGCAGGTTAGTTGCTAATTCCCTGTTCCAATACCTTTTCTGTATGTTAGTAGTAGGGTGGTTGAACTTATACACTGTCGCTATAAGCATTCCTGTTATGACTATGACTACGATAACTGTCAAGCCTATCATTTCCATCTGAGATTTCTTTTTTAAAAATTTTGTTCTTTCGGCCATTTTATTCTTTCGTTCATATTCATTTAGCCATTTATTCTTTTAATCAATTATTTTAGCATCCACTAGTTTACTCTTGTTTCTTCACCCATATATCTGTATTTCTAGCATACCCATTGAAAAGGTTTCTGATAATGGGTTGTAAAGGTTCACAGGCACAAAAACAGTGTCCGTAGTGGCAGTCTTGCCGGGATTATAGTAAAGCGACCACCTGTTTTGCAGTTCAGGGTGGGCAAGCGGAGGATAAATCTCTTTAACAATAACCTTTGATTCCTTTAGCAAGTCATAGTAGTAGTTGAACGAATAAGTTTCTTCATGCATGCTGTCATTAATGAAGTCCCCTAAAATAGATAACTTCACTATGTCTAGGCAAACAAACCTTTCTGTTCCTGCCAAGGAGCATTCTAGCTCAGGCCATGCGCTCATCCTGTGGGCTAGCTTGATGACATCTATGTTCCTGAGCATCCTCTCGTTCTCCTTTATGCTTGCTTCCTGGAATTTAGAGAACATTACAAAGCCCATGACTATGATTATCAGTATGATGAAGACCACGAAAACCGACTCAGTCATCTGCATCTGGGATCTTTTGCTCATATTCTTCTAGCCACAATGTGTTTTTTCTGATTTCAATTTATCTGATTTTTTTCTGATTTAAATATTCTGATTTCAATATATTCCTGGGCAGTCCCTGCCGCTTACTATTTGTGAATTAAAAGCTTTAAGCTGGTTGCTAGCGGAAAAAAGCAATGCGAGGTTAGTATATGATAGCTCATCCTCATAAAGTGACCAAGCCTTGACATCCTCATTGCCACCTGGGCTGTCAAGGAATTCTAATACTTCGCCGTACAGGCCCCTGCATAGCACAAGTTCATTATCTGCCCAGTAATATTCTACTTTTTTCACATAAAGGTCTGTGAGTAAGTTTATCCTTCTCAATACTTTCCTTAAGTTATTCTCATAGATATCCCTATCGTGGCTTATGATTGCTCCTGTGAGGATCTTATGGTCAAAGAAAGGTGAGGTGCCTGCCAGTACTAATCCTTGGTTAGGATCATACTTGTAAAAGCTTATTTCGCCGTAGCCTGCAATGGTTCCTGTGCCTGGAGCCATCACTACTGCGAATATTCTTTCTGCAGGCCTGTTAAAGTTATTGAATCTCACCCAAGCCATGCCGCTGGTGTCAAAAGTCTCCTTATCAGTCACAAAAACAGTCCTGTCATAGTTCCTGTCAGGATATGATGACATGTCACCTAAAACCTCGTGTTGCTTCCAGTTGATGTCTTCAGGCAAGTCTGAGAGCACGGTTTGCACAGCAGGGGAGATGCCTAGCAGCACATACTCTACCTCCTTATTGGTAACATAAACTACGGGCATAGACCTAAAAGGCAAATCGAGTACGAAGCTTTGGACTATTAGCTCATCACCCTCAAGCTCGTTAGGAGAGAAGATCGCATTATAATCATATCTGGCAGCCCTAGGAGAGCCCTCTACAGAATACTCAGAATAAGTTGAGGTACGCTCGGCAAAGAAATTGATCTTTATATTTGAGGTAAATTCTATTGTCTTCTGGGTGTTGTCTGAGGCAAGATTTATCTTGAACATGGCATCCACTTCCTGGGTCGCCTTTATCTTGGTGCTCACGTCCTCGCTTTGGAGTAGGTTATTTATAAGGCTGAAGAAGAAGCCGAATATGATTGCTCCACCTATCAATACGAATATCCAGTTGAACTGCATGGCAAAGCCTTTTTTGCCAAGAAACCCTAATACTGTCATTAACTCACCTTCTAAGCCCTAAAACCCTTCTAAACCCCTAAAACTCTTTAGCCTGGCCGGGCTTCCTCTAACTGGGTCTTCCTGCCCAATCCCCTGAACAAGAACCTGATTTTCCCCGACCTTACCTCAAAGCACTTGAAGGGATAATCGCTGTTGCCAACATCTTGCTTAAGCACTAGCTTAGGGGCGTAGCCCAGCGGCTCAGTAGTCTTTCCTACAATGAATATGTTGGCATATATGTTATCACAATCATATACAGAGCTTATAACTACCCCCCGGTATTTTTCATCAAGAGAAGATCTGATAAAGGGTTCGAAGTCAGGGATGTTTTGTTCCGGATTTTCACAATGGCTTAAGTCAGCAAAGCATACCTTAGTGACATCGCAAGGGGCAGATAGCATCTCAACCCTTGTAGAGCCTCTGTCTGAGTAGTCATCAATCAGCTGAAAAAGCTCTTTTTGGAAGGCAGCCTTGCCATGCTCGCAATTAGTGTTCAGGATCCATGCCACCCCTTTGTAGCCTACAAAAACAATAAGACCAACTACTAAGATAGCCATTAAGTAAGTGAAAACCTGGCTTATTTGGGCTTTTCTCATCAAGGAATATTCACCTCTCGTGTCATGTTCATCCTATCATCCTTTAATTTGTTTTGGCTCTGGATTATCTGGCTGTTTCTTTCCTGCGCCCTTATTTTTATCTGGTTCCTTATTTTCATCTGTTCCTGAATCTTGCTTTTTATCTTGCTGCTTATTCTTTTGCTCTTCCTGCCGGTCATCTGCCTTTTTATCAGCCTGCTTATCGGGCTGATTATCGGGTTTTTTGTCAAGCTTATCAAGCTTCAGCTTATCAGCATTATCAGCGCCATTAATACCAGCCTTTTCTTCACCCTGCTTTTTCTTCTCCATAAGGTTTTCTTTATCTCCTTTATCACCCTTCCTATAAGCCATTGTAAACTCTTTTAGCTTCTCAAAAATCCCGCTCTTGTGCTTTTCATGCTTCTGTGCAGAATGGACAGCCTCTTTGCCCTTGTCCACAATCTTCCCTAGCTTGGATATAGGGATAAACTCGTCTTTAGGCTTTTTGGATTCGTCGGGTTTAGTTCCCTCAACAGATGATGCATCAGTTTTTATTCCTTGGCTTCCTGCTTCAGTAGCTTTTTCATCACCAAACCCTTTCAAGGAACTCTTTCTGGCAGCTTGCCTTTGGGCAAGCCTCTGTGCTAAGCTACCAGGGGCTCCTACTCCTGACATTGCAGAGGGCTTAATCCCTGGCTTTTGCTGAGCTGCTTGCTGTTGGGCCATTCTTGCGGATGCAGCAGCCCTTCTTTGTTGGGGCACAAGCACTTTCCTTGAATAAATAAGGAATCCTGTGCTAAGAAGCATGAGTATAATCCCTATTATAAGCAGGATCATGGGTAGAGGGCTTTTGCTTTCCTCAACAAATCCATCAGCCTGCGTAGGATCTGTACCATCTATAAACTCATCAAGGTTGGTACGACCATCATTATCTAAGTCTTGATAGGCGTCAGAAGGATCATTAGCATCAAGGAAATACCTGTTCTCCCACCAGTCAGGCATGCCATCACCATCAGAGTCCGCATTCTGGTTGGAAATGCACTTGCCTGCTACGCAATTCATTCCTTGCTCACAATCCCTGTCCGACATGCAGCCTTGGTTAGATGAGCAGGCTAATGGGCAGCTGCCACCACAGTCAATTCCGGTCTCATCACCGTTCTGGAAGCCGTCATCGCAACTAGGGGCGATGCATTTCCTGTTGAATGGATGGCAGAATAATCCTGAAAGGCAGTCTGATCCTGAATTGCAAGCCTTTCCCTCTTCGCAACCATTGCAGTTGCCTCCGCAATCAATGTCGGTCTCAAGCCCATTCATCATGTCATCTTCACAGCTAGCCTCTACACAGATTCCGCTTTTGCAGTAGTTAGAGATGCAATCCCCATTTATGAGGCAAGTCCTCCCGTTGATGCACGAAGGGCAGCTGCCCCCGCAGTTCAAATCGGTCTCGTCACCATTTTTCTCAAGGTCATAGCAAGAGGCATTAGGGATCACAGAGACGGGCAGGCATCCAGTAGTGTCAAACTGGCAATTATCATACCTGCAGGCCAAGACTCCGCCAGAGTAAGTTTCAAAGTAATCACATCCAGTGACACGCCCCCAAAGATTCCCATCGCATAACTCATAGCTGCCTAATATTCCATCTCCACAGAAACCTTCTTCAACTTCAGAATAGCTGCAGTTTGACTGGTCAAAGCTGCAGTCTCCCTTGCATTTCAGTGTTCCAATATCATATTCTAAATCTTCGCAAGTCATGCCATCAAGGTCAGATCCATCACATTCCTCATCCGCCCCCTTGACATTGGGCCTCTGAACGATGTTATCACCGCAAGCGCCTGCTGTGCTTGAGCAGAGAGACTTGTTTAGCTTGCAATCATTGGTGCATAGCAATGAGCCATTGGTAAACCCGAAGAACCCACAAGTGAAACCCACCAGGTCTGTTCGGTCGCACTCTTCGGATATCTGGTTTCTAACGCCATCTTGGCAAGTGGGGGTGGTAACCCTTGAGCAGCTAGAATAATCAAATGTGCAGTCACTATAGCAGGCTAAGTTGCCTCCTGTGTATCCTGTGAAGCTAGTGCATGTCTTTCCGCTTAGGTTAGTGCCATCGCACTGTTCCATGAAGATGGCATCATTAGGTTTCTGCAAGATTCCGTCACCACAAAACCTTGAAGTGTTGGTCTTAATGCATTGTGATGTGTTTACCTGGCAGGTTTCTTGGATGCATGACAGGTTTCCACCTGAAAAGCCAAGTGACTCACAAGTAGTTCCTGCAAAGTCTTCACCATCGCAAACCTCGCCCAGCCTATTAACAGCATAATCACCGCATATTCGCTGAGGGGAAAGCTCACATAAGGTCGTGTTGTAAAGGCAGTTTGCTCCACACGTCAGAGTTCCTGTTACAAACAGAGAGTTAATCTGAGAGCATTGCAAGCCCCCTGTTGAGCCATCACATTGCTCATAGAGACCTGCCGTATTGGGGGTCTGAACGATGTTATCTCCACACCTCCCTTGAGTAGCGCCATTGCAATACCTGGTGCTATAGGTACAGTTGGATTGAATGCAACTAGCTAGAGTAGTTGAAGTGAACTGAGGATTCAACATGTTGCAAGGTATTGATTGGGTGCCTTCGCACTGCTCTCCAGCCCTAAGCTGGTTGTCACCACAGAAGTTGGTCTGGTTATAGCAATAAACGGTATCAAGCCTGCAGTCATTGCGGCAGCTCAAGTTGCCAGTGCCATATCCTAAGCTCATGCAAGTGCTTCCATTAAAGTCAAGGTCATCACACTGCTCGTTGAAATTAGCATCATTAGGACGCTGAACAACACCATCACCACAAACCTTAGGATAATCATAACAACCAGAACGATCAAGCTTACA
The DNA here is from genome assembly GCA_016935175.1 of Candidatus Woesearchaeota archaeon. Lineage (GTDB taxonomy): Archaea > Nanobdellota > Nanobdellia > Woesearchaeales > SM23-78 > SM23-78. The sequence continues at coordinate 9 of JAFGRK010000018.1, read as the reverse complement.
CTGAAGCGT
>JAFGRK010000017.1 GCA_016935175.1 Candidatus Woesearchaeota archaeon | reverse complement strand
TAGACATGAACTGCACTGTTGTGAACAAAGCAATCTTGGCTGGCAGCTGCTTAATCAATTCATCAGGCAATTCAACCTTGCCTTTGTGCCTTGCCTCTACAAAAAAGGTTTTCATGGTAGTCTGAGAACTAAGCCCTCCTTTTTAATCTTTCTTTAATTTATTTATTCACTCCATAATTATTCCGAATTATTTATATATTATCGATAATCTTATCATGCTTATGGCCGAGCTTAAAAGGAGTGTGGGAATTTTTACTATTATTGCCCTGACCATCACCTCGATGGTAGGCACTGGCATGTTCTTTGGCACAGCCATAGGCGCTGGCTATGCTGGCAACGCAGTCATAATATCGTGGATAATTCTCCTGCTAATAAGCATATACGTGGCTGCTTGCTTTGGCGAGCTGATAGCCCTGTTCCCAAAGGCAGGGGGAGTTTATGAGTTCTCAAAGCACGCTTACGGCAGGTTCTTCTCATTTATTATTGGATGGGTCACTTGGATGATGGCTAACATCAGCACCACAGTGCTTATAGTAGCTGCATTGGAGTACTTGCTGCCTCCTGGCTTCAACATGGCTATAAAGATAATCATAGCCATAGGCATTATATTGCTGCTTAACCTAGTGGCTTATCTTGGCGTGGACACCAGCGCAGCAGTCCTAATATTCTTTGCCACAGTATCCATCGCAGTGCTCCTCGCCATAATCATTCCTGGCTCATTCCATTTCAACCCTGGCAACTTCACCCCTTTCTTCTCTTTCCCGCCAATAGCCATCTTAGTGGCATTGTTCTTCATGCTTGAGGGCTTGATGGGGTGGGAGCAGGCTTCTTTCCTTGCAGAGGAGACTGTTAACCCTGAGAAAGTAATACCTAAGTCATTGATTATTTCAACCATTGTGGCTGGGCTGTTAGCTCTCGGGGTGGCAGTGGTATCCCTTGGCATCATTCCTTGGCAGAGCCTGGCAGTTTCCTCTGCCTACATATCAGAATTATCAAGCCTGATACTCGGAGGGGTGTGGACTAAGGTGATAGCCATCGGAATCGTGCTGACCTTGATAGGCTCAGCAGCTGGAGGAGTGATTTCCATGCCAAGGCTTTTATTGGCAATGGCTCGTGACAAGCTATTCATAGCCCAGCTGGCAGCCATCCACCCCAAGAGAAAAACCCCTCACAAGGCAATATTTTTCCAGCTAATAGTCTCCATCCTTATAATCATAATTGGCTTTGGCCAGTACACTGTGCTGCTGAGCATGTTTGTCCCTTTAGCCCTTATAATGTACATCGCAGTCATCATGGCAGTGCCTATCCTCAGGGTGAAGCTGAGGCATGCCCATAGGGCTTTCAAGACTCCGTTTGGCATAATAGGCCCTGTGTTGGTTTCCTTGCTTTACATAGGGGTGGTGGGCGCTTGGCTGTTCCAGGTTCCAGGTGCCTTTAGCTTGTTCAGGCTAATACTCTCATTTGTGTTTTTCGGCTTGCCCATCTACCTGTTGCTTATATTCTTCTACAATCCTGACGCAATAGTCAGGTTCACCAATTACTTTTCCAGGCTTAACCTCTGGATGGAGAACTTTTTGCTGCCAAAAAAGCTGCAGAAAGAAATCCTTGGCTTGTTCAGGGACTTGAAGGACAAGTCAGTGCTTGAGTACGGCTCAGGCGTAGGGACCTTAACTTTGCACCTTGCAGAGGCAGTAGGGCCTGGCGGGAAGGTTTATGCAACAGACCTAAGCCATAGGAACATCCATCTTTTAAGTAAAAGGCTGGAAAAAAAGAAATTGGGCAATGTCATCCCTGTGCATGATGAGCACCAGGTCAACAGGGTGCCTCCTTCTGTAGGCGAGGTTGATTTTGTCTTTAGCGTAGGAATGATGGGCTACATGCAGGATGTGAAAAAGATACTTGCGGAGATGAACAGGCGCCTGCCAGAGTCAGGAAGGGTGCTGTTCATAGAGTACGTAAACTTCTTCCAGTTCCTGCCTGACGCAGAATGGATATCTGACCTGCCAAGGCTGAGGAGGATTTTCAGGGAAGCGGGCTTCTCTGTGAAGATAGAGAAGAAGTACGGCCTGCTTTGGAATTATCTTCTTGTGTACGGCATAAAGTCAGAGAGGGATGTGCCTGTAATTTGATTGCCCTATCTAATCATCCTATAACCTAATCATTCTATCTTGTCAAGCGCACCCTTGCCGAAAAGCTCGTCAGAGCATTCCTCGCAATAAGTGTCTGATGGCACTCCGCGTATGAAGAAACCTGCCTTTGCGCCGCAGATGATGCATATACCATCCTTTTTTCGCTTAGGCTTTGCAGGGCCTGCTGTTTCATGCTCTTCTTCTGTGATATCCATGAAAGTAAGTTAAGGCACAGGCAAATGATAAGCTTAAGGCTTATGGCTGTTGAGTATTCTTATGTAGAGTTGCTTCATATTTAAATTTTTTTATGCACGAGCACGAATTCAATCTGTGCAGCAATGATAATGACAACCTATATAAAGAAGTAATCTGTTCTTGGCTTCTTATGGCATACTCAGCACCAGGGCATCAGGAAGGCGCAGAAGGGGAAGAGATTATAAGAGTCCGCCTTCCTCGCAACAATGAAGTCTTTGGGATACTTGACAGGAGGCTTGGCGGAAGCAGGTGCCAGGTAAGATGCCTTGACGGCAAGACCAGGATTTGCAGGATTCCCGGCAGGCTTAAGAGAAAGCTCTGGGTCAGGGAAGGCGATGTAGTCCTTGTTGAGCCCTGGGAATTCGGCGGGGACGACAAAGGAGATATAATCTACAAGTACAGGCCTATCCAGGTGCAATGGCTGAGGAAGAACAACCACTTAGGCAAGCTTGAAGAATTAGACGAGTTCTAGACATCAGAAGGCGCCTGCGGCCAAATATTTACTTTTAGCTTCTTAATAAAGAGAGAATTAAAACAGAGAATGAACTATTTGCGCCTCAACGCCGGCGGGGCTTACTAACTTGCCTGCTAACTTTTTTCTTACTTTTCTTTGCTTCCTTATAATCCTCAAGAATAATCACTATGCCTAGCCATATCACTCCTACAACTATGCATGAGTCCGCTAGGTTGAAGACAGGCCAGAACTTGAAGTCAATAAAGTCAACCACGAATCCGCGGGTTATCCTGTCGATGAGGTTGCCGATGATGCCAGCAACAATCAGCATAACAGGCAAGGCTTGCTTTTTTGTTACCTTTTCTGCCAGGATCATGATTATGCCTAGCACTATGAGGCTGAACCAAATGAGAATGGAATTGGTGCCTTGCAGCATGCCAAAGCTGGCTCCAGTGTTCCTGACCAGGTTGAAGGCAAACAAGCCAAAATCAGTATGGAGTTGGTTGGAAAAAGCCCAGAGCTTGAGCAGCTGGTCAAGGATTATCAATCCCAGCAGCAGGGCTGTGTTGCGGATAAAAGCTTTCATGGGCAAAGATAATCAGCCAATCAATAAAAACTTTTCTAGAAATCCAATAAATTAGACTAATAATTACTTTGCCTAATAGCTCATCTAATAGCTCCACTTATCCTTGGGATAGTCAGGACCTTCCCTCTCTCCCTCAGCAATCCTCTCAATCCTCTTCAGGCGCTGGTTCACAGAGTCAAGCTCTGCCTTGATAGCGTCAAGCTTGGCATTGATTATCTCCAAGTCCTTACCCATGTTGATGTCGCTCACGCTTTGCGAGCCTGGCTGGGAATAAGACGATGATCCAGGAGGAACCCTTTCAAAGCCCATGGCTTCTGGTGAGAAGCTGCTTGATGGCTGGCCCATGCCTGGAGCCGCTCCGTAGCCTCCCATGTCAGGGCTGCCAAGAGGCTCTCCATAGCCTGCCCCTCCTAATCCTGCTTCTGGCCCCATGCCATCAAGGCCTAGGTCGTCTTTTTTCTTGCCTAGAAGCTTGCCAAATATGCTCATGCTTAACCTCTTTTTTTATTATGCTCAGCAAATATGCCTGGCTATCTTGCTTTACATAGCACTCATCGTGCCTTTGAGTATAAAAATTTTACTCTCAGGTTATCTTTTAGTCAATCCATGGCATATATCTTATTATCTTGAAGCTTATGCCTTCAGGATACACCATGAGCTCCTTGCTCTTGATGTTCTTCACCAGCTCGCCTGGCTTCTGCTGCTGGAAATAGTTGCCTATCAATGCTGCAAAAAGCACACCCTTAAGCTTTTGCTCACTCCCATATAATTCTTTCAGGGTGGCTACCACCATCCCTGACGTCTCGTCCTGCTCTGGCCTTACCTTGCGTGCCAGCACATCAAACGGCTCATCGCTCTTGATGATATTAAGCATGTCATCCTCATCAAGCTCTACGCCGATGTCCTGCTTGAAGGGCTTCTGGAGCACTGAAGGATTGAAGAAGAAAAGCTTATGGCTGTTACCCATCATGCCCTTGTAATTGCCTTCCTGGAAATCCTTGGCAAGCGCTTCCATTTCCTCCTCTGAGAAGAAGCTGAAGCTGTCAGTGGTAAGGATTAATGAATCCAAAGGCTTGAGCACAACCCCTGCGTGGAGAGTCTCATTGTTGTAGATGAAAAAGGTGTTGTTATAGTTCTGGAACCCTTCTTTCAAGTCCTCCACGTCCTTGTAAACCATGAAGCTAAGGAAAGCAAGCACCAGGATTGAGAGCACCAATAGCTTGACAGCCAGCTTGACCCCGTGGGCAAGGAACTTGGCAGCAAAATAAATTATAACTGCGCCGACAACAATGAAGAGTATCGATGTAAAGTCCATGCCTGCACCATCTTTTTTTCGTATGCTACCATCCGGGGAGATTGTCTTTTATAAAGGTTTTGTATCGAGCGGCTGAAGCGCTATTGCGGAGTTTGCTCTGCAAGATTAAATGGAGGATTAGGGTTTCAATAACATTTAAATAATTGCTTTGTTGTTATGCAAGACTATGGATGTGCTTGTTATTATTGGTATATTCCTTGCAGGACTAGGCTTGGGGATTTCTTTATTTGCCAAGGGGATGTATTGCCTTTGGAAGAAGCACCTTATTGAAACCATCACTACTTCTAAGATCCGCTCCTTAGCCATGGGGATGGTTGAGGTTTGCGGCGTGGTGGAGGCTGCCAAGGGCAACACCCTAAAAAGCCCTCTGGAGCGGAAAAGATGCGTCTATTACGAGTTCCTAATAGAGGGCTATAAGAGCTCTGGCGAGAGCCAGAGATGGCATGTCATTGACAGGTTTACAGAAGGCGCTTATTTTTTTCTTAAGGATAGCACAGGCGCAGTGCTTGTTGAGCCTTCAGGGGCAGAAGTAGATATCAAGCCCTCTTATAGCTGCCTTTCAGGCCCTTGCAGGATAATCCCTGACGCTGTCAAAGGCTACATGGCAAGGAATGATTTCCCTTATAAGCAAAGAATATACTTCAGCGGCGAGCTTCGTTTCACTGAGTCCATAATCCAGCCAGGGGATAAGCTTTACATCCTTGGATATGCTGGAGACAACCCTTTTGTCAAGGAAGCTTCTGCTAAGAATAGCGTGGAGGATATCATGATACAGGGAGGTGGGCTTGGGAAAGTTTATTTCATCTCAGACAAGCCTGAGAAGGAGACTTTGGATAAGCTTAAGACGAAATGGATGGGAGGGGTTTTTGGCGGAAGCGCACTGATTGTCTTTTCCTTGCTGGCATTCATGTTTTTCACTAATGCAATCTGAATGATTTGATATTCCTAAGGCTAGGTGCGCAACTATTTTTCAATAACATTTAAATATGTTTATTGCGAAGTAAGAGACCAATGATACCCCAGATATTGGCTTTGGCATTTTGCGGCTTTGCATCTTTCTCTCTTTTGCGCAAATCCTTTTCAGAGTTTTATGAGAAGCGGCGCAGTGAGGACTTGCCTTATTCAAGGGTAAGGTCAGTTGCCATGGGCAGGGTGAAGGTGCAGGGGCAAGCTAAGCCTTACCAAGATGAGCTTATTAAAGCCCCTATTTCTGGTAAGGATTGCGTCTTTTGTGAATACATAATTGTTATCACAAATATTTTTGATATGCTGCTAGAAGTCTTTAGCAAAGGAAGAGCAAAAGGCAGGAGAACGTACTGCAGAATAAGCAAGGGTCGGAATTTCATGATAGAGGATGAGGGTGCTTCTGTGCTTGTTAACCCTGGCGGGGCTGAAAAGCACATTAGGCAGTCAGGCGCTTTTTTTGCCTTTCCTTTCCGCAGAATACCTGGCAGGCTGAAGGACCTCATGATATCAAGCGGGCTTGACTATAAAAGATGGCTTGATGCTTTCAGCGATATCACTTTCAGGGAATTCGCTATCTTCCCAGGGGATAAGCTTTATATTCTGGGGGTTGCTAGCGACAATCCCCATGTTGCTGAGGGCACTGCAAAACACGGGTTTGAGGATGTGTGCATAATGCGTGACCGTTTTGCTCCGTTCATCATATCGCACAAGCCAAGGAAGGCGTTTACCAGCACCTCAAAATTGACCATATTTGCCACTTTTTTCCCAGGAATGGCTTTTCTCATAATGCTCATCTTACTGATAATTTTTTTCATCTCAAACCCAGCTGATTTCCTAGCATTTCCTTAGCTATGAGATTGGTGGGCTTGCGTTTCAGCAACATTTAAATAATCGATTTGTTGTGATGCAATCCCATGGCTGAGGGTGAGTTCATATTTTGGTGCATTATAGGGGTGGGGTTTGGAATCACGCTCTTCATCAAGGGCTTTCAGAGCCTTAGGCTTAAGCGCTTCATTGAGACTACTCCTACTTCTAAGGTGCGCTCATTGGCTATGGGCAGGGTTGAAATCTGTGGTGAAGTTGTGCCTGCTGAGAAGCAGATACTTAAGAGCCCCTTGACAGGCAAGGATTGCGTCTATTATTATTACAAGGTCGAAGAGCTAAGGAGGTCTAACAAGAGGAGTTATTGGGCTGTTATTGACACCATGAAGGCTGATGTGAAGTTTTTCCTCAAGGATGATACTGGTGCTGTGCTTGTTGAGCCTAATGGCGCGAGTATCAGCATCCCTGCTGACTTCAACAGCCAGTACAGCTCATTCAATGCAATGCCGGAAAACATAAGGACTTTCCTGCAATCTGGTAATGTCAAGTACAAGACTTTGTTTGGAACCACTAAGACTTTGCGCTTCACAGAATTTGTTATTGCGCCTGGGGATAAGCTTTACATCCTTGGATATGCTGGCAACAACCCTTTTGTTGAGGATGGAACTGCAAAGGACAATGTTGATGGCATCATGATACAGAAGGGCAACTTGGGCAAGTGCTATTACATTGCTGACAAGCCAGAGAAGGATGTTCTTAAGAAGCTTAAATGGGGCTGGATAGGAGGGCTTTTTGGCGGAGGAGCACTGATAGTTGGCGGCTTGGCAGGAATATTTATATACTTTGGCGTATTTTAATCAGGCAACTAACTTCAGGATAGGATTTTAAAGGAAGTGTTTTGAAAAGGAGGGTGATGCAAAATGGCATTAGGGTTTGTGATTATTATAGCAGTGATAGTGGTTCTTTTTATTATTGGATTCTTTGGATATTTCATATCAATATACAATGCTTTAGTAAGGCTGAAGAATGACATCAAAAAGGCATGGGCGAACATTGATGTGCTGCTCAAGCAGAGGACTGATGAGCTGCCTAAGCTGATTGCCTCTGTCAAGGGCTACATGAAGCATGAGAAAGATACTCTTGAGGCTCTTACCAAAGCTAGGACTGACTTCATGAATGCCAAGACTTTCAAGGACAAGGCAGCTGCTGACAATGTGATTAGCGGAGCGCTCAAGACCATTTTTGCTGTTGCAGAGAATTACCCTAACCTGAAAGCCAATGAGAACTTCATGCAATTGCAGGGTAGGATCAGCGGGCTTGAGAATGAGCTGGCTGACAGGAGAGAGTTCTATAACGACAGCGTGAACACTTATAACATAAGGATACACTCCTTCCCTGATATGATAATGGCAGGCATGCTCAAGTACAAGGACGAGGAGATGTTCAAGGTCGCAGAGGCAGACAAGCAGGACGTCAAGGTGGAGTTCTAGAGCTGTTTTTTTGCTTTTTTTTCTTTCATCCTTTTTTTTCTTTTCCAGTTGTTTTTTCTTTTTTCACTGCTTTCCAAGGGTATTTTTCGCTCTCTTGCGAAAGATTTAAATATTAGTTAGGCTAACCTAACATTTGTGGGTTCCCTAACAAAAAGCTTTGAGGATTACCTTGAGGCTATCTACCTCTTGGAGCAGGAAAAGGGCTCTGCCAGGGTCAAGGATGTTGCCAAGAGGCTTGGCGTCAAGCTTCCCAGCGTCACTGAAGCTGTCAGGAAGATGTCCAAGGCAGGCTTGATTGACTTTGAGAGGTATGGCCTGATAAGATTGACTGGCCAGGGAAGGGCTCTTGCAAAGGAAGTTTACAAGAAGCACGAGATACTGTTTGAATTTTTGCATGTGATGCTTGGAGTTGATAAGGCAACAGCCCTTAGGGATGCTTGCGAGATGGAGCACGGCTTGAGCAATGCTACACTAAATAAATTAAGGCAATTCATGGAAAAGAGGAGGTGATTTTATGCCAGGGTATGATAGGACAGGGCCAAGAGGAGAAGGGCCTATGACAGGCCGAGGCGCAGGATATTGCGGGCCTGCAGGAAGAGGAGTTAATGTGCCTCGCGGAGCAGGAAGAGGCTTTCCACCTTATGGCGGTGGAGGAGGAAGGGCTTTTGGAGGCGGAAGAGGCTTTGGCTTTGGCTTTGGCAGGGTGTATGATGGCAGCACGCCTGTAGAAACAAGGCAGGAAGCAGGAGCAGACTCTAATCTAGAGAGCCTTGTTAAGTCCCTTGGGGAAGCTGTTGAGTCGGCAAAAGAGGTATTGGCTACCACAAAGGAAATGATGGATGAGTACAGGAAATCCAAACAAGGGCCTGGAGAGTAAATTCTTTTTTTTCTTGATTATTCAAGAGGCTGCCTATTAATATAATCTCTATTCTATTGGCTTTTGGCTTATTTTTCCGAAACATTTAAATACTAGTTATGAATACATATTCATTATAGGTTATGAATCTTTATTCTAAACCTAGATTTTAAAAAAAACAATGGAGGTGGACAAGATGCCAGGAGGAGACAGGACAGGACCTTTAGGAGAAGGGCCAGCAACAGGCAGAGGACTCGGCCCATGCGGAAGAGGGCTTGCCAGAGGCAGAGGCTTAGGCAGAGGACTAGGCAGGGGCTTTGGAAGAGGACTTGGATTTGCCAGGGGCTTTGGCTTGAATGAGCCAGTAGAGCTAAGCAAAGAAGAGCAGAAGAAGATACTGGAAGCAGAGAAGGCAGAGATAGAGAAAAGGCTTAAAGAGCTTGGATGAGGGGTAAGAATACATGGATAAGAAGCTAAAGCAGGCAATAGCAAAGTCAGCTAAAGCCATGTACCATGCCTTGCCAGTCCTCATAGGAGTACTATTGTTACTAAGCCTAGCGAGTGCTCTGATACCTAAATCAATTTATTCTTCCCTATTCAGCAAAAATATTTTTTTAGATTCAATCATAGGAAGCGGATTGGGAAGCATACTTGCAGGCAACCCTATAACTAGCTACATCATCGGAGGGGAATTTCTCAAGCAAGGCATAAGCTTGGCTGCGGTCACTGCATTCATAGTTGCATGGGTTACAGTAGGCTTGGTGCATTTGCCTGCTGAGATTATGCTTTTAGGCAAGAAGTTTGCAATTACAAGGAACTTAACAGCCTTTGTGCTTACAGTAATAGTTGCGCTTATAACAGCTTCAATAGTGGGATTGCTATGAAAAAAACTGAACCTAGCCGCGCAGGATGGTACTTCTTGCTAATTATTATAATAATTTATACACTAATTGCTTTTTTAAAGCCCGAAGCATTACTGCCCAGCCTTAACTTTTTCCTGGGTGTAATAATAAATGTAATCCCCATGTTCATCCTTATTTTTACCTTAATGGTAATCATAAACAGGTTTGTAAGCCCGCAAAAGCTAGTAAAGCATTTTGGAAAAAAAACAGGTGCAAAAGGCTGGCTTATAGCTGTAATCACAGGAATAATATCTGAAGGGCCATTATACTTATGGTATCCGTTGCTTAGTGACCTGCAGAAGAAAGGGGTCAGAAACAGCTTTATAGCTACTTTTTTATATAACCGCGCGATAAAACTCCCTCTTCTTCCCTTGATGGTGTATTATTTCGGTTTAGCTTATGCCATAGTGTTGTCCTTGGTAATGATAGTTGCTTCAATATTCCAAGGATTGCTTGTAGAAAGGATAATGGAGGTGAAGGAATGAATAAGAATATGAAACTAGCAATAAGTGCGTCAGGCAACAGCCTGGAGAGCGAAGTGGACATGAGGTTTGGCAGGTGCCCTTATTTCATCTTTGTGGAGCTAGAGGGCAAGGAGATTAAAAGCACAGAGATAGTGGCGAATGCCAGCGCTAACCAGACTGGCGGTGTAGGCATAACATCAGCGGAGCTGGTGGCAAAGAAAGGAGTTGGAGCGGTCCTTACCGGCAATGTAGGGCCAAGGGCCTTCAGCGTCTTTAGCCAGTTTAATATCGCTGTTTACCAGGTCT
>JAFGRK010000016.1 GCA_016935175.1 Candidatus Woesearchaeota archaeon | reverse complement strand
GATGAAAATTTGCATAGCAAGGCGCAGTACTTTCCTCGTTTTTAATCAAAACATCATCCACTACTGATTTATGAAATTTATCAAAATAGGTTTTATCGTATTGGATTTGATGGGAGTGGCATATTAGCGACCTACCTTTGGCAAAATAAATGGCAGAACCGTCATCTAAATGGGCCAGGTACCAGTTATATCCATGATCGCCTTGACCATGTGAAAACCCAATAATCTTATTTTCTCCCATATAAAGCGAGTTATCTTTCTGCTCAACCTTCGGGCTAGTATAACATCCTTCGAGAAATAGTATGAAAAGGATGAGCATAAGCGCAAAAAGGTATTTTTTCATGATAGAACTTATTCGGCTTTAATGTATAAATACTTTTCCATGTTCTTCGGAAATTTCAGTACGGCTTAAAACAAATGTTGCAGCTTGACGTGCGCTTGTTGAGTTTTTCGCTAAAAACGTATATATTTATATACTCTCCCAAACCCTTAATTATTGGCGATGGATAGCAAGCAAAAAAAGGCTCTTATCATCTTAGGCATCATAATCATTGCAGGCTTCTTGCTCAGGGTTTACAAGCTTGATAGCCAGAGCTTGTGGCTGGATGAGGCTTTCTCAATACATTACTCCCAGCAGGGCTTGATGAGCGTTATAACCATGCAAGACCCCACCCCTCCCCTTTATTACTCCTTGCTGCATTTCTGGATTGGGCCAACAGGCATTTCTGTGTTCGCAACAAGGTTCTTATCTGTGGTTTTCGGCACAGTCTCTATTTTCCTGGTTTACTTGCTTGCCAAATCCATGTTTGATGAAAAAGTCGGGTTGCTCTCTGCCTTATTGCTAGCATTATCCCCTTTGCACATCAATTATTCCCAAGAAGCTAGGGCTTATGCTCTCTTTTTTGCCTTGATATTGCTCTCAATGTATTTTTATTATAGGCTTAGCAAGGGCAATCTCACCAAGGGCAGGGCTGCCTCTAAAGGAACCATCATGGGCTACTTGCTTTCTACCTTGTTGCTCTTGTACTCGCATTTCTATGCTATCTTCATCATCTTAGCGCAAGGATTGCACTTGGCTTTTACAAGCAAGCTTAAGCTATCTAAAGGCTTTAAGCTTTCAAAGAAAATAAAGCTGTGGCTCATGCTCCAGGCAGTAATGCTCATATTCTATACGCCCTGGTTAGCCCATGTGTTGTTCATGCCCAGCAATGCCTACTCTTGGATACCCAGGCCTTCACTCTTGCAGATTATCTACATGATTTACTCTTTCTTCTCTGGCATGGCTTTCTCATTCTACGGGCTTGCCTTAACTATGATTTGCTTGGCCTTGATATTGGTATATGCAAGGAAATCTAGGATGGATGAGAAGTCAAGCTTGCTTTGGCTCTGGGTTGCAGTGCCTATCATCATCCCGTTCCTCTTCTCATTGGTTTTCACCCCTATTTTCGTGCCTAAGTATGTTTACTTTGCCTCGCTGCCATTGTACATAATGGTTTCCAAAGCAGTTTTTTCAATTAATAAAAGGCGCAAGGTAGCAATAATCGCATTAATCGCTTTCTTGTCCTTGGCATCATTATGGGTGCAGCAAAACGACATCATGAGAGACCCTTGGGACCGGGTGGCAGGCTATGTTTCTGAGAGCTACAATGAAGGGGACAATGTGGCAATAATAAACTCTTACCAAATCCTGCCTTTTGCATATTATTATGAGAATGAATGCTTTAGGAGCGATGATATTTTTGGCTGCTCGCAAGCCAAAGGCATATATCCTGTTGATAACCTTGATCAGATAAAAGCCGCTGGGAAAGGTGATTTCTGGCTTATTGTCAGCCGCGACATATATGATGATGAGACTATAAGAGTATTGGATTATTTTAATGAGAATTATAATCTTGCAGACTCAAGGGAATACTTATTAAACCAGGATTCTGCTTTTTTCAACAGCCTCTACCAGTATTTTGACCAGAAAAAATTAATTCAGCTGCGGCTCAATAGGATAAGAGTGCTCTATTTCCAGGAAAAGTCTTGAATTCTTGAGTGCAATGGCTAAAGCCTTATTTGTACTTGCCCTGTATCATGGCAAGCTCATGCACGAATTTTGCAGTCGGCACTCCTGTGAAATATAGCCTGTAGAAAGGAACTTTTTGTTGGCACTCGTTTTTGGACATATTGAATGACTGCAGCACTATGGCAGCTCCTTGCCCCCCAAAGTCCCCGTAGACATCAAGGTCATGGCTTTCTGACGAGGCCAGGCGGCAAGTCGTGTATTGCCCTATGAGCTCCTCCAAGTCCTTTCTTGCCTTGTTCACATCCACCCAATTCTTGATTGGTATAGCATCGTATATTTCCATAACCACTCTAAAAGGGGAACTTTCTTATAAACTTTTCTTTTTGCACGAAAACTTAGCAATAATTATATAAATCCGCCTGAAGTATTAATGTGTGCGATGGTAAAGGCAGACAAAAAACAAAAGCCAGCTGAGAAAGCACATGAGAAAATAGCTGAAAAAATAGACTTCAAGGCTATGGCTGCCAAGTGGCAGGAGAAATGGGCAGATAAGGGAATATTCAATGTAAAAGAGGACCCTAAAAGGAAAAAGCACTATGTACTGGAGATGTACCCTTATCCTAGTGCTTCTGGACTGCACATGGGCCATGCCAGGAACTATGTCCTAGGTGATGTTTATTCCAGGTTCAAGCTGATGAAAGGCTTCAATGTGCTCCACCCCATGGGCTTTGACAGCTTTGGCTTGCCTGCTGAGAACGCAGCCATCAAGGCCAAGTCCCACCCGAAGGTTTTCACAGAGCAGGCTATTGAGAACTTTGTTCACCAGCAAAAAGCCCTTGGCATAAGCTATGACTGGGATAGGATGATATACTCACACGACCCTGCGTTCTACAAATGGGACCAGTGGATTTTCCTGAAGATGCATGAGAAAGGCTTGGTTTTCAAGAGAGTGGCTAGTGTGAATTGGTGCCCTGAGTGCAACACTGTGCTTGCAAACGAGCAAGTGCATGGTGGCAAGTGCTGGCGCCATGAGGACACAGCTGTTGAGGTGAAAAGCCTTAGCCAGTGGTTCTTTAAGATAACTGACTATGCAGAAGAGCTATTGGAAGGAGTTGACAAGCTTAAGGATTGGCCAGAAGATGTCAAGCAGATGCAGCGCAACTGGATAGGCAAGAGCTTTGGCACACTGATTGACTTTAAGATTGAAGGCTCTGAAAGTCCTGGAAGAAAACTTACTGTTTTCACCACAAGACCAGACACCTTGTTCGGCATAACCTTCCTGGTTTATGCTCCTGAGCATCCTGATGTCATGGAATTGGTGAAAGGCACAGGCTATGAGAATAAGGTCAAGGATTTTGTGAATAAGGTTGTTCTTGAGGACAGGTTCCAGCGCACTGCTGAGGACAAGGAAAAAGAAGGCATGTTCATAGGCAGGCATGCCATCCACCCAGTCACTGGCGAGAAGATCCCTATATATATTGCTAATTTTGTGCTTTACGAGTATGGGACAGGCGCCATCATTGCTGTTCCTGCGCATGACCAGAGAGACTTTGAGTTTGCAAAGAAATACAACATCCCGATTAAGGTAGTCATCAATCCTGAGATGTATGACTTGAATGCTGAAAAGATTAGCAGGGCTTATATTGGCGACGGCAACATGGTGAACTCTGGGGAGTTCAATGGCATGAACAACCGCGATGCCATCCCTGACATCAACAAGTTCCTTGAGAAGAACAAGTTTGGAAAAGAAACGGTGCAGTACAAGCTAAGGGACTGGCTGATATCCAGGCAAAGGTTCTGGGGATGCCCAATACCTATTGTTTATTGCGATAAGTGCGGACCTGTTGCTGTGCCTGAAAAAGACCTGCCAGTGCTTTTGCCTGAGAAAGTGAACTTTGGGGAGACCCAAGGCAATCCTCTTGCGAGCGTTAAAGAGTTTGTCGATGTCAAGTGCCCCAAGTGCGGAGGAAAAGCAAGGCGTGAGACTGACACCATGGACACTTTTGTTGATAGCTCATGGTATTTCCTGAGGTATTGCGATGCTAAGAACGACAAGGCACCTTTTGACAAGAAAAAAGCAGCTTACTGGATGCCTATTGACACATATATCGGAGGAAAAGAGCATGCAACCATGCACCTAATCTATTTCAGGTTCTTCACCAAGTTCTTCAGGGATATAGACTTGCTTGAAGTTGATGAGCCAGCAAAGCTTCTTTTCAACCAGGGAATGCTGCACAAGGACGGGGTGGTGATGAGCAAGAGCAAGGGCAATGCAGTCACCCAGGAAGACATTGAGAGCAAATATGGCATTGACACTGCAAGATTCTTTTTGATGTTTGTTGCAAGCCCTGACAAGGACATGGAATGGGATGATGAGACAGTAGAAGGAAGCTACAGGTTCATAGCCAAGGTCTACAGGATGCTCACAGAAAAGAAAATCACTGACAAGCCAATCAAGGCCCAGGAAAGCAGGATGCACAAGGCAATAATCGAGGTCACTGAAGGCATTGATAATTTCAGGTACAACCTGGCCCTTATCAGCATAATGAAGCTTGCTAATTACCTGCACACAAAAGAAGAGATAAACAAGAAGGCTGCAGAGGCACTGCTCTTGCTGATGGCTCCTTTCACTCCTCACATTGCAGAGGAGCTTTGGGAAAAGTTAGGCAACAAGCCTTTCATCAGCAATGCTAAGTGGCCTGTTGGCGACAAGAAAAAGATTGATGAAAAACTTGAGGCAGCAGAAGAGCTTGGAGAGCTTGTGCGCAGGGACATAATAGCCTTGCAGGAGCTGACAGGGCTTACCAAGCCAAGCAAGATAGTCATAGCTATTGCTGATGATTGGAAATATGATTTCATGAAAGGCCTGAAGAAGGAGATGGAGAAGACAAGGAATATAGGGGATTTGATCAAGGCGCTCTGCGCAAAAGACAAGCAAAGCGCTAAAACCATTGCAAATCTTGTGCCAAGATTTGTGAAAAACCCAGATAAGATCCCCCAGGTAGTATTATCATCGGAGATTGAGAAGAAAGCATTGCAAGCTTGTGCCGCCGACCTTGAGAAAGAGTTCAAGACTAGATTCGAGATAGTAGTTGAAGGTGTGGCTAAACAAGACAAAGCAAAGAATGCAATGCCTGGCAAGCCAGCGATAATCTTTGAGTGAAAAAGAGATAAAAAGAGAATGATTCCGCAAAAAGCCCTTTACGTCAATGCAGCAGATGGCTCTTTTAGAGTTGAAGAGGTAAAAGATGAGGAGATAATCGGTCCTCTTGACTTTGCCTACAAGTACGCTTATCCTAAGGATAAGTTCTTCTTTGGCATGGGACCCCTTGCAGGCTCTATAATCCCTGGCTCTCGAAGGATGATATTCTGCGGCAAGTCACCTCAATGGGATAATTTTTACATATCAACCATGGGCGGCGCAGCCCAAATATTCTTTCACCTGAATATCAACTATGTTGTGATAGAAGGGGCATGCAAAGAGCATTCTATTCTCAAGCTAAAATACGAGCAAGGCAATCTCAGCGCATCTTTTGAGCCTGTAAAGGTGAAAAAGATATGGAAAGGCTACAATGATAAGATAGGATTTTATGCTCTGCAAGATTATGTCTATGACCAATACCATTCAGAATATGCTAATTGCTTGGATGAGTTTGGCAAATTCAGGATATTGGCTGTCGGGCCTGCAAGCCTAAACACTAACATGGGTGCAATAGGCTCTGCCTATGTCACGCCTGACGGGCCTGGAAATGTTGACTGCTGGGCAGGAAGAGGAGGAATTGGCTCAAAGCTATTGCAGAAGCACAAGATTGCAGCCATTGTTTATGGAGGGGATTACAAGAGCACAGAATTGCATAATAGGGAAGAGATCAATAAGTTCTTCACTGACAAATACGATGAGGAGATGCTCAAAAAAGACATGGAAGAGACCATTAAGTACAGGTATGACCCTGCCTGCCAGTCAGGCGGAACTCTAGGTGTTAACTTCACGACCACAAGAAAATGGCTTTTTTCCTTTAACTATTCATCAATATACCTTACAGATGCCATGAGGCTTGATATCCACAACAGGCTCATAGTAAGCCATTACCTTAAGCAATTCAATGAGGAGACCATCGCAAAGAAGACTTTCAAGACCTGCGGGGAGGCCTGCCCTGTTGCCTGCAAGAAGATGCATGGGATCTACAAAAAGGATTATGAGCCTTACCAGACCCTCGGGCCTAATGCAGGCATATTTGACCAGCGAGCTGCTGAAAAGCTTAACCACTATGCTGATGCAATGGGGTTTGATGCAATACAGATAGGCGGGTTAGTTTCATGGACTATGGAGTGCCTTGACAAAAGCCTGGTGCAAAAAGAGGAGCTTGGCCTTTCGCTTATGCCTAGCTGGGACTGGAAGAATTTTGACGCAGTGAATGATTCCATGAGCAATGCAGAGCTTGGAGTGCAGATAATTGACATGGTGCTCAGCCCTGCTTTCAACAGCACATTCAAGGACAGCATAAGGTCAGCTGCAAAAAAGCTCGACGCCAAATACAAAACTAACACACAAGGCCTGGCAGTTTACAATGCCTATGGTGAGAATGGATGCATGGTTCCCAATCAGTACTGGGCACTCGGCCTCTTCTCTCCTATGCCTATCATGGGCAAGTACTTCCAATACTATAGGAACGATATAATAGACCCTTATCAGCTTGGCAAGGCCAATGTTGAGCGCATGGTAAAGGAATTCTACTCTGATAATGGAGGCTTTTGCAGGTTCCATAGGGGCTGGGTGGAGGAGCTTTTGCCTGAGATAATCAACAAGCACTTCGGCCTTAATGTGGACTTTTACTCACATCATAAGAAGCTGGCCCAGAAGATAAACCAGGATAACAAGAGCGTTTTCTGGGAGAGCGAAAGAGTGGTTGATATCATAAGGGAATTTTTCAGGGCGACCCTTGCAGACAAGCCAGACAACAATGATGCAAAGCAGTGGCTTGCAAGATTTGAGAAGGACAAATGGAAGGCAGCCAAGGAATGCTGGGATGAGATTGTGCGCGGGATAAGTGACGCTCTAAAAGATTAGCTGCCTCTGGCAGAAACAATTAAGATGACAAAATACACCTGGATAATAAGCATGGTGATGATGGGCATTGCTGCCCTTGGCATAAGCCTGATGCTGGGGAAGTTTGGAGGCCCATTTCGGGTGATAGCAATATTCTTCTTTGCCCTGGCAATAGTTATATACATCTATCCCTCTGCCCGCCAATGAGCTTGCCAGTGAAAAATCGCAAATAATTTAAAACTCTAGTGCTAACCAATAGCATATGAAGCTTGGTTTGGTATGTTTTATCATGATGATGGCTGTTTTCCTCTTGGCAGGCTGTGATAAAATTGAGATGCAAAAAGAGCCTGTTGTGGTTGTTGATGATAGTTTTAGCGCCCCTGTTGATGAGCCGCCTGTGCTGCAAGAGCAGCCAGAGCCAGTGGTGAGCTGCGAGGAATGGGCAATCAGCGTGTTTCCAGAGCAATGGGTCTATGCGCAAACAGTGACTAATGAGGTTCAGCTTGCTAGAGAGAGCCTGGTGCTTATTGATGGCAAATGGAAAGATGGCTCAGTAATCAGAGGCACCTCATTCACCAAGGTAGCCAAGGGCTCATTGCAAGGGGAGAACATCAACTATTACTATGCAAAGCCAATGTACCCTGGCCTGGAAGAGAAATACGCCTATGCCTATTCTGAGGATGTGATTGACCAGCAAGGCACCATCCTGGGGAAGAATGCTTTTTCCATCAGGCCATACTTTAGGGTAAT
The DNA here is from genome assembly GCA_016935175.1 of Candidatus Woesearchaeota archaeon. Classification (GTDB taxonomy): domain Archaea; phylum Nanobdellota; class Nanobdellia; order Woesearchaeales; family SM23-78; genus SM23-78. Next base: position 66,994 of record JAFGRK010000016.1, on the reverse strand, counting down.
CGCAGACCTAACTGAGGATGAGAACAATACTCAAGGCTATCCTGTGAAGACAAGATACCTATCGTTGGTGATGGTAGAGCCTAACATGCTAAGCTGCGAAAGATACATCCTTGAGTAATGGCTGAAAGCAGCTATTTCTTACCTTTGCAAGTCCTTGAACTTCTCACAATGATGCTCTCCGCCACCGCCCCAGTTCTCAAGAGGAGAGTCATGGAATATCACCGTGACTGCCTGGCTAGGCACTCCCTGGCTGACAAAGGCATCAGTCAGCTTGCATATCAAGTCCTTCTTCTGCTCCTTCTTCAAAGGCCAAGTCTCGACAATAACCACTGGCATGCTTTTCACCTCAAAATCCTTTTTTGGCATTTAGCCTCATTTAACCCTTATGCGCAAATATCCTTTCAACCATGAACCAGACAGATGACAACCCCAATAGGACTATCATAACACCAAGCGCAAAATCCAGCTTGGCACCAAAAAGCCATACGAATACTAGCCTTATGCAGACGTAGATGATAAGAATGTCCCTGATTAGTCCCCGTACGCCGCTCATTGTTTACCTCTTCCTTTTCCAATCCTCAAAGAGCAAGCCGCACAGGTTATGGTCGTGGATTTTCCCAGTTGCTTTTGACCTCACATCCTTTCTTTTTACCCCTTCAAATTTAAAGCTGAATTTCTTTGCTAGCGCATTAGAGCCTTTGTTCTCGGCAAATGCATTCCAATTGATGCGCCTGAGCTTGAGCTTTTCAAATCCTATTTCAAGGACCACCCTTATGGCTTCAGACATTATGCCTTGCCGCCAGTAGCCTTCTCCCAGCCAGAATCCTATCTCTGCAGTTCCCTGGAACCTGTCAACATGCATCAAGGATATGGCCCCAATGAGCCTTTTCTCGGATTTTAGCTCTATTGCGAACTGGTAGTCAATCCTGGGCTTTTTCTTTGAGTCCTTTTGGCATAAACCAACCCACCACTCACCATCTTTTTTTCTGTAGGGATATGGCACTCTTAAAAGATATCTTGATACATTAAGATTATTGGCATTCCTAACAATATCCTTTACGTCGGATTTCCTGATTTCCCTAATTACCAGCCTTTCTGTTGTGAGCCTCATTCTTCTGCCTCATCACCAGGCCTGACTATAGTCCAGCCCTTGTAATCCTCTTTCTTTTCTGCTAACGCATATTCAGAGATGATTTCATAATCAATCCTGTTCTTCTTAAGCCAGTACATCAACAGCTTGTCAGAGCCCATGGACTTGAGCTGCTCTACATGGCTGTAAGCATCCAATAAGGTGTGCAGCTGCCTTATGTTAAGGCTGAGGTTAAGCTTGCCCTCATTGTCTTTTTTGAGCTTCTTATCCCTAAAATCAACTCTTTCTTCTTCAAACTCCGACAGCCCGATAATATTCTCTAAGGTCTCCTCTTCAAAGCTATCCAAGCCTTCTGTGTGCCTACTTACCTGGAAAGCCAGCTTATAAGACGGCACAACTATGTAATTAGCCCAGCCCATGAAAAACACCTTTGCTATAAGATTAAAATCAATTAACAATAAATGCGCGCCCAAGGGTGGATAGGCAACTTAAACACCAGTTGACCCTGCTTTTCCCTCCGCTCCGCGACCCTCAAAGCACCCTTGCCTAAGCTTAGGGCTGCTCTGTTCCCAGCCTGACCCGGTTCACAAAGATAAGGACCAATGAGGACAGAGCATCGACGGTCCAAACAGGACTAATGCTTAAGGAGCAAACCGCCCCTTGGGCTTCGGCCTCCACGTATATCCGTTTTGGATGACAGGAGAGGATAAGCCTCCCAGCCTAGCAGGAGATAGTAATGATGATTGGTTTAAAAAGGTTGCTGAGAATAAGGATTATCCCCTGCAAACGGCAAAAAGTTTATATAACCAAATGCATTCCATTCCATTGATAGAGCGTAATAAAATAGCGGGGTGATTCAATGGCGAAATTTAAGTTCGGCCCTTGGGCTTTTATTATAGGGCTTTTGTTGGCTATAATATTTGCTTTCCTGGGCACATCAGGAGCATGGGAACAATGGGCAGTGCTCATCCTTGCATTGCTAGGTCTCTTAGTCGGGATTCTCAATGTGACAGGAAAGGAAAGCCACGGGTTCTTATTGGCGACAATAGCGTTCATGCTGACTTTCGGGGCTTTTGCATCAGTTGTAGAAACCTTAGGGATTCCAGTGCTAGTGAGCTTCTTTAAGCTGATGCAGGTATTCATCGCACCAGCAGCATTCATAGTAGCCATCAAGGCATTGTTCGGCATAGTCCGAGACTAAGAAGATTATTCCTAAATTTTTTCTTTTTGTTTTTTTCTCTTTTTTGTTGTTTTTAAGCAACAATGACTGACTTAGGGTTGTGTATGTTTTGCACAATCATTGCTATGTAGATTACTAGCTTGGCTTCTAGCCCTCCTTTCTGGGCTATGGCTTCGCATGCTTCCTGCAGTTTTCGCCTCTCTGAAAGCACGTACTTAACATAGTCCACATCATTCTTTTTCTGATAGATGAGCGATTCGATGAAGAAGGTGTGGGTCTTTTCCAGCAACCCCGTGAATTCCTTTGACACGGTTTTCTTGCTTTGGCTTTGGTATGCCCTAAGAAGCCATCGTAAGTAGGTTGTGTTCTGCTCGGAGATGTGTATTATGTAGTTCTCCTTGAAGGAGTCGCCTAGCGTGTCTTTTTTTAGCATCTGGAAGGCTACGTCCTTGAATTTCCAGCCTTCGTCCCTGAGGAGAGTTATTTCATCCATGTTCACTTCCCGCTTTCCAGCAAGGGTCTCTTTTACCAGCGTGAAGGCGTGGTCTATGTCTGCTATTATCTTTTTGAAGGCAGTCTTAGTGTCAAAATCGAACTCTTTGACTATGTTTTTGATGGTGCAGCTGCCCTTTTTGTTGTCTGTGATCTCATAGCCGAATATGGAAGCAGTTATCTTGTGGATGGTTGGGAAGATATTGTCATCGTGGTAGTTCACAACCAGCATGTCATATCCTTGCCTGTAGTGCTTGCACAGAATGGCCCTGATGACATCATAGTTGTTCTCTGTGAAGGTTATTTCACCGGTTAGCTCCGTCTTTTTCCATCCTTGCCTTGATAGAAGCAGGGTTTCTCCCTGGTCGCTTATGCTTATCGCATCCCCTTTCTTGAGCTTATGCCGCTTTACCCATGCTGCAGGTACGCTTACCATGAGGGTGCTATCGCCGTGTTTCACCAAGTTTCGTTCCATGCTGGTGATGATTATTTCCGCTAATATTTAAATATTTCGATTTTATTTACTTATTTCTATTTTATGTAAACTAATCTATAATAATTTACATATTTGCTGTAGTTCATCTCAATTGCCCTCCTGCAAGCCTGCTTGCCCAGTGCTTATTGTTTGCCAGGAAAAAATAAAACACTTATGCCGCCATCCCCTAAAGCTGCCATTACCGCAGCTAAGAATGATTAGGAGGATAAGCATGAGCAAGATAAGATCAGCTGCGTTCGACCTAGAAGGCACAGTAGTGGATGTGGAGACTGCGCATCACCAAGGGCATATTTTAGCTGCTAGAGACATAGGAGTGAACATCACTCTGGAAGAGTCTTTGAAAAAGCTGCCTCATTGCATAGGGGGGCCTACAGAGAAAGTGGCAGAGGACATATGCAAGCTGGCTGCATCTGAATATGGAATCATAGCTGATGTGAACGATGTGCTAGCCAGCACCAGGAGGCATTACGATGAGTTGCTCAGAAATACGCTGATTATGCCTAGACACGGATTCACAGATTTCTTCTATGCCGCCCAAAATGCAGGCCTAGAATGCTCCATAGGCTCATTGACAGATGAGAAGCATGCCTTAATACTTCTTGAAAGGAGCGGACTACTAAAGCTTTTTAACTATGACCATATCGTCCTAAAAGAGCATGTCAAGAACCTGAAGCCAGCTCCAGATGTATGGATTGAGACTGCAAAAAGGACAAATGTGGCTCCTGATGAGCAAATGGTTTTTGAAGACTCGCCAAGAGGCATACAAGGAGCGATAAAAGTGGGCGCTTATTGCATAGGCATGCCAGTGTATAACAAGCCAGAACCAATATGCGCGCTTGCGCAGGCTGGAGCAAAGAGAATATTCATGGACTGGCAGGATATAAATCCAAGTGCCTTGCTTAAAAACGTTGCTTATGAGCATGCAAAGCAATAAGGTGCTCTTTGCCGAAAATTTTTTATAAGTATCCTAATGCCTATACAGATGGGTGATGTGGGATCAGCAAAATAAAAAAGCCTTATCATATAGAAAAACCACTCCTTTGCATGGTCGTAGGCGTAGCAGGCTCTGGAAAAACATTCCTAGCACATGAGATAGCTAAAAGGGTTCCTAACAGCGTCTTTATCTCAAAAGACCTTGTGCAGTCCTGCTTTACCAATACTGAAAGAGTCAACGGCAAGACCTACTCAGCAATCAGGGGCCCTACTTTCAATTTGCTGCTTAATTTTGCAGATATGCAGCTTTCCCACGGAAAGATACCGATAATTGAAGGCCCTTTTTCAAGGAATTTTAGATTAAAAGATGAGTTCCAGGACTGGCCCTCTCATTTCAGGAAATTGGCAGATAAGCATAATGCGAGGTTTGCTATCATCAGGTGCAAGGCTCCTAGCCAGGAGGAGTTAAAAAAGCGAATCCAAGGCCGAGGCTACGTTTGGGATAAGGAAAAGCTAGAGAATTGGGAGCGATGGACTAGTTTTGAGCCTGAGGATTTTCCTATTCCCCACGATGATGTCCATGAATTAGTAACCGATAAGCCATGTGATGAGTTATCTGAGGAAGTCATTCTAAATTACCTTGAGGGTAAGTTGATTAAGTGATTTTAATGATATCTCCATCACATATCATTAAGCTGAGCTACGCACTTGCCTTCCTGGCATACGCACTTGCCTCCGCAGTCCATTGTGCCTGGCTGGCAGGACATGTCGCATAGCACTGCTGCGCATTCTGGCTGCTCTTTTCCTGGCTTGCAGGTTGTTGGGTGGCAGCACTGGGCTGGTATGCAGTCTGAGTCAGTTGTGCATTCTGCTTCTGCCTCAGGGTTTCTGTTCAGCTGCTGGCAATTTCCGCTCACGCACTTGATGTAAAGGTTTCCTGCGATTCCAGTGCAGAAGTCAGGGCATTGCTTTTCCACGTTAACATATGCCTTGTTGCCAATGAAGCATTCGCCAGTGTTGATGCGTGTCCCGCAAGCGCAGTCTGAGTCAGATGTGCAAGCAGTGTCTAGCATTGGAGCTGGAGCTGGCTTTTGGCAGCTTGCCATTACAAATAATAGTATTATTAAAACAAACATTGTCATTATCATGCTTTTTGATTTCATGAATACCACCTCGCTATTCTCAAAAGGTAATGCTGGGTTGTTTATATGCTTTTTTAGGCTTTTTACCGCAAAACTTATTAACCAGAATATACCCTCTAATAGGGTTAGGGGGTGTAAGCAACGTGGACAACAAAAAGCGTAGCTTTTTGAGCCCCCAAAAATCATGAGGTGATTTTTGTTGGATAATTCAATCTTGTTCCTAGGCACTGGTGGGGATTCTATTGTTGTCGGCAAGCAGATAAGGGCTAGCGGAGGCATCATTCTTGAGCTTGAGGGCAGCCAGTTTGTTCTTGACCCTGGGCCTGGTTGCCTGGCAAGGGCTAGGCAGGCTGATGTGAGCATCAGGGACACTGTTGCTGTGCTTGTGAGCCATGCGCACACTAATCATGCTACTGAGGTCAATGCTGTTCTTGAGGCTTTGAGCGTCTCTGGCCTTGACAGGATTGGTGTGTTGGTCTGCAGCAAGAAAGTTGCTCAGGGAGATGATAAAGAGCTTCCCATACTCACTAATCGCAGCAAGGGTTTTGTTGAGAAGGTGATTGAGCTTGAGCCAGGAGCTAAGATCGGCATAAACAATGTCAATATTTACACTACCAAGACTCAGCACTTTGACAGCGAAGGAGTAGGATTCATCTTTGAGACTCCCAGGTACAGAGTAGGCTATACTTCTGACACAGAATACACTGATGAGATCGCTGACCAGTACAAGCATTGCAGCCTGTTGATTATCAACTGCAAGTATCCTGCTGACATAAAAGGGACTGGTCACCTTAATGTAACTGATGCTATCAAGCTGCTCAAGAGGATCAAGCCTAAGTATGCTATTCTCACCCATTTCGGGATTAAGATGCTTGAAGTTAACCCAATGTATGTTGCCAGGGATGTGCAGCGAGAGTGCCAGGTAGAAGTGGCTGCTGCCTATGACGGCCTCATGGTCAACCCTGCTAGTTTCTCGCCAAGGATGAGGCAGGTCACTCTTGAGCCTTTCAAGCAGGTTTAGTTCTCAAGCACATAAGAACGACTGGTTTTTAGAGCAGCAATAATATCCCATAGCCTACAAAGCATCCTGCGCTGATGATGGGCATGGCTGGGTAGAACTTGTCTTTCTTTGCAAATATGAAGAGCAAGGCTACTGCGATGGTAGTTGTGGCAGTTATTATCATGGTCTGCAAAAGCGCTGTTGCTAGCGGCAATCCTTTAATCACCAGGCTTTCCATGGCTGCTCCTGAGAACAATAATGGGAAGGCTATGTCTCCTCCTCCGAGTATGGCGTTCTTTTTCTCTGGCTTGGGTATGGGCAGCTCTTTTGCGCTGCTGGTCCTGGAGGCCTTCTTTTTTTCAATGGCTGGCGCTGGCATCGGCTCTGCCTTTGTTTTATAAGGGACGAATAAGCCTGCAAACACCTTGCTTTGGGTCTGGAACTTAGCCATCTTGACCATGTGCTTGCTCTTAAAGACTGCTATGAAGTCATAGATGGAGATGGCTATCAGCAGCATTGATGCCCAGAACACATTGAGCAATGGCACCAAGAACACTGCTATGCCTGCGTACATGAGCACTTCTGTTAGGTTGTGCACAAAAACATTTGGCTTGTAAATCTTGAAGATGGCTAATGCTAGTGCAATCACAAAAGCAAGCACTGGCTTTAGGAACACCCCTAGTGAGAGGCTTATGGCCATGAACACAGCCAGGAAGAACCAGGCTTTCCAAAGATTTACTTTTTTCATGCGAATTATGAGCAATATCAGGATAGTGCCTATCAACAAGCCTATGGCTATGTATAGGAATGTTCCTAGCCCGCTCATCTCAGGCCTTGGGCCTAGGCTGGTCTCTGAATGGACAAGAGTGACTTTGCCATCAACCACTTGAACGTCTCTTATATCGATGTTGATGAGAGACAATCCTACTATTTGAGCAACTAAGAAGAATATTATCAGCACCACTGTGACGCTTAGTTCATGCTTCATCTCAGGCATAAAGGTTGATTACTAGTATTTAAGTATTGTGCAAAAACTTTAAAAAAGCTCGAAAACATTAGGTGCTGTAGAAAAAGTAAGCACCTTAAGGTAAAAATGCCTTTAAAACAGGTAATGTTGTGCGTTGCCGGGGGTCGCCCCAGTCGGGGAGGCAGCACCTATGGATATAGCTCTTGCATTTTTAAGGTGCTAGGTCGAGCGCCAGCGAGACTTTCTACAGCACCAAAACATTAAAAAATATTAAAAAGGGCATGGCTTTTCGCAACCTTATGGTAAGGATTAACCTAATAAGCCCTAGTAAGCTCACAGACCAGCACCTTGTTGCAGAGTATGATGAGATGCTAATGCTCATGGCCTATGTCAGAGCGCATCAGGGCTTGGAAGGCATTCCTAAGGATTATTGCCTTGGAAAGGGCCACATCAAGTTTTTCAAGAACAAAATAGGCTATTTGAGAAAAAGGCATGAGCTCTTGAAGAGGGAGATGAGAAAAAGAGGGTTTGCCGCAAGAAAAACCATCTACAACAAAGGCATTGACAAGAAGCTAATCAATGATTGGAGCCCAAATCCGCAGGATTTGCAAATAATAAAAAAGCGCATAAGGCAGAAGATTTGCCTGAAGCCTGATTGGTACAGGTATTATGGCAAGCACAGGAGCAAAGAGTTCCTTCTCAAGTTACTATCCTAGCCTAATGGCAAAGTTTATATAATTTCCAGTTTTCTTGGTAAGCCCGGAGGGGATACTATGGGTAATGAGGTTCTTGAGTCAACGCGCTTCCTAGTGGAAGAGCCAAAATACGTTTTCATCAACAGGGAAAAGCTTGAGGAGACAGCCAAGAAGTTTGCCGATGAGAAGCTAGAGATGCCCGACTGGCACATGCCTGTCTTCCTGGAAGGCAATAGCAAGGAAGTGATAGATTTCTTTTTCCTGGGCAACACAATAAATTTTTGCTATGATGACTTCAGGAGAAGCCGGGATAAAAAAATAAAATTTGAAGCATCCTACAATGGGGCTCCCTACAAGGGAGCCACTGGCATGTGGGCTTGCCTTAAGAAAGCCTACGAAGGTGATTTCCCTGAACTACTAGATGGGGATTTCCTCAGTGACATCTCCAAGTTTGAGATGGAAAAGATCTTTGAAGGCAACATCAGGATTCCGTTGTTCGATGAAAGGCTGAATATCTTTAGGGAAGTAGGACAAGTGCTTTGCGAGAACTATGACGGGCACTTCTACAACTTGGTAGAAGACTCTGACAACAGGCTTTTCAATGATGGCGAAGGATTGGTAGAGAGATTGACCTCTGAGTTCCCATCATTCGATGACTCTGCTCACTATGATGGCAAGCTGGTCATATTTGACAAGAGAGCGCAACTAGCGCCTGCCATGACCTACGGAAGGTTCAGAGGGGAGGGTCTCATGGCAATGGAAGACATTGACGAGCTCACAGTTTTCGCAGACTATGTGCTTCCCAAAGGCCTGAGAGGACTAGGCATACTAACCTATGATAAGAGCCTGGCAGACAAGGTTGACAACAGTATTGAAATCCCCAGGCATTCAAGGGAAGAGCTTGAGATAAGGGCGAGCACCATACACGCCTGCAAAATGCTGATAGACAGGATAAATGAGATAAAAGGGCCTGGAAGCATAAATGCCCTTCATGTGGATTACAAGCTTTGGGGTGCGACAAGAAAGCTGCCAGGAGAGCACCACCTGACCTATAGCACTGACTACTAAGCTTGGGAAATATTCTTAAGAATAGCCAACCAACAGTCAAGGCTTTACCACTATCAGAGGCACCAGCATCTCCTGCCTGCTCACGCCCCCGTGGTTTCCCAGGAGAAAGTGCTCTTTCTCTGTTATTAGGAAGTCTTTGATGACATAATCCTTTTTCATCACCAAGACATAATCACCAACCCTGTCAAGAAGCTTTGGGTTAGGCTTGAAAAGCCCGAACCAATTCTTACTTATCAAATCTTCACTCTTGAACAGCCAACAACACTTCTTTAGCTTGGTCTTAGCATACTTCTCAAACTGCTTTGCCTTGGGCGCATGCACATAGCAATAAGCAGCCCTTGGCTCACCGCACAAAGGCAAAGCCAAGGTTTTAGCAAGCTCAGGGTGATCTTTCAGGCTTATCCTGCTCTTAACAGGCACATCTATCTGGCCGTGGTCTGCAGTTATTATAATGATTGAGCTTGTTCCTTGCATCTTCTTGATGAATAAGCCTAATCCTCTGTCCAGCTTCTTGAAGTGCAGCAAAGCCTTCTTGCTCTTTGGGCTGTGATGATGGCATTCAGTGTCAAAGCCAGGCCAATAAGCATGTATGAACTTCTTTTTCCTATCAAGCTTGGCCAGCTTCACAATCGCCTTGAAAAAGCTTGATTGGGCAGTGTAAGGCATGAGATTGGCTCCCTTGCTATTGGAGGATGTGTAATCGCTTTTCACGATTTTCTTTGGGTAAAGCTTGTAAGTGCTAATTTTCAGCCTGCTCTCAAAGGTCGAATAGTCAAATATTGCTTTTGGCTCCAAAGTCCTGCCAGAATGATTGTTGTAGCGAGGGACAAAAGGCAAGATGGTAAAAACAGCCCCTAATTCTTTCAGCCAGGTGAACCAGCCAGTGATGGCATGCTGCTGGGGAGCCACTCCTGTGTTGAAAGCAGTAATGGCTGATGCAGTGGTCGATGGAAAAGTTGAAGTGATGCTTTTTCTCAGGTGCTTCTTAAGAAAGCTGCCTTTTCCATTGCGCATGAGATAATCATAGCCCAGTCCATCGATAACTATGAGGATGATGTTGCTGAATCTTTTTAGCTCATCAGGCTTGAAGCCTTTGAGAGGCTTATAAAGAGGCTTTCCCCCTAAAGATTTCTCTATCGAAGCCATCAGGTTGACAATGCTTCCGTCCTTGTAGTTGGGTAAGTAGATTTTTTTCATGATATCAACTGATACTCCTCTAGAATTTATCAATCTTTCCTTGAAAGCACATCAATGGCTGCCTTGAACTTGGCTGGCTTGCTGTTAAGAAGCTTTTTTGAGTGGAACTGAGGATTCCATTCTAGCTCTGCAAGAGAATCACTCACTGTGAAAATGGCGCCAATCTCTGCTCCCCGATATTTAGCTACCTCAAACATCGCTGATGCTTCCATCTCAACAGTGAGCACACCTTCCTTTTGGTATTGTTTTGCCTCTTTCACAGTTTCCCGGTAAGGAGCATCAATGGTCCAGCTTGTTCCTACCAGGTATTTTTGCCCTTGCCTTTCTAGCTCTGCTTTTATTTGCTCTGTAATGCCTTTGCTGGCATAAGCATACTTTGAGTGCTTTGAGTAGTGATGTGATGTCCCCTCATCCCTTATAGCCCTGTCGCATACCACAAGGTCTCCTATGTTAAGATGCTTTTGCAGGCCTCCAGCGTCCCCGACAAGGATGAACCTCTTCACTCCCCAAGCAATCATCTCTTCAAGCACTGTAGTGGCAGCTGGCGCTCCTATCCCAAATCCTCCGACAAAAGCCACTCTTCCTTGAGTCTCTCTTATATAATAGAAATTAGCTCCAGATACATCATGCTTGTCATAGGTATAGCCCTTGACATAATGGTTCGGGTCTTTTCTTGAAAAATAAAAAACAGCCCCTCTGGGAGGCCTAAGCTTTAGCGTCCTACCTATCTTCTTATGATAGCCCAGGAATTGCTTTGGGGAAAATACTGCTTCTTCTGCGTGCTTATTTTTTAAATTAGGAAAGGCCATGGACAACAATTTCTTAGCCTAGTTTATAAAATTTATTATACTTAATTCTGGGAAAAAGTCGCCCTCGGCACCCAGGCTGGCAGCTTTTTCCATCAAAACACTTTAAAATAAGCAGATTCTTCCATATGCCATGAAGCTCGCCCACAATGTCAAGGTAAATGTGTTCATCAAAACAACAGATAAATCTGTTGAATCTGTAAGTCAAGACTTACAGAAGCCAGAGGAGGATGAGAAGCTAATCAGGGAGAAATTTCTCGGCTTGTTTCCATTTAACTTGGAAGATGAGAAGATTCCTGTGGTTAGGAGCACCGCGACAGGCTTTAACAAGCGGGAGATTGTCATCCTTGAAGTGGTGCTTGAGAAGGAGAGGCTTACTAATGCTTTCTTGAAGTCATTGAATGAGAAGCTCGACCCTGCCCAGAGGCTGATGCTTATCCGCCAGGAGAACAGGCTTGATGAAAAACTTGACTTCTTCATAAGGCTGGATAAGAAGAGCCTGATGAACAATCAGCTCAACATAACTGACTGCGGAGAATGCTTCCATATCAAGATAAGCATTGCTGCTTTCCCTCGCAAGAGAGAAGTTGCCTTGGAAGTTGTCAAGAAGATTTTTAGCTAGCACAACCTTACCAGGGAGATTATCTGCCCATCTCTTTCTTCAAGAGGGCTATCCCTTCAAGGTAATATTTTCTTTGAGGGACGTACGTTAAGCTTTTCTCATCGTTCATTATATTGGATTCAAAATCATCAATAGGCATAAGCTTGGCTTGCTCAACCTCTTCTTCCTGCAGCCTTAAGGAGGCAACATTCCCATCCCATCTTAAAGAGTAGCCTTTCACAAACTCCCTGTTTTTAAGGAATGGCTTGGAAAGGTCTTGCTTGAGCTTCCATAATTTGATAGGCTTTAATGCTTTAGCATGGCACATTATGCCTAGCTCCTCAAAAAGCTCTCTTTGCGCTGCCTCTTGATAGCTTTGGCCTGCGCTCACATGGCCTGCTGCTGAGATGTCCCACAGCCCAGGGTAATATTTTTTCTTCTTTGCCCTTTTCTGCAGCAATAACTCACCCTTGGAATTATAAACCCAGATGTGGACTGCCCTGTGCCACACGCCTTTCTTGTGAGCTTCTGTCTTGAGCATTATCTCTCCTGTAAGCTTTCCATGATTGTCCAAGACATCTACTTTCTCAAGGTCCATTTGTTTCACTTTATCAAATCAAGATTATTGTTTATTATCACAGGCTTCATCGCTGCTATCTCATCTGAATAGCTCATGTTAGGTATTGAGTTGAGCAGGAATATTTTCTTGCCAAGAACATGGGCAAAAGCTATTTCTATCAGGCTATTGCCTCCCACATAACCTTTGACGTTGTTCTTGTCCTTGTTTATCACAATTATTGCATCATTCTTTTTTATCTCGTTGAAATAAGCTTTGATGACGTCAAGCTCAATCTTCTCCCATTTATCCTCATTCCTGATTGTACCATCAGCATGCTTTTCAGTTCTATCAGGCACAGTCACCTTATGCCCTCTTTTTTCCAGCTCTTTCTTTACACTGAGCATGTCCTTGGCAAATGCCATGCTTCCGCAGATTGCTATTTTCATGCTGTTTGCAGAAACCAAGCCTGTTTATAAAATTTTCCTGCAAAAACCCAAAATTTAAATAGCTTATAGCCAATTATCCTCTAATATGACTAAGATGATAGACCCTTATGGGAGTGAGCTGGTAGAGGATTATGCCAAGGCAATAAAGGACTTCGGGCTAGAGATATTTACGCCTGGCTTGTTCCCTGAGCCTAATCGTGTAATGAGGCGAGGAGTGGTTTTTGCAGGCAGGGACTTGAGCATCATTGCTAAGTGCATCAAGGAGAAAAAGCCTTTCTATGCCCTTAGCGGCATCATGCCTACCAGCGACCAGATACACCTGGGCAACAAGGTAGTGGTGGAGAACCTGGCCTATTTCCAGAAGCACGGCGCACTGACAATAATCCTCATAGCTGACCTTGAGGCTGCTGCTGCAAGAGGAGTAAGCCTTGAGGAAGGCAGGAGGCGGGCGCTCGAATTCCATATTCCAGCTTACTTGGCACTAGGGCTTGACCCTAAGAAGACAATATTCTATTTCCAGTCAGAGAACAAGGACGTTGTTCATTTTGCCTATGAAGCTGCAAAGAAAATAACACTCAATGAGTTTCGGGCAATCTATGGCAGCGCAGACCCTGGAAGGATTATGAGCGCAGTCACCCAAGTTGGTGATGTGCTTTATCCCCAGTTCAAGGAGCGGATGCCTGGAATCATCCCTGTGGGGCTGGATCAGGACCCTCATATAAGGCTTTCCAGGGATGTTGTTAGCAGGATGAAGAGCAAGAAGTATTTTGCTCCTAGCAGCCTTTACCATAAATACACTCCTAGCCTTGATGGCAGCATCAAAATGAGCAAGTCCAAGCCAGAAAGCTGCATAAGCCTGCCAGAAGACAACAAGGCTGTTTGCAAGAAGATAAAGAATGCCTTGACAGGCGGCAGGGACACTCTTGAGGAGCACAGGAGGCTTGGCGCTGTGATTGAGAAGGATATGGTTTTTGAGCTGCTCAAGCAGCACTTGATAGAAGATGATGCTGAGCTTGACAGGATATACCAAGAGTACAAGTCTGGCAGGATGACTAGCGGAGAGCTAAAGCAGGTTGCCTGCGACAAGATGACCAAGTTCATGGATGAATTTAGGCAGAAGCTTGAGCACAACAGGAAGATTGTGAAAGAACTGAACTTTGTTCGATTCAGCTGATTTTCTGCTTTTTTCAGTTAAATTTAAATAAAACCAGCACTACTATTAAGCTATAAAGCTATTAATTAAATAAAAAAAGAGGGGTGGTATAATAATGGAAGGGGATATTCCTTTTTCAAGCGGGTTCATGCTGACAACAATGCTAGGATTCTTCATCTCAGTGTTCTTTGTGATGGGGATAAGCCCTACCTGGGGATTTACTTTTGCCTTGACATTCGTGATACTCTTTGTTGCCAGCGTGGTGAGCATGAGCCACATCGAGGCTAGCAACAGGGAAGCCATGGAGAAGCTTGCTATCCACGAAAAAGGGCATTACAGGAAGAAGAAGAAATGAGTACTCGAATAAAAATCCTGTTGATTAAAGAAACTTTTTTATAGGGGTTCATGTTTTCAACTTTTATTTTATAGCTATAATTATGCGGGGTGTTTTTTCAATGGGAAAAGGAGTAGTTATGTCTGTTATTTGCTTGTTAGCCATTAGCTTTTTCATCGCCAGCTGCGTGCCTGTGTCTGAGTACTACATCTGCAAGGACGGCACAAGGGTCAGGAATGCTGAGGAGTGCTATACTCCAATGGCTCCTGAGCCAAAAGAAGAGGTTAAGCAGCCAGAGCCTGCTCCAGAGCCTGCTCCAGAGCCTGTTGTTAAGGAGATCTCTCCTGCTGCCCAGGTCTATTTTGACAATAATGCCAAGGTGACCTCATTGCAGTACTCATATGTTGAATCACCACAATCTCTTCCGGAAGACATTTATTACACTACCAAGGACAAGATGAAGATTGAGCTTAAGGTAAGGGCTGTTTATGCTGGGAATGAATACTATGACACAGTCTACCTTGACTTGGTGAAGAATACTGCCACTGCCTATTGTGAGTACAGGGACAGGTCAGTATGCAAGGACAGGGACAAGGCTTATTCAGTGGATTTTGACAAGTACTTCAGGCCTACTCCTTGGGACTGGATTGATAGGATAACCAAGGCTGACTTGACAGGTAAGTCAAAGATATTTGCCAGCAGGAACGCTGTTGAGATGAACATTGAGGTTGACGGGCTTTCAGGCACCATGTTTGTGGACTCATTCTTTGGCATACCCTTGCAGATAACTTACCTGAGCAAAAACTATGAGTTCAGGGACATTGTCATGAACGAGGTCAAGTCTACCCAGCTTGAGCACCAGTTCAGCCAATAAAACTATATTTTTCTTTTTTTACTTTCTATTTCTCAATTATTGCTAATTCTTACAGATATGCTATAGATATGCTAATCTCAAGAAATCCCTTCTTAGCCTGCAAAATAGGTCACGCAGAATATACCCAGGATTATGGTAGCTATGCCTAGCCATTTGTACAGGTTCATCTTCTCATTAAGGAACTTAATGGAGATAAAGGCAGTCCACACATAGGTGAGCGCAGTTATAGGATAGAGTATTGATAGCTTTTCCAGGCTTAGGGCATAGACATACACCACAAATCCTGCAAAGAAAAGCACCACCCCAAGTATCAGGTCCTTGTTCCTCAGCTGCTGCAATAGGCTAAGGTTGAACTTCTCTGCTCCTTTTTTCAAGAACAATGAGCTGAAAGCTCCTGTGAAGGTAGCAATCAATACAAGGAATGCAGCAAATAGGTTAAGCATAAGTAGCACCTCTCCTCATGAAGAAAGAACCCAGGATTATCATGGCAATGCCAAGCCATTGCATAAGCACTAGTGACTCATGAACCACAAATATTGAGAGTATAGGCACCCAGACATAGCTAAGGCTCAGGAAGGGATAGAGCAATGACAATTCCCCTTGCTTGAGCGCAAATATCATTATCAAAGCCCCCAAGCCGTAGAATACCACTCCTAGGATCAGCACCCAGTTGGTTATCATGCCAATAAAGGTCAACTGGATTCTTGAAACCCCTGACTTAAGGAATAGCTGCGCCAGGCTGGTGAAGATGGTGCAGGTTATCATCAAGAAGATGGCCTTGTTAATGTTTGCCTTAGGTAATGGTTTTTTCTGCTTTGCCATATGATTTGCCATATTGATCATCCAAAAAATCATGATAGCCTAATCAATCAACATTAACTATCTTGTAAACCCTGCTAAGGGTCTGGCCTCCTTGGGAAAAGTTCCATACCTCAATCAGGTAATTGTCAAGGTCAGGATGCCAAGGATGCTCGATGTTGAATTGGTTGGGAAGCACTATCATAGCATCGAACTTGGGCATGGTCTCAAACTTGATGGTAGGGTCAAGCCAGGTATGCTGCCTGAAGAAAGACACATTGTTGTCCTGGAAGAGCTTGAGGTATTCTGGAGTCTCAACCACCATGAGAGGGTCAAACCATGATATTAGCTTGCCTTCCTCATCAAAGTTGAACTCTGACCTGAACCAGTAATAGTCCCAATAAAGGTAATCCACAGAGTATTCTTTCAGCAAAGCCTTTCTTACCTCGCTATCATTGCCATAGAGCATGACAGCAGCCACTGCGTGCCTCTGGTTATGGTCAAGAAACATGCTGCTGTGGGAGCGCCTGCCATTCACTATCTTCCTGCCTGTCAAGGCGTTAACAGCAAAGTTGAGCTCATTGGTTGACAGGAAGACATCATTTACACCAGTGTTTTTGAGCACCCAGCCCTGCATAGAGGCCAGGTTAGGGGACATATCGGTTTGTCCTGCCTTAACCCATTGGTTGTTCTTTGAGAAGTCATTGAACTGGAGCAGGTTAAAGAGCAGCAACAATGCAATGAAAAAGATGGCCACATAAAGCTTGTACTTCTTGAGCAGGCTGCCCATTACCACCACAGCATAGGCTGCGAACACAGCGCTAGTAAAGTTAAAGCTGAACTCAGCCACCTGCTGCACTGCAAGGTTGATTCCTAGCAAAGGCTCTGTGATGAGGTGGTGCATTGCTCCTAGGAAAGTTGCTGCAAGGATTATCAGCATGAACTTCTCAAAAGGATTGTATTTCTTTATTAGGAATATTGATAACACTCCAAGGAGTAACAATACAGACTTGGCTCCTGTGAGCAGGTCAGTGAAATTAAAGAAGTAGTACTTGATGTTATCCAACACCAGCTTTGCCTGGGAGCTGAAAGTAGGGAAGGCAAGCACGTGAGCTGTGCTCTCAGGTAGCTTTCCATGATAGACAAATAATGGCTTGTACCAAAACAGCATGGAGATGGCAGCTGCAATTATAGAGATGAGAGCCAATAATGCCAGGCTCCTTAAAAATGACTTCTTGAAGCTCTCCTTGTCAAAGCCCCAGGACTTGCCTTTCTTGTGTAAGTGCTCAAAGAAAAGGATGTAAAGCGCGATTGTACCGAAAAAGAACATGGTGGCTGCAAAGACAGAGGTGTGCGAGATGCCGCAAAGCCCTAGGAGCGCTCCTGATAGCATTGCAAGCATAAGGGACTTTTTCCTCATGAAAGCATAAAGGCTGAAAAGCACTGCTGGAAATATCAGGAACAAGGTGAAAACATTGTACTTAAGCACAGGAAAGCTTGCCAGTGGCATGTAGAATATGATGGCAACCATGGCTGCTGACTTGTTCTTGAAAAGGTAAGATATGAAAAGGTAAAAAACTATCATTGCTGCTATCATGAAAATAATTGAGAAAGCCTTCATGGCTGCAAAGGCAGTCAAGCCTAGCAGCATGCCTGTCAATCCAACAGAGATGGCATAAGGAGGAAGGTAGCCTGGCTCTGAGCCCAGGAAGTTGGAACTCACAAAGGGGTTTCCGCCACTCATGAAATGCTGCACTGTTCCAAGAGAATAATAATAGTCACCCCCATAAATCGGGCTTGGAAGCTGCTTAAGCGAAGATGAAAAGCTTAGCTGCAAGAAAAGGTAAACCAATAGCAAGCAGATGAAAGCATAATCCTGCCATTGCAGCCTCTTGATAAGCCTGCTGAACCTGCTGTCAGCTTCTCTGCCTTTATCTTCTTCTCTTTCTTCTTCTTTTTGCTTTTTGTGCTCTGGCTTATCTGGCTTATTCTCCTCTGGTTCAGACAAAAAAATCCCTCCTAACCCCCAGCTTAGTTTAAAGCCATTAGTTTTAAATGTTTCGGCAAAAACCTCGCATTCGAACCCTTGTCAACATAAACCTTTATAAATTATTGAATAGTCTTTTTGTAGAGTTGATAGGGGGAGCTTGTAAATGAAATCTGAGGCTATGTACAGGGAAGAGTTCTGGAAAGGCAAAAGAGACTCCCTTAGGGGGCTTTTTGGTCTTCCTAAGATTAAGTGGCTTATTGACTTTGTCTACATGAGGGCAGGCCTTCTCAGGGCCAAGGACCAGGCCAAATGGGTTCTTTCCAGCTGCAAGCCAAGGAATATTCTTGAAATTGGCTGCGGCTATGGGGAAGCAATAAGGTTTTGGCACAAAAAAGGCTATGATATCACAGGTGTTGAGCCTGACAAGCATTCTTGCGAACGCATCAACAGGAAAGTTGGCAAGGGAATAGCCTACTGTGGAAGCATAGAGCTTTTCAAGAGTAGGCAAAAATATGACTTAATAATCATGTCGCATGTGCTAGAGCACCTTGAGAACCTTCCTGGTTTTTTCAAGACCACAGATAAGCTGCTAAAAAAAGATTCTGCCATCTTTGTCGAGGTGCCAAATTGCGAGCACAAGCTTACTCTAGAAGATAGCAGGAGCAACCCTGCGCACTTGCATCATTTCACATCCAAAAGCTTAAAAAAAGAGTTCATAACCCAATGCTATGTGATTGCAAGGCAGGAGACCTTAATAAGCAAGCTTGACCTAATCACTGAAAAGGGACTGAGCAAGTTCCAGAGGGTAAAAAGGCTTTTTGATGTGCTGGTGGCAAAAGACAAAAGTGTGAAAGCCCCTGCAAATAAGGCAAATATTATAAGGCTAATAGCTGTCAAGAATAAATGAAATAAGTAAATGATAATGAATAATCAAGTGAGAACATCATGATAAATTCATCACTAAGCATCGTGGTGCCTGCATTTAATGAGGAGGAACACCTGGAGAAAGCAGTTGCCAAGTACAACCGCGTTGCAAAAAGCATGTTCAAGGACTATGAGATTATCATCTTCAATGACTGCAGCACTGACAAGACAGGCAAGATCGCTGATAGGATAGCCAGGAAAAATTCCAAGGTCAGGGTGGTGCATAACAAGAAGAACATGGGGCTTGGCTATAACTACAGGACTGGCTTTAAGCTTGCAAAAAAAGAGTACTTCATTGGCTTGTCAGGGGAAGGGGATGCACAGGAGGCTTCTGTCAGGAGGATATTGAAGCATGCAGGCAAGGCAGACCTAATACTTTCCTACATAAACAATACCCATGATAGGCATTGGATGAGAAGGCTCTTGTCAAGGAGCTTCACCATCATACTCAACACCTTGTTCGGCTTAAAGGTAAAATATTATAATGGGTATGTACTCCATAAGACCAAGATACTGAAAAAAGTGAGGATGAGCACTAACAGCTTTGCCTACCAGGCAGAAATAGAGGTGCGCCTGCTGAAAAGCAAGAAATACACATATATGGAAGTGCCTTACAGCACAGCCAAGACCGTGGGCAGCTCCATGTTCCGCATCAAGAACATCATAGGCATGGCAACCACTGTGCTAACTTTGCTAAATGATATATACATAAAAAAGGATGTCGGGGTTAAGTAGGGCTAAGAATAGGATTGGCTAAGGAGAGATGATTATATGAGCATCAAGATAAGCAAGGAAGTTGAAAAAGCCCTTACCTCAAAGAAGATATTGAGCTATCCCCAGGCCATCAAGAAGATTGAGGAGCTCAAGAAGCAAGGCAAGAAAGTAGGGCTTTGCCAGGGAGGGTTTGACTTGCTCCACCCAGGGCAGATGAAGCATTTTGAGTCAGCAAAAAAGCTTTGTGACGTACTGATTGTTTCTGTCAACACCGACAGGTTTGTGGCTTCAAGAAAAGGAAGTGGAAGGCCTGTTTATCCTGACAATATAAGGGCTTATTCAGTTGCCTGCCTTGAAAGCGTAGATTTTGTCATCATAAGCGACTACCAGACCGCAGTTGATGTAATACACAAGCTCAAGCCATCATGCTACATAAAGGGATCTGATTACATCAGCAAGACCACTCCAGGCATAACTGCTGAGAGGGAAGCCATTGCCAGTGTTAACGGGGAGATGAAGTACACAGATGACCCTAACCTTTCAACGACAGAAATCATCCGCTACATCAAGGAAGAGCTTGACAGGAAGAACCTCCTGCTGGTGATTGACAGGGACGGCACCCTTATCCTGGACAAGGAGTTCATAGGCAAGAACTCTTGCTGGAAAGATGAGATAAGCATCAACAAGCCAGTGATTGATTTCATAATCTATCTACAGACCAAGTTCGATACAACCAAGGTCGTGGTCAGCAACCAGAACGGCGTTGCCAGGAAGATGTTCACATGCAAGAGAGTAGAAGAGATAAATGATTGCGTTGATGCAGTGCTCAAGAAGTGCAATGTTAAGATTGACAACTGGCAGTATTGCCCTGATGCTGATGCTGCATTTGTGAAAAAGAAGAAAGGACAAATTGATTTTGACCCTAAATACGTTAAAGAGAAGACCAAGAGAAAGCCTTCGCCTGAGATGGTTTTTGACGCCCTTAAGGCTCTTGGCAAGAAACTGGATGAATTTACAGGAATAATAGTTCTAGGAGACAGCGAGGATGACCGTGGTCTTGCAGCCAACCTTAATGCCAGGTTCATAGATGTCAGGGACAAGAGCTATGAGGATTTGAAGAAGGATTTTTAATAAGATATGGTGTAAAAAAAATTGTTATTTCTTTTTCTTTCGGCCACCCTCTATTATGACAGATGCTTTCTCATCAACAGCCTCTTTCAAATAGGCAGACAGGAACTGGCCAAAGATGTCATGGATGTTCTCGCACACCTCGTACTTGTCGTGGTTGACATAGGCTGTGTGGTGGGCTATCTCCTTTAGCTTGCCGCCCTTGAAGCCAGAGATGCCTATGACTACCATGCCTATGCTCTTGGCATACTCTGCTGCCTTGACCACGTTAGGGCTGTTGCCTGATGAAGAAATCATTATCAGGATGTCATTGGGCTTGGCCAGGTTGATGAGCTGCTGCCTGAAAACCTCATCATAGTGCTCGTCATTGCTTATGGCAGTGATATAGCCCAGGTTGCTTGAGAGGCATATGGCCCTGTACCTGTTGAAGTTGGCTTTCCAGTCCTTGTTAGCGCCTTTTGAAAGGTCGCAGACATAGTGGGATGCTATGCTAGCGCTGCCACCATTGCCGCCTACAAATATGGTCTGGTTGTTCTTTATTGAGTTCTTTAGGATATCAAGTATCTTGTCGTCGAATTCAAAGGTGTCGAGGGCTTTTTTCACGTGTTCCTTGTATTCATCCCATTTCATTTTATCAGTCCTCCTGCGAACTCCAGCAGCTTATCCCTAGTAACACTCTCCTTGTTGCCCATGATGTTGGCAGCAATGCCTCCTGCGCAGTTGCCGATGAAAGGTATCATCTCAGGGTGAGCTTGGGAATAAGCAAAAAGCGAAGTCAGTGCAAAAAGTGCATCACCTGCCCCTACTGTATCCTTAACCGATGATGTAAGCACAGGAACTTTATAGGATTTCTCCTTATCCACATACACGCTCCCCCTCTTCCCTATGGTAACCATAAAGTTCTGCAGGTCAAATGATTCTTTCCCACGGGCTATGACTTCGTTCAGGTCCTCGAATCTCATGGACAATGGAAGGCGCAGCTCTTCCTCAGAGAGGGTCATGAAGTCTGGCTTGTTGTAATGGGTGAAATAGTTGTACCCCATGTTGGCGCTGTTGGACTGGGCATTGACTGCCAAGAACTTGGATTTTTCCCTTAGCTTGTGCTTGAGCTCCTTGTTAAGGAAGCCATGGCCAAAGTCACCTATAACCACCAGGTCGTATTTTGGCGCTTCATCAGCAAGATAGGTTGATATCTGCTTTGACAGCTCTGTTGTTATTGGCTTGTCATTCATGAACTCTATCTTGAAAAGCTTCACGTTCCTATAAGAGTTTATGTATCGTCTTTTCACAGTTGTGTGCGAGCCTTTTTTTGTAAAGGTCTTGAGCTCAATGTTATCCTTAAGAGAGCTTTTTATCAGGTCAAGCTTAGGATCTATATCACCTATCAACGTCACTACCTTGACTTTCTTGACAAAATCGCTTATGTGGCGCGCAATGGCAAGTATGCCCCCTGCATAGGCTTCGCTGTACTGGTACTCTGCAGAAAGTATAGGGTCCTTTATCGCCCTGCCCTTAGGCAGCACAAAGACATATTCATCAATTATAGTGTCCCCTAATACCAGAACATTGAGGTCCTTGAGCTTTTCCAGGTGGCCTCTTATGTGCTCTAGCTTCAGCCTTTTCTTTAGCTGGGAAAGGTATTTCTCTGTTTCCGCTTCCCTATTGGCAGCTATGTCCATTTTGCCCCCTTAAATCCCTCTAATCAGCCTCGATAATTTTTATTTATTTATAAACCTATTGAAAACTTCCCGCATAGTAGTGAATCTCATGCCTGTAGCTTTTATGAACTTGCCTGAATCAAGGTGCGTCTCAATTGAGCGCTTGTCTGCAAAGTTAAAGAACTCCACTGGCCTTGTGGCAACATCTGCTTCTGCTTCCAAGGCTTTCACAAACTCCTTAGCCAAGCTTTCCCTTGTGAAAAATTCTGTGTTGGCAACATGGTAAATCCCTGAAAGGTTTTTTTCGCATAGCAGTCGCACTGCATTTGCCATATCAGCAACAGCTGTGGGTGACATAGTCTTGCCTTCAATGCAATAGATTGCCTTTTTTGCCTTGACAGCATCGTACCAGTCAGAAAGAGTCTGGCCTTTCATGTAATGGTCATCAATCACCTTGTCGGTCCTTATGATTATGCTATCAGGAACCTCCTTTTGGATAAACCTCTCAACTTCAAGCTTTTGCTTCCCATACTCGCACACAGGCGCAGGCTTGCTCTTCTCTGTATAAGGGCCTTTTTTGCCGTCAAATACCTGGCTTGAGGAGAAGAAAACAGGCTTGATTCCAAGCTCCTTGAGCTCATAAAGAAGATTTATAGTCCTTTCTACATTCAGCTTATAGCTTAGCTCCTTGTTAAGGAAGCACTCGTCAATCCTGCTCATGGCAGCGCAGATGATAGCGTATGTCTTTTCATTTCTCCCTCCATTTGCAATAAAGCCTTTTGGAAGGCAGTCCTTGAGCTTGTCTTCAAGAAGATTATATTCTATGAAAGCTGAGTTTCCTGATTTACCTTTCAAATCTGGCTCTGGCTTCCTACTAGAATACGTGCCTATGGCATCATAGTCTGATGCTAGCAGATGGGAAAGAATCCTATTGCCAACAAATCCTGAAGCTCCTATCACTATGAATCTCATTTTTTATGCCACCACCATAAGCATTTAGCTGATTTCACTTAGCTTGTTGCCAATCACACCATCTTGATAATGCACCTTATAGCATTGCCAGTGCGAACAAGCGCTATTGCCTCGTTAATCTTGTCAAGGAGGAAATAATGCGATATCATGCCGTTAAGGTCATATTTTTTGACCTGGTGCAGCCTTATGAGCCTGGGGATGTCCCTACTGGGCATTGACTCTCCGCCATGCGAGCCTGTTATCTTCTTGTAGAAGTGAAGCGGAAATGAGTCTATGCACATCTTATCCCCGTGCTTAGGCACTCCAACAAGCACTGTTATGCCTTCAGCGCTTGTCAGCTCATACGCCAGCTCTCGTATCTCATTTATTCCTGTGGTATCAACTGCCACGTCCACTCCGCTCGGGAACATCTCTAGAACTTTTTTTGCAGCGTCCTCTCTCTTGGAGTTGATTATATGAGTGGCTCCGTGCTTTTTTGCATTTGCAAGCTTGAAATCATTGATGTCAACAGCGATAATGGGGTTAGCTGATGCAAGGCTTGCCATGAAGACAACTGCATTACCTACTCCGCCTGTGCCAAATATCAGGATTGACTCTCCTGTCTTTAGCTTTGCATTGTTGTTAATCACTCCAAAGGCTGTTGTGAGCGCACATCCATAGAGAGGTGCGATTTTCAAGTCATAATCTTTGGGTATTGGCGTGAGCCTGTTCTCAGATATCACTGCGTACTCACTGAAAGTTGTTACCCAGCCAGCATTTACAACCCTGGTACCGTGATTCTTGTCTTCCCACTTATATTTAGGGGTTGCTGCGTGTATGCCGTTGCCTTTTCTCCAATGCATCACCACATGGTCTCCTGGCTTTACAACAGTCACACCAGGGCCTATTTCCTCAACTACTCCTCCGCCTTCATGGCCTAATAGATGCGGCAGGAACTTGTCAGGGCCTTTTACTCCGTCAATCTCATTGAGCTGTGAGCCGCATATTCCTGTGTAATGAATCTTTACCAGCACCTGGCCGTAATCAAGCTTTTCAGGCAGGGTTATATCTGCAACCACAAGAGGCTTTTTCTGCTCCACAAGTATTGCTGCCTTAATCTTTTTTCCAAGCATGCTTCCTTTATTCTTATCACTCGAATCGCCATTAACGTTAGCCATAGGTTTTTTAGCCATAATAACACCTCATGATATCTTATTCAAAGTATATGAATTCATAATCGCAGTCGCAGCCAAACTCTTTGTAAATCCACACCCAGGCTTCTGGAGTGAAGAACGACTCGCAAGTCAATGCCCAGCATTGCAGGTTGAACAGCTCTTGCTCATTCCTGAAGCTTTCCACCATAATGTATTTTTTCTTGCCCACTCTCTCAATTTCCTTCAGTGCTTTTTTCAGGTCAAAAATCTGCAGGTTATGAAGTGTTCCCAGTGAAATAATCAAGTCAAATTCCTTGTCCTTGAAAGGGTAAGGGTCCTGGGCCTTGTGAATGAACAGGTCCTTTTTTATCTCATCCTGGGCACCTGCTAAGCCGTGCTTTGAAATGTCAAACCCAACAACATTTGCCTTAGGCAAGAGCTTGTGAATCTCAAAGAGAAGAAATGCTTTTCCACAGCCAACATCAAGAATCTTAGTCTTAGGGCTGTTTGTGAGCTTGTATTTTTCAATGAGCTGCTTTGCCATAGGCTCAAAGTAGCCAGGCCTATAAGTGTAGCCTCCATAACCATATCTGCGGTCGCCATCCCAATAGTCAAACTCATACTGCTTTGCAATGACCATGCATTTGGCTTTCTCATCCATCATCCTCGGAAGGTATTCCCTTTTAGCTTTCTTGTGAAAAGGTGTTATGAAGTTAACCAGCTCTCCCAAACTAATCCCCCCTATAATTATTGATAATATAGCAAATAGTAGTTTATTAATAAAGTTATTGGTGCAAGCATCCACGAAATCATTTGCCTTTATAGAAACCCTTTATCTCTTTAATCACCAGTCTTATCTGCTCCTCTGTGAGCTCTGGGTAGATTGGCAAGCTTAGGATTCTTTTTGCCTGTGTCTCTGTCATGGGGAAGTCTCCTGGTTTGTATCCTAGGCTTGCTGCTGATTTCTGCAGGTGGATTGGTATTGGGTAATGGATCTTGGTGCCAATGCCTTTTTTGAGCAGGTATTGCTGGAGCTCGTCTCTTTTGTCGCACTGGATTATGAAGGTGTGGTAGACTGCTTTCTCATATGGCTTGTCAACAGGAACATATGATATGCCTTTGATTCCTTTGAGCTCTTTTGCATAAGTTTTTGCAATTTTTCTTATCTTACCTGTCCAATTGTCAATGTGCTTGAGCTTTACCAAGGCAATTCTTGCGTGTATTGAGTCAAGCCTTGAGTTGAATCCCCAGCACTCGCATTCATCCCTGTTCTTGAGTCCGTGGTTATGCAGCAAGCTCAACTTCTTGTAAAGCTCATCTGAACTTGTGGTTATCAAGCCACCATCTCCTGCAATGTTAAGGTTCTTGAGCGGATGAAGTGAAAACCCTGCTGCATCTCCAAATGAGCCTACTTTTTTTCCCTTGTATTCTGCGCCTACTGCCTGGGCTGCGTCCTCAACCACAAAGAGCTTGTGCTTTTTTGCTATGTTCATTATTGGCTCCATGTCTACAGGCCTGCCTGTCAGGTGCACTGGAAGTATTGCCCTGGTCTTTGGTGTTATTGCCTTTTCAATAAGCTCTGGGTCTATGTTATAGTCTTCGCGCACATCAACAAACACAGGCTTTGCTCCTGCTGCGATTATTGCTCCTGCAGTCGCAAGGAATGAGTTAGGGGGAGTTATGACTTCATCTCCAGGACCTATTCCGAGGGCTTTTAAGGAAAGAAAGAGTGCATCTGTGCCATTTGCCACTCCAATTGCATATTTGCATTGAGAATAATCTGCAAAATCTTTCTCAAACTTTTTCACAGAATCCCCCATCACAAAGTCTCCGCTTGCAAGTATGGGCGTTATTGCGCTAAGAATCTCCTTGCCTATTGACTCGTACTGCTGCTTGAAATTAGTGTAAGGCACTTTCATCAATGGCTTTGATATTTTCTCTGCTTCTGTGTCTTTGTTTTTGTTCATATTAAAACCATGCTCGCTTATTTGTAGAACTCCTTGATCATTTTCACAACAAACTCCCTTTGCTCTTTTGTAATGTACTGGTGCACTGGTAAGGATATTATTTTTTTTGCCTGTGCTTCTGCAACAGGAAAGTCACCTGCTTTGTATCCTAGGTATTTGCTTGCTTTTTGCAGGTGCAATGGGATTGGGTAATGGATTTTTGCAGTCACACCCTTCTTTTTCAGGTAGTCTATCAGCTCATCTCTTTTTTCTGCAAATACAACATAATTATGGAACACATACCTGTTCTTGCTGTTTCTTGCTGGCACTTTTATCTGCTTAATCTTGGATAGTTCCTTGTCATAGTAATTAGCATTTGCTATCTTTGCATCCAGTACTTTGTCCAGGTCTCCAATCAGGTGGTTGCCTACTACTGCCTGAAGTGTGTCCATCCTACAATTATAAGCATATTCTTCGCATTCATCCCTGTTTTTCAAGCCATTGTTGCGAAGCAGAAGAATCCTGTCCTTGACAGCATCAGAGTCAGTCACGACCATTCCTGCATCTCCCCATACATTGAGAGGCTTAAGTGGATGAAAGGAAAAGCATCCTGTCAAGCCAAATGTTCCTGCTTTTTTTCCTTCAATCATAGCTCCTAGGCTTTGGCATGAGTCCTCAATTATCACTAAATCATGTTTTTTTGCAATCACACTTATCTTTTTCATTTCACAAAGCAAGCCATGAAGGTGCACAGGAATTATTGCCTTAGTCTTCTTGGTGATGGCCTTCTCAATCAAGCCAGGGTTCATTAGCAGACTGTCATCAACATCCACAAAAACCGGCCTAGCGCCTACAGTGGCTATTGCTGCTGCTGTTGAGTAGAAGGTGTTAGCGGCAGTTATTACCTCATCGCCAGGCTTTATTCCTGCTGCCATTAGTGAGAGCCTGAGCGCATCTGTGCCTGTGCCCACACCAATAGCATACTTGGCTCCCAGGTAGCTTGCAAACTTCTTTTCAAACTCTTCAAGAGCCTTACCAAGTGTGAAGTCTCCGCTTTGAACCAGCTTTTTAACATCTGCAAGTATAGCATCAGGGCTGCTGAACTGCTCCTTGAGATAAGAATATGGCACTTCCATAAGCCAGAAGGACAGGTAGCTGGTTTTTATATTTTTCTAAATCCTATTTCCCAGATAAAACTATTTGAAGTATTTCCTGCTGTACTCTATTGACACAACATTCTCGAATATGTCAAGGCAGAGGTCTGCTATGCTGAGCAATGAGCCTCTTATGGCGCTGGTGTTAGCGCTCTTCTTTATCTTAGCTAGCTTTTCCTTGTGGCTTTTCAGCTCGCTTTTCTTGAAGAACAAGTCGTTAAGCAGGCTTATCATCTCTTTCAGGAGCTTATAGTCTGATTCGCTCAGCTTCTTGTCTGTCAATGACTCAAACCTGTCGCCTATGTTTTCCAGCTTCTTGAAGATGATATTCATGAACAAAAGGTCTTCCTCGCTCCTAATGTCGTTCTCTTCCCTTTGCTTGCTGTTCTTCATGCATGAGTGCATTATCCTCTTTGATAGGTGGTAGAGCTGGTCTGTTGTTGTCTCTGTCTTCAGCAGGGTTTCTATATCCTTGTTCTCCAGCGCCGTAACCATTATAGACAACAGGTAAGTCATCCTCCTAAGCAAGTGCTTTAGTGTTATGTTCACGTCCTTGAACAGGAACTGTATCTCTACATGGCTTTCATCCTCTTCTGTTATCTCATACCCTTCAAGATAGCTTACCACTTTCTTAATCGCCTTGAAATTCTCGTAGTCAGGCTTTTTTGAGTTGAGGTTTATCTTGTCTACGTTCTTGACATAGCATAAGACGAGGAATTCCGGCAGGTGGTCTATATCTGCTATATCCACTGTGATGCTGTCCTTGATTTTTTCCTCTTGCTGCTTTGCCTTCAGAACTAGGTCATTGTTTTGTTTTATGTCCATGAATATGTGGTCCTGTTCCTTTATCTTGTTATCCAGCACCCATTTCTTTGGCAGGCACACAGCATATGAGCGGTTGCCTACTTTTTGCAGCCTTCTTGCTTCCATAATGTACCTGAAAAAAGAACTAATATATAAATTTTTTGTTTGCTATATACTTAACGAAGCATAGGTATATATCTACTTTTTGATGATAAATAGGTTATCAGGTAAAAAGAGGTTTTGCATGAATCAACACAAAGCAAATCAAACAGGCGGATACTTAAGCAAGCTAGTGCCAGAAAAAGCAGTGCCAGATTACCTGGCCAAAGGATACAAGATTATAGACCCTCACCTCCACACTTCCTGCTCAAGCGATGTGCTGCCAGCCCAAAGCGTTGCCCCTGAGCATCTATATAATAAGATGAAAGCAGAGGGCTGGGATTATATCACATTTACAGACCACGACACCATGGATGCGTATGATGAGCTAGCAGAAGGCTTGCCAGGCCTGGTAAGAGGGGTGGAAATAAAAATAAAGCCCAAAACCATAGGAGGAAGCAATAATACTCACACCATTCATGTCAATGTCTATGAGCTAAGCAACAGCCATTTCAATGAGCTTGAAGCTAGAGCAAAGCAAGGAGATTTCTATGGCTTCATTGATTATTTGAAAAAAGAAGAGCTGCCTTACATGCTCAACCATCCGACTTGGCCAGAAGCAAGGGAAAAGCCTGACTGGAAACTGCTTCCACAGATAATCAAGGAATTTGATGTGATAGAAGCTTATAACCAAGGTAGGATTGAGAAGCAAAACCTCATAACCCTAAGGCTTGCAGAGCAGTACAGTAAAGGGATTGTAAGCAGCTCTGACAACCACAGGGGCCACCCTATAAAATCTACCCTTGCAAAAGGGGAAAGTTTCAGGGAGTGCTGGGAAAACATCAAGCAAGGGAACAGCTTAATTGTCCCGCATAGCCTTGATTATGGCTTTATACAGGCTGAAGTAAATGGCTGGATAAAGCAATTCATAGAGGCAAGCAGGGAAAAGCTCAAGGAAAAGAATTATTCCATGGGAACAGGAGTGAAGAGCCTTGATAACTTCATTGACCTTATAACGAATAGGAAGATAAGCCACTTCAGGCCTGTGAGAAGAGCCAATGCCCTTGCAATAAGCGCATTATTTGGGTTGCTAGGCTACCATATAGCGCACTCTGCCTACATCAACCCACAGCATAGGAATGCAGAGCAAATAATACAGACAATAGAGTCGCTTGATGATAAGATTAAGCTTGATGATAGGATTGATTTTCTTAGCCAGGATTGGCCCTTGCAAAATAATCCTGTATCCCTGTGAGCTGGTTGTAAATCTCTCTTGATACCTCGCCGTGCTTGCTTCTATAAGCATTTAGCCTCAAGACATTCTTGGCAAACCTGACAGAGCCCTGGGAAACTGCTTTTCTAGGAGAAACTTTAATAGAGACTGAGTCAAGTATTCCGAACTTATAGCCGGATGACGCAAATCTTTTTGCTAGCTCAGAATCCTCACCCCAGTAGATGTTCTCATCAAATCCACCCAGAGTTATGAACTCAGGCCTCTTGACAATCATGGCAGTGCTCACAGCCCTGGGGTTCTTGGTATTCTGCACTCCCTTGATATAAGCATTGGCAACCCCAAACACCAGGTTGGCTGCTGATTTTGAAAAGGCTTTCTCATTTCCGCTCCAGAGAAGATAGTTATCCATGCCTGCGCAATCAAGATTTCTTTCCCTGAACTCCTGGAATGACTTGCCAATGAAATCCTTGTCTTGTATGCGCACGTCTGCATCAAGGAAATAAACCATTTCATGGCTTGCAAACCTGGCTCCTTGGTTTCTGGCATGGCCAGGAAGGCCTCCATGGATGACCCTTGCGCCATAAGCCTCAGCGACCTGCCTGGTTTTGTCCTTTGAATTAGCATCGGCAACTATGATTTCAAGCTCATAATCAGTTTTTTCGCCAGGTTTTTCAGAGGATTTTTCCAGCCCCATGATGTTAGCTAGAAGCTCATCAATGTTCTTTTCCTCATTAAGAGTAGGTATTACTATTGAAATGCCTTGCTTATGCTTGCCCATGCTTTCACCCCGCATAACCAACAAATAACTCTTGAAGCATAAATCCTTAAGCTGAAAGAAGTATATAGCAAAAGAGAGAAATAAATACTGTCTATAGGATAAGAATATATGCGGTTCTCTATCCTTTTATTGCATCCTAAAAAAAAGGGGTGGTATTATGAAACGAACAGTTAATTTAACAAAAGTATCCTTCGCTGTTTTGGCAATAGCTTTGGTCATTATAGCAGGATGCTCAGGAAATGGCTCTGCAACAGGAAATATCATGGCGCAAGGAAGTGGCCAGCAGGCAGTAGGCCAGTCTCAAGCAGTAAAGTCCCAGCCAGGGAATATTGAGATAAAAGGCTCAGACACCCTGCTCCAGATGGTTTCTAACATGGCAGAGGCTTACCAGGCCATCTCTCCAGAAGTAAGGATATCTGTCACTGGCGGAGGCAGCGGGACAGGCATAGCTGCTCTTATCAATGGCGAGATTCCAATAGCAGACGCATCAAGGCCTATAAAGGCTGAGGAGCTTAAGCAGGCTGCAGATAAGGGCATGCAGGTGCAGGAATTCTCAATAGCCAGGGACATGCTCTCTGTCATTGTCAACAAGGATAATCCTGTGGAAGGGCTTACCATGGAGCAGCTTTCAAAGATATTCAAAGGAGAGATAACCAGCTGGAAAGAGCTAGGGGGAGAAGATAAGCAGATATCCCTTTATGGGAGGCAGAGCACTTCTGGCACCTATGCATTCTTCATGGAGCACGTAGTGCAAGCAGATTATTCCCCTAAGATGATGAACATGGAAGGAAACCAGGCAATAATTGATGCTGTGAAGCAAGACAAGTCAGGCATAGGATACGCAGGCATAGGCTACCTGTTGGATGAGTCAGGCAAGCCAATACCAGGAGTCAAGATTGTTCCTATAGCATCAGATGAGAATAGCGAATACATCACTCCGCTGGACCAGAGCAAGCTTGAGGAATACCCTGTCTCAAGAGTGCTATACCAATACTTTGCCAATCCCCCTACAAAAGGCTCTGAGCTGCACAAGTTCTTATTGTTCGAACTCAGCGAGCAAGGCCAAGGAATAGTTGAGAAATCAGGCTACATAAGGCTTCTTCCAGGGGACAAAGAGAAAAATGACGCATTACTGGCCAGGATCTAATCCCAGGTCAAGGGATATCAAGGAGAAGTCAATAAAATATTTCTTTTCAATTATTAGCATAACTGCGCTGGTAATACTCTTAGGCATATTCATTTTTCTCCTGGTAACAGGCTCCAAGACTTTCAGCGAAGTAAGCTTGCTTGATTTTCTGTCAGGAAGCGATTGGAACCCTACAGCCTATTCAACTCCTAAGTACGGCATACTTAGCTTAATAGTAGGCACTCTCATGGTCACTTTTGGCGCATTGGCAATTGCCATCCCCATAGGCATAGCCAGTGCCATCTATCTTGCAGAGATAGCCAAGCCCAAGGTAAGAGAAGCAATAAAGCCTGTTGTTGAGATGATAGCTGGAATCCCATCAGTAGTGCTAGGGCTCATAGGCTTGCTAGTACTTTCACCGTTAATAGCGAGGATTTTTAGCTTAAGCCATGGCCTTAATGCCTTGACAGCCTCCATTGTTGTCGCTGTGATGATTCTTCCCACTATCATAAGCATATCAGAGGATGTGCTTACCTCCCTGCCCAAAGATTTCCGTGAGGCAAGCCTTGCCCTTGGCTCTACAAAATGGCAGATGATAAGGATGGCTCTCCTGCCCCCTGCGCTGTCAGGAATAGTGGCAGCAATAATGTTAGGGCTAGGAAGGGCTGTGGGTGAGACCATGGCAGTGCTCATGGTAGCAGGAAATTCACGAGCTATGCCCCACTCATTTTTTGACCCTGTGAGGCCAATGACTGCAAACATTGCCATCGAGATAAAGGAAGTTGTCCAAGGAAGCCTGCACTATAACTCGCTATTTGCAATAGGCCTGGTTCTTTTCATATTGACTTTCCTTGTTAACCTCATATCAGACCTGATACTGGAAAGGCAATCAAGAAGGTATAAGTGGTGAATAGCAAATGTTATTAAACCAAAAAGCTAAACAAGCAGTGTACTTCTCACTTTTCAGGGCTGCTGCCATCTTCTCAGTGCTAATCTTATTGTTTGTCCTGATGTTTATCATGAAAGAAGGAGCAGGTATCATCAGCATCAAGTTCCTTACAAGCATGTGGTCGCATATGGACATAACCCAAGGAGGAATACTTCCTGCAATCATAGGAACGCTACTATTAGGCATAGGAGTGGCTGTGGTTTCTGTCCCTATAGGCATATGCACTGCCATTTACCTTAATGAGTATGCAAAGGATAACCTGTTCACCAGAATTATAAAACTGGCAATAAGAAACCTTGCAGGAGTCCCATCTGTAGTTTACGGCCTGTTCGGGATAGCGGTTTTTGTATTGCTGCTCAACCTTAACACTTCACTAGTAGCTGCCTCTCTCACCCTTTCATGCATGACCTTGCCTTGGATAATAACCACAAGCGAGGAAGCCCTGAAGACAGTTCCATTATCATTCAGAGAAGGAAGCTATGCACTTGGAGCGACTAAGTGGCAGACCATAAGGCGCAATGTGCTGCCTCACTCGCTTAGCGGCATGATGACAGGAGCAATACTAGGAGTCTCTAGGGCAATGGGAGAAACAGCCCCTATAATAATGGTTGGAGCCACCTTTTTTATGTCCTACCTGCCAACATCTGTTTTTGACAAATTCATGGCATTACCCTATCATCTTTACATACTGGCAACCCAACACTCAAGCCCATATGCCCATGAGTACGCGCTCGGCACAGCCTTGGTGCTCATAATCATGGTGTTCATGCTCAACCTCATAGCCTTCATAATACGATACAGGCTGAGGAAGAAAAAAGACTGGTGATCAACATGGAAATACAAAAAGAGCTAGGAAAAGAGATTATTGTTAAAAACCTTGATTTCTGGTATAATGGCAAGCAAATACTATATGATGTCAATGCTGAGATAGGGCAGAAGAAGATAACAGCGCTCATAGGGCCATCAGGCTGCGGCAAGTCAACCTTTCTGAGGTGCATTAACAGGATGAATGACATCATCTCAATTGCCAAGGCAAAGGGAGAGATACATTATTGCCAACAAAACATCCTATGCCAGGAAACTGATGTTGTTGAGCTCAGGAAAAAGATAGGCATGGTGTTCCAGAAGCCAAACCCTTTTCCCATGTCAATATTTGACAATGTTGCATATGGCCTAAGGCTGCAAGGGGTTAAGGACAAGAAACAGCTAGGCAAGATAGTTGAGGAGAGCCTTAAGAAGGCAGACTTATGGGATGAAGTGAAGGATAGGCTTAATGTCTCTGCCTTCAGGCTTTCAGGAGGCCAGCAGCAAAGGCTTTGCATAGCAAGAGCAATGGCTATAAACCCTGACGTGATACTGCTTGATGAGCCTTGCTCAGCCCTTGACCCAATAGCCACTGCCAAGATAGAGTCATTGCTAGTAAAATTGAAAAGGGAAAAGACCATCATCATAGTAACGCATAACATGCAACAGGCAAAAAGGATATCTGATGACGCAATTTACCTTCTGAACGGAAAGATTATAGAAGCAGGAAAGACAAGACAATTGTTTGAGAATCCAAAAAACAAGCTCACAGAGGATTATATCAATGGAGTTTTTGGGTAAGGAGGCTAAAAAATAATTCTTAGCTATTAGTGCATTTAGTAATCCCCTCATAAAATCCACTACTTTTAAATACCCAGAATAAGTCCATATATGCATAAATAGGTGCTTTATGGGGGGCAAGAAAAAAGGAGCAATAACCAAAGAAATACATGTCATAGGAGTAGACCTGGACAACACTATTGTCAGCTACGATGAAAGCATGCATGAGCTTGCCACAAGCTTAGGGCTCATTGGCTCCCAAACCCCAAAGGACAAGACAGCCATCAGGAACAGCATAAGGCAAAAGCCCAATGGAGAAAATGAGTGGCAAAAGCTCCAAGCTCTAGTTTATGGCAAGGAGATGGGCAAGGCAAAGCTTGTTGAAGGCGTTGCTGACTTCTTTCTTTTGTGCAAGAAGCATGATATTCCTGTGTACATCATCAGCCACAAGACTGAATTTTCAAACTATAAGCCAGGCCTGTCTGCCTCAGCCAAGGAAAAAAAGCTAGTCAAAGTCAACCTGCGAAAGGCAGCGCTTAACTGGCTTGAGCAGAACTGCTTTTTTGAGAGGTTTGGGATTTCCCCAGGCCAAGTGTTTTTCTGCTCTGATAGGCAAGAGAAGATTGCGAGGATAAAGGAGCTTGGCTGCACTTATTTCATCGACGACCTTGAAGAAGTCTTTACTGAGCCAGGTTTTCCAAAAGGCACTGTCAAGATGATGTTTGCCTCAGGCATCGTATCAGGCAAAATAGCTAGTGATGTGCTTAGCTTTAGCTCATGGAGCAATATTGCTGATTATTTCTTTGGCACAGAAAGGATAATTGAAGCCTGTTCAAGGCTGCTAGGAGAAAAAGTTCTTAGCTTAGAGCAAATTGGTGGCGGAAGGAACAGCAGAGTCTTCAAGTTAAGCACTAAAAACAAGATTTACCTTGCCAAGCAGTATTTCAAGCATCCCAAAGAGCAGAGGAACAGGCTAGAAGTTGAGTATAAAGCTTCAGAGTTCTTGCACAAGAACCAAATCAATTGCATTCCTAAGCCTATTGCCAAGGATGAGAAACATAACATAGCAATCTATGAGTTTGTCAAGGGAAAGCCTGTTGCAGAGGTCACATCCAAGGACATGGATTGCGTGTTTGAGTTCATGTCTGAGCTAAAGAAGCTTGCAGCAATACCATCAAGCAAATATTTGCCTGTTGCTGCTGATGCTTGCTTCTCATTCCAATCAATTGTCGATATAATTGAGCGAAGGTTGAAGAGATTGGAAGCTGCTGCAGCTAGCAATAACAGCAACTCAGCCCTAATATTCGAAGAGCTTAACGATTTCTTAGAATCATCTTTCAAGCCAAACTATGCTAAGGTGCTAGAGTGGGCAAGAAAACAAGCTGCAAAATCAAAACTAGGCTTCTCAGAGGAGATAAAGCCAGAGCTGCGCACTATAAGCCCTTCTGATTTTGGGTTCCATAATACTATACGCAAGAAAAATGGAAAGCTAGTGTTTGTGGACCTGGAATACTTTGGAACTGACTCTCCTATGAAGCTGGTATCTGACTTCCTATTACATGATGCAATGAAGCTGACAGGAAAGCAAAAGCACGAGTTCTATGAAAAATCAATTGCCTTGTTCAAGGAGGATAGGCAGCTCAAGCAAAGAGTTAGCATCGCATATCCCTTGTTTGGGTTGGTATGGTGCCTCATATTCCTCAATGAGTTCCTTGGAGTTGACTTGCAGAGGAGAGAGTTTGCTATGCAGTTTGCAGCGCTCAATGAAAACAGATATAAACCCAGCCAGTATCTCCTCAACATAGAGCGAGAAAGGCTGGCAAAACAAGCAGAACAGCTAGAAAAATCCAGGAAAATGCTCAAAAAAATACTTGATGAGTACCAACAGCTAAGATGGACACAATAAGCACTAAGCTTGACAAGAGATCACTAGAGCTTCGCAAGCAGATAGTCAATATGATGAAGAAAGCAGGCAAAGGCCACCCTGCATCTGCATTTTCAATTGTCGAGATAATAAGGGTTCTATATGATGACATACTGAAGTATAATCCAAAGAACCCAAAATGGGCTTTGCGAGACAGGTTCATCCTAAGCAAAGGACATGGCTGCCTCGCACTATACGTTATTTTGGCTGAGAAAGGGTTCTTTCCAAAAGAGGAGCTTGACAGGTTCTGCGCGCTTGACGGCTTGCTCGGAGGACATCCAGAGACCAAGATACCAGGCGTAGAGGTAGCCACTGGAAGCCTAGGGCATGGACTAGCTGTTGGCATTGGCATGGTACTTGCTGCAAGATATGATAAAGCCAAGCACAAGGTGTTTGTGCTCATTGGGGATGGAGAATCAAATGAAGGGGCAATATGGGAAGGTGCCCTGCTTGCAGGCAAGCACAAGCTTGACAGCCTGGTAGTCATTCAGGACTATAACAAATGCCAGTCATACAACAGGACTTGCGAAGTGCAGGACCTGGAGCCTCTTACAGACAAGTGGAAGAGCTTTGGGTTTGCAGTGAAAGAGATAGACGGCCATGACATCAGCCAGGTAAAAAAAGCATTATCCTCGCTGCCTCTGGAGAAAGGCAAGCCATCAATCATAATCTGCCACACTGTGAAAGGCAAAGGAGTGTCTTTCATGGAATACAACACCAAATGGCACCATCCAAAGCCAACAGATGATGAGTATGAGCAGATGTACAAGGAAGTATGCGGAGAAGAAAAAGCAAAATGAGAAAAACAGTGCTTAACGAAGTTTACAAGCTTGCAAAGCAAGACAAGAGAATATTCTTCATAGGCTCAGATGTAGGCGCAGGAACACTTGATGAGTTCAAAAAAGACATCCCTGAAAGATTTTTCATAGAAGGAATATATGAGCAGAACCTGACAGGAGTAGCAGCAGGACTTGCACTTGAAGGCAAGATAGTATATTTCAACACCATAGCCACTTTCATCACCAGGAGAAACTTTGAGCAGGTAGTGCTAGACCTAGGGCTTCACCATCTCAATGTAAGGCTTATTGGCAATGGCGGGGGGCTAGTGTATGCTCCTCTTGGACCTACTCACCAAGCAACTGATGACATAGCTATAATGCGAGCCATCCCTGGCATGACCATCCTCTGCCCTGCTGATGCAGAGGAGATGAAAAGGCTTGTGCCAACCACAGTTGAGCATAAAGGCCCAATCTATATCAGGCTTGGAAAGGGCGGAGATCCAATTGTAACAAACCCAAAAGAGCCTTTTATAATCGGCAAGGCTTACCCGATGAGACAAGGCAATGATGCTCTTATCATAAGCACAGGCATTTGCTTGAAGATGAGCCTTGAAGCAGCAGATGAACTGGCAAAACAAGGCATAAAAGCAGCAGTGGTGCACGTGCCAACTGTCAAGCCGCTAGACGAGAAAACCATACTCTCACTTGCAAGCAAGGCTCCTGTCATTGTGAGCGTGGAAGAACATAACATTATTGGAGGGCTTGGAAGCGCAATCAGCGAGCTGCTGGCAGAGGCTAATTTTAGCACTGCAAAAAGATTCAAGAGGATAGGCATAAATGATGTTTTCCCTGAGAAGTATGGCTCACAGGACAGCCTCATGAAATATCTCGGGATAAGCCAGGAAAGCATTATCAAGACTATCAAGGAGCTTGGAAAAGAAAATGGCAAAGCAAAAAAATAAGGCAAAGGCATCTAAGGATGCAAAAAAAGCAGTGGTCACAGGAGCAGCAGGATTCATAGGAAGCCATGTTGTTGAGCTTCTTCTAAGCAAAGGCTTTAAGGTATTGGGGATTGATAGCATGGCTAATGGCCAGCTTGACAATGTAGAGCTTTTCCAAAATAACCCTAATTATGAGTTCCATACCATAGAGCTAGCAGGACAGTTCAATGAAAAGCTGTTCAAGGATGCAACTTATGTTTTCCATCTGGCAGCATTAGCAGACATTGTGCCGTCAATTGAAGAGCCTTTCAAGTACCACCAAGCCAATGTCACTGCAACTATACGCGTGCTTGAGGCTTGCAGGAAATACTGCCCTAGCTTAAAGAAATTTGTTTATTCTGCATCATCATCTTGCTATGGGATTCCTGACAAATACCCTACAAATGAAGTGGCTGAAGTTAGGCCAGAGTATCCTTATGCTTTTACTAAGCATGTTGGCGAGGAGTATGTGCTCTTCTGGGGAAAATTGTATGGATTGCCTGTGATTTCCTTGCGCTTCTTCAATGTTTACGGCCCAAGAGCCAGGTCCAACACCACATATGGAGCTGTGTTCAAGGTCTTCCTCTCACAAAAGCTGCATAACAAGCCTTTGACTATTGTTGGCGATGGGAAGCAGACCCGAGACTTCACATTTGTGACTGACATTGCAAAAGCTTGCTTTAAAGCTGCAGAGTCAGAAGTGACTGATGAAATCATTAACATCGCTACTGGCAAGCCACAGAGCATAAATTATCTTGCAGAGCTCATAGGAGGAAAAAGCTATCCAAAAGAGCACTTGCCAAAAAGGCCTGGGGAGCCTGATTCAACTCATGGAGATATAACCAAGGCAAAAAAGCTCTTGAAATGGGAGCCTGAAGTTAGCTTTGAAGAGGGCGTCAAGATAATGCTCAAGAACATAGAGTACTGGAGAAGCGTGCCTGTCTGGGACAAGGAATCAATTGAGAAGGCTACCAAGAGCTGGTTCAAGTATTTGGGAAAGGATAAGGAGGAATGATTCGACCTCACCCAGAATATATTTTTACTCTACAATAGTAACATTTAAAAGGTAAGTTTTGTTTCTTAGTTTATTTAATACAATCGGAGGGATTGAAAATGAATGTGAAAGAAATCTCAAAATACTATCAGCCAATAGATTACTCTAAATGGGACTCTTCAGGCAAAGGCAAGAACATATTGCCAAAGCTTGAGGACACAATATATTCAA
This sequence comes from Candidatus Woesearchaeota archaeon, assembly GCA_016935175.1. Classification (GTDB taxonomy): domain Archaea; phylum Nanobdellota; class Nanobdellia; order Woesearchaeales; family SM23-78; genus SM23-78. Next base: position 28,062 of record JAFGRK010000016.1, on the reverse strand, counting down.
TAAAAGAAATGGATGAGAAGAATCCTTTTGAGGGAGAGCTCTGGAGAGCAGCGCTTCCCTTCCAGGACAAGAGAGATGACAAAGGGCATGCTGAGATCACTGCATACTTCGGATTAAGGCTGCTACGCTTTCACCCAGAAGCAACAAGAGAGATAATGATGCCTAGCATCATACTCCACGACATTGGCTGGAGCCAACTGGCTGAGGAAGAGAGGGCTTTATTCGCTGATTACAAGATAAGAAAGATATACGAGCCAATACTAAGAGACAGGCACCAAGTGCTTGGAAGGGAACTGGCGGAAAAAATACTCAAGTCCCTGGATTATGCTGGACGCATAAACGAAGCAGGATGGAACGGCGAAAAATACCAAAACCACATCCTGGAGATAATCTCCCAGCATGATACTAGGCCAGGCTTCTTTAGCCTAAGTGATTTCGGAGTCAATGACGGGTTGATGAGAGATGCTGACAAGCTTTGGAGAGTGACCTACATTGGCATGATGACAGAGGTTGAGCGCTCAAAAATGAGCGACAAGCCAAAGACCCTTGAGGAAGAAGCAGAAAAAACAACGAAATCATTCCAAAAGCCAGGATTCCTTTACTCGCCCATAAGCGCAGAGATGGCAAGGATAGAGCTTGAGAATGCACTTTCATACCACAAGGTGAAAAGATGAGCCTAGCAACACAAGAGGAAAAAGATAAGTTCTTGCAAGAGGCAAGCCGCCACCTTGACATTGACAAATGGGGAGATTTCTTGTTGAGATGGGGGAAAGCCCTGGAGACTTACAGCACTCCTGTCAGCATATTGGAAGGGACTGGATATGATAATGAATTCAAAGTTAATTTTAGTGGCAAAGATTGGGGTTTTGTGAGATTAATACCTGGCAGCGGATGGAACATGAGAAGAGCACTCATGGCAAAGCAGCCGCCGTTTTTCCCTGCAAAAAATATTGAAGAATATGATGCAAAGCTCGTGCTGAACGATGAAGTACAGGGCAAATGCTTTATGTGCGAAAACATCGCCCAAGGAATTGATGCAAAAGACAATCCTTCAATTGACAATGTAGTATTTGAATTGGGAAAATACTTTATAACGCCTGGCAGATATCCAAGAGACCCTGGCCATTGCTTATGGGTACCTGTTGACCACGATGATAATAGCAAGCGGGTAGTGCCTCAAGAAGGCAACAAGCTTTACATTCCTGAAGAAGGCAAGACCAGGGGAGCACTTATCACTCCACAAGAGCTTGAAGCCATTGTCAAGTTCTGCCAAGAAAATCATTTCATAGCTGCAAGGAATCATGTGCTTGATGGCATGAGCGTCCCTGCACATGACCACTGGCACCTACACATAATAGACCTTTATAGCTATGATTTAGCACCTCATGTATTGGACCAAGCTAATTCTTGGACCCTCACCAAGGGAGTATATATCCCTAAGAACACTCCTTTTGATGGACTAGTGATAACACAGGATGCAAGCGGATTTTCAGGGATGGCGTGCAATGTGATAAATAACCTGGAAAAGGACAACCAGGTGTTCACACTGTTGATTTACAAGGATAGAATACACATAAGCCCAAGAAAGAATATCCACGACCACAGGAGAATACAGATAGGCGCAGAAATGCAAATCCACAGCCTTGATGACCCAAATCCCGGAGAAGCTATCAATAGGATAAAACAGTATGTCCCGATGCAGAACGAATTTAACTGGCAGCAATACCTAGATTACTCTGACTAAAGCGCTCGGCATGCTGCATTGTTCATTCTGTTTTTCATCAGCCATTTGGCATTTGGAAAAAATTTATATACCCTGTCAGATATCTAAGGTTGATGAAAAACAAGGCTAAACCAGAAGAAAAAAGCAAGGGAAAACCTAAGAGGGTGCTAGTCACAGGCGGAGCAGGCTATGTTGGCTCTGAGCTTGTGCCTCTCCTGCTTAAGAAAGGCTACAAAGTCAATGTGCTTGACACATTCTGGTTCTGGGAATCAACAGAAGAGTTTGTAAATGCAATCAATGCCCAGAAGGCTGAGAAGAATTCTAATCTTAAACTAATCAAAGGAGACTTAAGGAACAAGGAGGATGTTATCAAGGCTCTTAAAGGGGTGGACAGCGTCATACACCTGGCTTGCGTCTCCAATGACCCTAGTGCAGACCTTGACCCTAAATTCACTCATTCTGTCAATTATGACGGCTCACTCAACTTGATAGACATGTCAAAAGCAGCTGGTATCAAGAGATTCATCTATGCCTCATCAAGCAGCGTGTATGGGGTTAGAAGCGAGCCTAATGTGACAGAAGACTTGGAGCCAGAGCCAATAACCCAATACTCCAAGCTCAAAATAGAGGTTGAGCATTACCTGCTTTACCGACTAGGACAGGAAGAAAATGATTTCAAGGGAGTGATTATTAGGCCTTCTACTGTGTGCGGCTACTCGCCAAGGGCCAGGCTTGACGTTGTCGTCAATATCCTCACCAATTCAGCCATCAACAAGAGAAAAATCATTGTAATGGGAGGAGAGCAGCTGCGCCCCTTGATACATATCAAGGACATGATAAGGCTCTACGAGCTCCTATTGCGAGTGCCTATTGACAAGGTCAATGGCAAAATCTATAACGCTGGCTATGGCAACCTCAAGGTTTCAGAGATAGCAAACTTAGTGAAAGAAGTCGTAGGCAATGTGCCTGTGGAAGTCCAGCCAACCAATGACCCACGCTCATATCATGTTAATTCTGACAAGATAAAAAAAGAGCTTGGATTTGTGCCAGAGCACACAATAAAAGAGTCAGTTATTGAGCTAAAGAAAGCTTTTGCTAGCGGCAAGCTTCCTGGCACTGACACCAAGGACGTCTATTATAACATCAAGAGGATGAAGAATATTCTTGCCAAATAAATATCTTCGGCCTGAAGGCCGAAGTATTTCCAAAAATCAAAGAAGCAAATTTAAGATCTCAACATAAATGAAGAGGTATTCTTTGATTTTTGATAAAGAAAATAAAAGTTAAAAGTAAAGAAAATCAAAATAATTCTTATCCCGAGATAGGCTCTTATGCCATTAACCCAAGATGGCTTCCGGGGATAGTACGATTTCTTCACCAGCAGGCTCTTCCTCTAGAATCACATCTTCTGGCAGCACAGATTGACCTGTTGCTGAATCTGAAGTTGCTGTTGTAGCGGGTGTCGTGGCAGCCGGAACTTTTTCTGCCTCATGGCCAGGCCACTTGACCTTCCAAACGCTTATCCTTGTGCCTGTCATGTCTGTAGTTTCTGAGAACTTCTCAAAGTGCGTGGTGTACCTGCCGTCAAGGTAGAATAGCTTAGTGAACAATGACAGTGAAAGCCTAGAATCTGCAATCATGCTCCTGTTCTCCACCATGTCAATAAGCACATCATATGGGAAAGATGAGTTTTCCAGCTCAACCCTTTCAATGCCATCATCATTGAAAATCACAAAGGCAGCCGGTATTATCCTGCCTGAGCCCAGCCTATAGTTAGATGCTAGGTCATATGAGCCTATTATCAGGCTGGCGTTCTTGTAGTTATTAAGGTCAAGAATCGCTGCCTCTATCACAGTCCTTGCCTGGTTGTCCCTACTGATTTCGCTTCCGATGCTGCAAGCCATTAATCCTTTGCTTTTTTCATCGCTGTTTTCATCACTTGCAACTATCTCAGTGGCATTATCTCCGTCTTCAACATCTTCACCGCTAGTGGTGTTGAGCTCATCATTCAATACCTTGCAAGGGGTCCACTGCCCTCCCAGGTAGTTTGGCCATGGTGATATCCAGTCATTCATCTCCCTGTCTGATTGGAGCGCCTGCAGCTCATAGTAAAGAGTCGTTGCCTCGTTATCGTCGTAATTGAATTTTTCCTTAAGTATGGCTATGCCCTCATCAGGATCCTTAGGCTTCACTTCCCTTATCATGTAAGCCCTTTCAAAGTCCCATAAGCCGAAGTGTGCCCAAACCCCTGCCTTGCCCACCATATCGCCAGAGGTTATCAAGTAGTTTTCAGGAGGGCTGCAAAATACACGGCTGATTATCTCATCAATTGATTCCTTACTCAGGCCTGCATCTTCAAGCGTCTTCATGGCTTCTGGCTCATCCTGCATGATTATGGTCTTGATTAGCTTGACAGATTCTAGCACATCCTTTTTCTCTGCAAAAATCATCTCATAAGACTCAAAGCTTCCGCAGTCAAGCATGCGCAAGGTATTGACTGCCTTATTCTCATCATCACTCACCAGCACAGTTCCCATCCAATGGGCTAGCTGGTAATGTTGGCCTGAGCCATCCACAGTGACTCTCCTGTCAGCAACATACTTGAACCAGTGGCCAAAGTCCCACCAGGAGTTGATGATGGCATCTGGCTGTGACTCTGCCTTTATCTTAAGAAGGGTGTCCCACCATCCCAGGGTCATTGAGGGGGTGAATGATTCTCCAGTGGATATGCCTGCCCTTATAGGCGTGACCAGCAGGAAGCATAGCAGGATGAATATTGCGGGCTTGGTTATCTTCTCTGATATCTTGAACTCTGACTTGAGCATGCCTGCGATGTACTGGTGCAGGTAGCCTATTGCCACTCCTATGGCTATTGAAAAGGCAGGTATTACCATTAGGATAAACCTTACTCCCTTGGTGCCTGCAAGCATCATACCCACAAACCATATTGTAAGGAGAATTGCTGGCTTGATGTCCACTGCAAGCTTTTCTCCATGGGTCTTATCAAAAAGCAAGAGTACAATGATAGCAGCTATTGGCGCTATGAGCAATAATAAGTAAGTGTAAGGATGAAGCCTAAAGGCTGAGCTTGACACCAAGAACAGGAATACTATGGCTGAGCCTGCTATGAAAAGGTATTCCTTCCCTGTTGGCTTTTTCCTTACCATCAGGAATACTATTCCTAGCAATGACAGAGCAAAGAACAGCTTTATCCCAAAAGCAGTCTGGACCACGACTGTCTCTACGCTTGCCTCATTCATCTCTGCAACTGTTGTAAGGATATTAGGCCAGTAGTTTTCCTTAGCAGCCTCCTTGGCTGTTGAAAGCCTGAAGAATGGCTCTGTGAAGGCATTGGTGAAAGACGTGGTCGAGGAGCTAACTGAAACAAATATAAAAGTGCTGATAATCAAAACAGCCAGGATTATAGCTGTGAACGCGACGTCCCTGGTGAATATATTCTTTGAATCCCTAGCCCCTGATTTGCTCGATAGGGAATTTCTGACTATCATGAAGAAGATGTAAATCAGCAAAGTGGCTAGCATGAAGTCAAAGATGTACCACCATCCTCCCCAGGCAAAGTTGAAAACTGCGAAAACTGCTCCGACCAGGGCTGAAAGGATTATCTTGCTCCTCAAGGACTTGGCTTCAAATGCCTCAAGGAATATCCAGAGCACTATCATAACGAACATCACGTTCCATATATCTGTATCAGAGCCAAGAGTCCTTGAAAGGAACATAGGGCTCAAGGCAAGGAACATGGAAGCAAAGAAACCTGCTGTGATGTTCATCATCTTCTTGCCGACAAAAAAGGCAGCTATGGCTGCAATCACTGCAAGGACTGTTGGCAAGTAGAAAGCTGCCTGCATGGGGTTGACCTTTGGGTCTAGTATGTTAAGGAACTTATAGAGGTAATATATTCCATAAGAGTGCATGGTAGTGTCTATAGGAGCTCCTATAGGAGCATACATGTGGTTATCGTAGCATTGCCCATCCCTTATTTCATCACAAAAAGAGCCTTTCTCAATCAGGTTTCTTGTATATCTCAAGAAATAATAAGAGTCCAGATCACCAAGGAAAGTATAGGTATGATTGCTCTCTTGGTACTGGAATCCTGACTTAAAATAGCTGCTAGTGGCTTCTACCTGCTGCGCAAGCATGTCCTTGTTATTCTTCCTGAACTCTTCGAACTGTTGGTTAACAAGCGATTCCTTGTTCTGCGCCGGCAGGTTAGGGTACTGGGAATTGACTGCATTGTCTATCTGGTTCCTAAAGTAGTTATTCACAGAATTCTCAGCCCATACATCTGTCTGGGGCAGGTATTGCGGCTGGAGCCTTATATAGACAGTTAAAATAACAGGCACTAAAACTAGGAGGATGGTCAGCAGAGTAGCGTTCCTCTTTATGTTTTCTGCAGAAAACCACCTTTTTACCTTAGAGAAGTCAATGCTCACTTCGTCCTTGCTCTCAGCGTTTTCATCACGAGCATAACTATCTTGATGCCGCCCATGATGCCCGTGATGCTCAGAATGCCTTGCCAAACAATACCACCCCACAAAAATACTAAAATCCTGATTACGAACTGAAAAGAGGTAAAAGGGCGGGTTTATATAGTTTTCTAGTTTAGCAATAGCTAATTTCAACTGGCAAAAAAGGTTAATTTTGACTAAACTTCAGCATTGGGTTTGGGTTTTCATAAAAAATATAAACCCAGCGCAAGTCATCCGGTATTATGAAGAAATGCCTATTATGCGGCCAGAGCAAGTATTCTGCCAAGATAGCATATAATAATAAGTTTGGCTGGCCTGTGCTTTACTGCAAGAAGTGCGAGCTAGGCTACACAGGAGAAGATGATGCCAAGATAAAGAAAGCCTATAAGCAATATTACTCAGGCGAGTATTGGCATTCAAGAAAGGCCAGGAAGAACATCACAGGCACTGGGCTTAGGCAAAGCGTTTTCAGGCACGGAGTTAAAGCATTAAGGTTTATGGGAGTGCACCCGCTCATCGCAATAAGCCATCATGAAATGCTAAAAGAGTGGATTAGGGCTCAGGACAAGGGCTCAGCCACTAGATTTCTTGAGATAGGACCTGGAGAAGGCCACAGCCTGAGGTATTTCAGCAATTTCTATGATGTTTCAGCGATTGAGCCTGACAAGAAGAACTGCCAAAAGATTAACAAGCGCCTGGGAAAGAAGGCTTGCAAAGCAGGAGATATTGAGACCGACCCTATCAAAGGAAAGTTTGATGTGATTTACCTGTCCCATGTATTTGAGCACCTAGTCTACCCATTGAGATTCCTTAACACGGTAAAAAATAACTTGGCTAAAGGCGGCATAATCTTTATAGAGGTGCCTAACTGTGCCAATCCTAGTATGAAAAAGAGCTCGACAATGGAAAATGAGACTCATACTTTCCATTATACTTCGGAAAGCTTAAGAAATATTTTCACCAAGGCAGGCTTGCGCATTGTTGATTTGGGGGTTTATTCCCCGCTCACTTATAACCCTGCCAAGGCAACATGGAGGTCTATAAGAAGAATCCCTAGCTACAGGAAGGCAAATGACAAAGAAGGGATGAACATAGTGATGATAGCAAAAAGATGAAAAATAAATATAAAATATGTCTTTAAAAGAGAATAAAACCAGTTTATGAGGTGTTTTTTATGAAAAAGAAAGCTTTGATTACAGGAGTGACAGGCCAGGACGGCTCTTACCTTACAGAATTATTGCTTGAAAAAGGCTACCAAGTCTATGGATTGGTTAGAAGGAACTCTAGCATGATGAGGGAAAGGATAGACCACTTGCAGGGCAACCCTGATTTCAGGCTAGTGTATGGTGACATGGCTGATGCCAACTCGCTCAGCAACATCATAAGGGAGTTCCTTCCAGATGAGATATATAACCTTGCATCCCAGAGCCACGCCCATATAAGCTTCAATATTCCCGTCTACACTGCAGACATCAATGCTGTAGGAGTGGCCAGGATTCTTGAAATCATCCATAAGGTAAATGAAGAGTCAGGCAAGAGCATCAAGTTCTACCAGGCATCCACTTCAGAGATGTTTGGCAAGGCACAGGAGATACCTCAAAAGGAGAGCACTCCTTTTTATCCCAGGAGCCCTTATGGCTGCGCCAAGGTTTATAGCTATTGGATTACCAAGAACTACAGGGAGAGCTACGGGCTCTTTGCCTGCAATGGCATACTCTTTAACCACGAGTCACCAAGGAGAGGGGAGAACTTTGTGACCAGGAAAATCACTCTTAATGTTGCCAAGATAAAGCTTGGGCTTGCTAAGTGCTTCAGCCTTGGGAACCTTGACTCCAAAAGGGACTGGGGGCATGCCAAGGACTATGTCGAGGCTATGTGGATGATGATGCAGCACAGCCAGCCAGATGACTTTGTCATATCCACTGGCGAAACTCATACTGTCAGGAAATTCTTAGAGGAAACCTTCAAGATAGCAGGCATACCTGTCAAGAGCAATGGCAAGAAAGGAACAGAGGAGGAATACATAAGAACTGATACGGGTGAGACTGTTGTCAAGGTTGACCCGTATTATTTCAGGCCTGCAGAAGTGGACTGCCTGCTAGGGGATTACAGCAAGGCAAAGAAGGTCCTGGGATGGAAGCCTAAGATAATGCTTCATGACCTTGCCAAGGATATGCTCGAGCATGACTTAAAGGCACTAGGCGCAGACCCTGAGAAAATCTTGTCAGCTAAAAAAGCCAACAAAAAGAAAAAATAATGCGTGTTTTTACTTTCCTAATTTTTCACTTGCCTATAATCTCAAACTTAGGGCATGGAACAATGAACTTGCCTCCTGCCTCAAGAAAAGCCTTCTCCCTGCTCATGAACTCGTTGATGAAATGCCAGGGAAGCACCAGGAGATAATCCGGTTTTGCCTTTCTCATCTCATCTTCGGAATAGATAGGTATATTCGTCCCTACAGTCCTTAGCCCAAACTTGTAAGGGCTCCTCTCAGCTATGCCTGTTATGAGCTTGCTATCCAGGCCAAAATACTGCAGCAAGGTGTTGCCCTTGGTTGATGCGCCATAGCCCCAGATACTTTTGCCTTTGGATTTCTCATTTTTTATGAAATCAACTGTCTGCTTCTTTAATGCCTCAATCCTCTTGAAGAAATCAAGCCAAATCCCGGGCTTATCCAGCTTAAGCGTTTCCTCGTATTTCAGGATTGACTCTACCCTCATCTCGCATACATCCCTGTGAGGGGCTGTTGAGAATTTGCGCTTGTCAGCCACATCCTTCATTATATAAACCCTGAAGCTTCCGCCATTAACATCATTGAGCTGGCAGTCCATTATCTTAAATCCATTGCGCTCCAGCAGCTTCTTAAGGTTGAACAATGAATAATAGTATATGTGCTCGTGGCAGATGTTGTCAAAAGCAAGCTGCTTGATCATAAGAGAGGTATAGCTTAGCTGCATCACCCATAACCCATTGTCATCCATTATGTCATAGACATCCCTGACAAAAGGGTCTGGCTTGTCAAGGTCATAAAACATGGCAATGCAGGTCACAACCTTTGCCTTTAGCGTGCCGTTCTTGGTCTTTTTTGCCTTTTGATAAGTCTTTTTTGAGAAATAATCCTGGATAATCTCATCTCCGAGCTTGCTGGACTCAGCCACAAAGCTGTCATCAGCAGGGTCAATGCCAATCTTCACAATGTCTTTAGGGATGAACCTGAACATGGTGCCGTCATTGCAGGCTATGTCCAGCCACAAGTCTCCCTTATTAAGCTTCATCAATCCAATGATGTTCTCAGCAATGGATTTCAGCTCATTGGTCATGGTAGCATTGGTGCCTGACCTGTACCAGTACTTGCCATACATGTCCTGCGGAGGTGCTGGCTTCTCAAGCCTGACAGCTCCCAGGTCCTCGTCCAGCACCAGCTTGAGCTCAGACCTTCCTCCTCTTGGCTGCTCGCCTTCTTTCAGGAAGTCAGAGACATACAGGTTTCCTAGCGTGAAAAGCTCTTTCATGAAGAAAATGTAGAATGCCTCTTTTTTTAAATATTTGCTATATTAAGACTGCGTTGAAATTCTTCGCTTCGCTCAGCCAGCACCGAGCTCAGGCACAAAAGCATGCCAAAAGGCTCCGCTCCCCCGGAGCTTTTCGCTCGTTCGCTTCGCTCACTCCAAAAGCTCGCAAAAGGCAGGCGATATTCGGCTAAAGCCGAAATCCCCTTTATGGGACTGAGCAAGCGAAGCTTGCGAATGTCGCATTCTTTCGTCAACCTTTGTTATGAAAGGTTGTGGGACATCCCCCGGCTCCGCTAGAACACACAATCGAAAATGCCTTCGCTAATTTGGTGCTGGACATTTTCAACGCAGCCCTATATTAAACATTGATATGCTAAAGGTTTGGTATGCGTTCATAAAAAATATAAAGGGCACTAAATTAAGGTATTCCCTGCTAAGAATAGCGCAATTATGGGGGGAAGCATGGCTAGTAAGAGAATAAAGGTGTTGTTGTGCTCTTTGTACGGTAGGAGCGGCATGCTGCAGTACTCTTCCCAGCTAGCCAATTCCCTATCAAGCTTCATGGATGTGCATGTGCTCCTGCCAGATTATTCTGAGACTTTCCTCTTCAGCAACAAAGTAAGGCTCATAAAGGTCAAGGCCCCTCCTGACATAATCAAGACAGCTGCCCTGAGCATCAACCTTTTCCATTTCAAGGGCATCATCAGGAAGATAAGGCAAGTGGATCCTGACATAATCCATTTCGTGGACAACCATCCCTGGTACTTGGCCTTGCTCAAGCCCTTTGAGAGCAAGAAACTCTTTGTGACCCGGCATGAGGTGACTCCTCACCTTGGCGAGCTCATAAGAGGCAAGATGACCATCTATGTTAATAAGGTTTTGGACAAGAAGGCTACCAAGGTTATTGTGCTCGGCGAAAAACTGAAGCAAGAGCTAGTTGACAGGTACAGGGTCCCAGCAGATAAGATCCTTGTATTCCTGATGGGAGACTTCACCTTTTACTTGCAATGGAAAAAGAAAGGGGTAAGAGAAGAGCCTCACACCATACTGTTCTTTGGCAGGATACTCAAGTACAAAGGCCTGGATGTGCTGCTCAAGGCAGTTCCCTTGGCAAAAAAGCATATCCCTGACCTGAAAGTGATTGTTGCAGGAGAAGGGGATTTGACGCCTTACAAGGAGCTCATAACCAGGGATATAGAAAAAAACCTTGAGATAACCAACAAATATATACATGAGAAAGAAGTCCCTGAATATTTCCAGAGGTCAGCCATCATTGTCATGCCTTACAGGGACGCCTCATCATCAGGCATCGTGCCAATAGCCTATGCTTTCAAAAAAGCCCTTATATGCTCTGATGTCGGGGCTTTGCACGAGTTCATTGATGATGGCAAGACAGGTTTGCTAGTAAAGCCAGAAGACCCAAAAGCCCTTGCCAAGGCAATAGTTGCACTGCTGAAAGATAAAAGAAAAAGGCAGGCGCTCGGGCAAAATGGCTATAGGAAGATGATGGCAGAGCTTAGCTGGCGCTCAATAGCTTCCAAGCTAACAAAAGAGTATGCCCAGGCACTCAAAGCTAAGAGGAATAGTAATGGTAAAAAATAAGGCTTCAGGAATTTTGAATCGAAAAAAGCAGAAAGTGATGTTCGTGCTTCCCCATACTTTTGAGTTCCTATTCCCCAAAATCAAGGAGGACATAAAGAATATTGCCAACCTAGACCATTTCAGCACCCGCTACCTTGACTTCATGCAAAGGCATACAAACAAGTATGAGTTCGAGTTCTGGGTCTTGAGCTCAAAGATAAAAAAGCCTGTCAGCATCAGGCACAAGCATGGCTTTGTGATAAGGGCTTTCCCAACAGACTTCCCATCATTTCTTCCATTAGAGACTTCCAGGAGCATGCTAAATGAGATATCGAGTATATGCAAGAGCCAATCAAGAGAAAGGAATGGAAAGGCTGCAAGCAAGCAAAAGCCTATCTGGCACCTCAACTCATACTATCTCATAATGTCAGACTTCCTATCAGCCAGCCTAAAGAAGAACAAGCAAGCCTTTTGCATCCAGCACCGGGGAGGAGGATTCACCCTCAAGGCGCTTCCTTATTCAGTCTATAAGTACTGGCTAATGAACCCTATTGTCTTCAGGAGGGCAAGCCTAGTGGTGCCTGAGAACAGGGATGAAGAGAAAAGATTGCTCAATAATTACAGGCTACCTAGGGAGAAAGTTATTTATGCCCCTAACCCTGTGGAGATAATCTCTGTCAAGCAAAGCAAGCAGGAGCTGAGAAAAAAGCTAGGCCTGCCACTTAATAAGAGCATAATCCTGTATGCAGGCAGGCTGATGAAAGGCAAGGGAGTAGTGCATTTATTTGATGCCATGAAAAATCATCTTAGGAATGACAAGGGATTGGTGTTCCTTATGATAGGTGATGGTGATTCCAGGCAGAGGATAGAGCAGATGATTGCGCAGGAAAAGCTGGATAATGCTCGCGTAATCAACTGGGTCAGCAGGGAAAAACTATTCGAATATTATGGTGCCGCAGACCTTTTTGTGCATCCTAACATGAACACCAAGTTTGAAGGAACTCCCAACGCCCTTGTAGAGGCGCAAGGAAGCGGGCTTCCAATAGTAGGCTTTGATGTCGGAGGGGTGCACGACATAGTCAAGCACAGCTATTGCGGTGAGCTTGAAAAAACAAAAGACATGGAAAGGTTTGCAGCAAGGATAGTGGCCCTGAGCAAGAAGAGCTCGCTCCTCAGGAAGATGAGCAATAATGCAAGGAAAAACTATGAAGACAATTATAGCTCTGATAAGATACTGAAGACTTATGAAAAGATATATGAACTAGTGAATAGATTATAAGGATGGTGTAAAAGAAAAGGTAATTTTAATGTGGAAAAAAAATTCTCCCAAGTAGCAAGGATAAATAGGAAAAGCAGAATGCTCATATTTGAAAAACTGGCAGAGCTAGAGCTTCCTAAAAACTGCAAGATGCTTGACGCTGGCTGTGGGGATGGCTCATTCCTCTTTGAGCTGCAAGAAAAAGGTTATTTCAATATTCATGGATGTGACATGGATGAAAAGGGGTTTGTTCCTAATGATATCAAATTCAAGAAAGCAAATTTTCACCAGAAGCTTCCTTATCATGACCATGAATTTGATGTTGTTTTTTCCCTGGAAGTGATAGAGCACCTTGAGAACCCTTGGTTCTTCATGGATGAGCTTCACAGGATAATCAGGCCTCACGGCCACTGCGTATTAACCACTCCCAACCCAGATAATATCACAAGCAAGATACTGTTTTTGTTGATGGGTCGTTTTAATCACTTCGGCCATAACCTAAGCTATGAGTTCAATGAAGCAGTTATAAGAAAAGATAAGCACAGGACTCCCATATTCCATTTCTTTTTCCAGGAGATGGTGTATAAGAGATTCATCATAATCACTTATTGGAGTAACGGGCTTCAGCCTATATTCAAAGGCAAGGAAATAGACTTCAAGACAAAAAGCCCTTTAATAGGGGCAGACAAGATTTATTTTCTCAAAAAAAGGGAATAGTAGCTGAATATAATTAGAATAACAGGGTCAATTAGTGGGGTTTTGAAAATATTGAGATAAAAAATGGAGGCTAGTCAAAATGGAGATAATACAAATAATAATAACAGTCTTTGCCTTGTTCGCCTTGAGCAGGGCAGTGCTTAGGTTCAAGGACAACAAGCTGACCAAGAACGAGCTGGTATTCTGGATGCTAATCTGGATAGCAGTCATCATCATACCTATGATACCTAACCTTACCAGCAGGGTCTCGGAAATGTTCGGCATAGGGAGAGGTATGGATTTAGTGATGTACCTGAGCATTGTCGCCTTGTTTTACCTTATGTTCAGGCTTTATGTCAAGGTGGAATCTGTGCAAAAGGAAATCACCTCTGTTGTCAGGAGCATTGCCATTGAAGGCAAGGGCAAGAAAAAGAAATAGTTACTAAACGTGAAAAAGAAAATGGTCGGTGTCAAAAAGCCCAGAATTTGCTATGTAAACCCGCCAGTGCTTCTCAAAAGGCCTATTGCTGAGATTATAGGCAGGCTCAGCCAGGAAGGCTATGAGACAAGCCTTCTTGTGCCAAAGAAGCTCTTCAAAAAGATAGATTCTTCGCTACACCATAGTAAGCTCGCTGAGAATAGCACTGTTTATGCCTATTCAATAATCAATCCGCCATTCCTCAGCTCTGAGCAGCCCATCCCCTTGACCCCAATGTTCCTGATAAATGCCATAAAAGCCATGAAGCGAAACGACATAATCCATATGTGGGTGCCCTATTACTTAACGAGCCTAAAGATAATCTGGCTCAAGAGGGTTTTCTTCCCTAAGAAAAAACTTATCCTCACCATGGACACGATGCCTGGATATAGCTTTAGCATGGGAGGATTCTGGGATAGGATGTTCAAGCTATACAATAAGATGTTTGGGTGGCTGCTATTTGGAACACCCGAAATCATAACCCTTTATGGAAGGAGCTTGATACCCTATGCAGTCAAGGCAGGCATGCCAAAGGAAAAGCTGCAGGTTATACCTACTGGGATAAAATCCAAGCAAGTCAGCGATAGGGAAAGGCAAAAAAGCAGGGATGCAGTAAGAGAAGATCTGGAAGGCCTAGGCATTAAGCCAAGCACTAAGATAGTGCTTTTCATAGGCCTCATAATACCCAGGAAAGGCATAGCCAAGATAATCAGGATGGCAGGAATGCTGAGAAAAAAAGATGTTGTCTTCCTGCTTGCTGGTGATGGGTCAAAGAAAAAAGAGTATGAAGAGCAGGTAAGGCAACTCAAGCTTGACAAGAAAGTAATATTCCTGGGTTGGAGGACAGACACGCCAAGGCTCTACCAGGCAAGCGACATGCTAGTATTGCCAGCAGAAGGGGAAGGCTTGCCAGGGGTTGTCATGGAAGCCATGAGCTTTGGGGTGCCTTGCATCGCCAGCAACATCCCTTGCATACCTGACCTCATTAATGATGGCAAGAGCGGCTACCTATGCGACAAGGATGATGCTGAGGAATTTGCTAGCAGGATAAGGGAGCTTTTAGATGATGAAGCCAAAAGGAAAAAGATGGGAAAAGAAGCCTTAAGAAAAATAAAGGGATTTGGATGGGCTAATGCTATCATAAGGTATAAGGAGCTGTATAAGTAAAATGCTTGTCAAAGTTGATTTTAAGAAGGAGAGGATAACATTAGGGAGCAAGAGCATAAGATGGCTAGAAGGCTATATACAGAAGCAATCTGCCATGGCCCTTGAATACTCCAAAGTCAAGTCCAAGGTCAGCAAATACTTCGTGATCAATGGGATAAATTATGGTGAGCTGCTAGGGATATTATTTTACCAGAATGATAATTATTTTCCCAAAGCACCTGGGCTCATAACAATCTTCAACTATTTAGAGATAATCGGCTCGCTGCCAGAGAAGAGCAGGCTGGAGCTTGAGATTGATGATTTCTACTGTGGAACCTTCAGGAAGTGTGCGGGGCTGGTAGGTAAGAAAAAGGGTTTCAAGATAAGGCTGATGAGCGAGAATTACTCCCAACGAAATTTCGGCTTCCTCTATGATTATGCTTTCCTTGTAAAGAGTCTCCTGAAAGCAAGGATCTTAACAAGGCTAATAATAGGGAACATAAGAAAACTCAGCCAGAAGCATGACAAGATAAAGAGAAAGGTGGTCTTCCTAGCCAATGTCCGCTTTGAGAACAATAAGCCAGAGGACAACTCTTTGTTCGGTGGGGTAGTAAGGAATCTCAATAGCAAAGGGATAGGTAACAAGATAATAAGGTATGAGGAGTTGATCCAGCTCACCAACCTGAAGAGATTCATCAAGGAATTCATGATGCAAAGGCAGGCTTACATAGGAGACTATTACTCACTGAAGCACTTTCGCGACTGCAAGAATGACTTCAAGGAGCTGAGAAAAAGATGGGATGCTGTAAAGGACAGTCCTGAATTCAAGAGCATCTTCAACTACAAGGGATACGAATATTATGATATCATCAAGCCTAAGTTTGAGCTGATATTCAATGCCCTAAGTTATATTGCTTGCGACAGCAAAAACATAAGCAAGAGGATAATCGATCAGGAAGGTTATAATGTCATTGTGCTTGACCATGAAGAGAACCTCTATGGGAAAGGATTTATGCTCAACACCAGGCTTGACAGGAAGAAGAGGACGGCAGCTCTCTCTCATGAAATAATCTGGCCGGGATCAATATATGCTCATGAAAAGGATGAATCAATTCTGGACAGGGGCTCTGAGCTGTGGAGGCCATTGCCAGACATCAAGTGCGTCTGGAGTGATTATGCAAAAAAAGTCCTGATGGAAAGCTGTAACTATCCTGAAAAAATCATAAAAGTCACTGGCAATCCAAAATTTGATTTCCTTTTCAATACCCAGTACAATGATAAAAAGACCATTGATAAATACGGGCTTTCAAAAACAAAAAGGAAAGTGCTCTGTGTGGTAAGGCCATTCTACAGCCTGAACGACATAAGCTATCTGGATGAACTAAACCAAGTCACTGAGAAGATAAATGATGTGGAGATAATAATAAAGCCCCATCCGTTAGAGGTGAATATTGAAAGAATAAAGGAAAAGATTGCCCTGTTCCATAATCCTAATCTTAAATATGTAAATAACAAAGATGACATATACCCTCTGATACATGCCTGCGATTACATCTTAACCGAAGCATCCACTGTGGGTTTTGAAGGAATCCTTGCGGATAAGATCACTTTCAGCTGGTATCCTGAGGAGCTTAACATCGCCCCTTTCCTAAAAGGCAATATGCAGCTCAAAAATCTGGCAGAGCTCGGAACAGAACTCAAAAAGCTTGATGAAAAGCAAAACCTAGACCTGGTAATGGAGAAGAACAAGTCAATAAAAAAAACCTACCATTACAAGAACGACGGCAAAGCCTCTGAAAGGGTTGCCTATGAGATAGAAAAGCTTATGAAGTAAAAAACTCAGAAGTGGTTCATATGGGAAAAAAAGTTGTCGCAATAGTGCAGGCGCGCATGGGCTCTAAGAGGCTGCTAGGCAAGATGATGATGGAGATAAAGGGAAAACCACTTGTCTTTTACCTACTCCATCAGCTAAAGTTCTCAAAGCAGATTGAAAAGGTAGTGCTTGCAACCTCAACGCTTGCAGAAAACGATTCTTTGGCAGAGTACGCTCGGAGGATGGGCATAGAAGTGTTTCGGGGCTCTGAGGATGATGTGCTCGGCAGGTATTTGGAGGCTGCCAGGAAGTTCAAGGCAGATATTATTGTCAGGATTACGGGGGATGAGCCGCTCATTGACCCGCAGATAACAGATGATGTCATCAAGGACCACTTAAAGAAGAAGGCTGATTACACCAGCACTAAGCTTGAGAGGATAATGTCCAAGGGAGTTGACTCCGAAGTATTCTCAATTGAGGTGCTGGAGAAGGTTGGGAGGCTTGCCAAGTCAGATTATGACCGCGAGCATGTTACCCCTTATATATATAACCATCCTGAGCTCTTCAAGATTAATGCTTACAAGCCATCAAACCCAAAGAAAATTTATCCATTAGAGCAAAGGCCTGTTGTGACTGTTGATGATGCAAATGATTTCAATCTGGTTAAGGGCATCATTGAGGAGCTTTTCAATGAGAAAAAGCCTATTTTGCTTGGTGATGTAATCAAGCTCATTAATAAATTATGATTTCTTCGCTATTGAGGCCATTGTCATTAATGCTATGAATGCTCTCACTACCATACATGATTTGGTAAATAATAAATTCATTGTGGTGATTATAGGCTTCCTTGAAAACATCCCTATTGCCAAGGTTCTGTATGATAGCTGATTTCTTGGCAAGCGAGTCTTTGCCAAAAACACTCTCTTCCCAAGAAGGGTTCTTGTAGAGCACATGGGTGATGCCTTGCCCTTTCAAAGCGCCAAGTGCTTGCGTAAAGCTGGTGTCAAATGTGTTTTTCATCCTGTAAGAGTCAAACGGTATCATCTCCTTGTTCACATAATAGATTGAGCCTTCCCCGAAGGTCATTAGCTTGTCTCCTGATGAGAGGTTATTGTTGATAAACTGTATCACAGGATAATAATTTACAAAGTATAGCTGCAAGACTGCTTCCCTTGAAGGTATAGGCTTTAGCACTTCTTTTATGAAAAGGCTGGTGTTGGCTCCAGGGTCTATGAAACCAAAAGTCTCTCCTAAGGAGTTAGTCAGCAAGCCTGTCCTTATGAAAACAAGCCCAAAAACAGATGGTAATAGCGAGATGATCAATATAATGGCAACCCTTGCCTTTTGATTCTTAAGGGAAAAGATAAATGCCAGCGCTAAAAGCGGCGCAATCAGGTTAAGCATAACAGTAGCGTCCACCTGCCGCAAAAAATGGGATGCCTGGTCGCCTAATACGCCTGCTACCATTTCATGGCCAGCTACCATGCCAAGATAAGCCAGGGTTGCAGCCAGCAGGACCAAGATTGATGCGATAATGAACCTTCTCTGCTTCCTGCTAATCCTGGAAAACAGGAGGCTATGAAACTCATCTGCTACTACTATGCAAAGCAAGGGTATGGCAGCCAAGTAGTACCTGTATTTAAGGAGAAAAGACCATGCGTAGTATGCTGTGAAGAACAGGATGAAGTAAATAAGGTATTTCTGCTCTTTCCTGAGCTTCTTGAAGTTCCGCAACGTTAGGATGAAAAGGAAGATAAAGAACACGGACATGGAATAGCTCTTGCTTAGCACATAGTTGGCTATGCCAAAAAGGAAGTAGCCAGGTTGCTTCAGAGCATATGGAAGCTTGGCTGACTCAATATGAAGCTTTATAGGCTCAAAAAGAAATGGCACAAAATTCTTACTCTGAATATAGGGAGGAGCAAATGACATGTAAGGATAGACAGGGTCTTTGTACTCTATGATATTCCTTATGAAATAAGGGCTGACGATGAGCAACACCAGCAATATGGGTACAATCAAGGATTTTATTACCTTGAGCCAATCTTTTTTCTCATTATGCAAAAGGAATAGCAAAGGGATAAAAACACTCACGCAGAAAGGCATGCCTAGGTGCTTTACCTGAGTTGTAAAGGCAAGATTTATCATGCCAAAGACAAGGAAAGCAGGCTTCTTTTCCTGCAGGTAAGCTATCAAAAGGTAAACTGCAGCTACTGCAAAGAAGGAGAACATCATGTCCTCGTTCACAAAAACTGCCTGCATTGCAAAAGCAGGGAATGAAAGCAGGAGCAGGACTGCTAAAAGAGACCTTCTCTTATCCTTGAGTATCCGCATTCCGAGGGCATAGGTAGTTATTGCGAGCAGCAATGAGAAGAGCGCTGGCAACAGCCTTATGAACATGTCATCGAATTCCTGGTTCAGTACCACAAGCCAGGCTCCTGTTATCTTGAAGAATGCAGGGAAAGCCCTTGTGAACTCGATAGTGCTTGGGCCTACATCATTGGAAAGGTAGCCCGTCTTATATATGTGCTCTATCATTGGGCCATGCATGCCAAGGGCATCGCCGTCAACAATAGGGAAGAACAATGCCTTGTAGAACACCACAATCATGACTATAACTATAAGCGATTTCAATAATAGGTTATGGCTAAGATTTGATGGCTTGAGATTGTTTTTATATTCATTGAGCACAGCAGGCAGCTTGACCTTTTGGTTACTGAAATTGATAGCGATAAAAATAATAGCAAGCAAAAAGAAAGCCAAAAGAATGATTAGGCATGCTAAAAAGCTGAGCTTAATCCCCAGGAACTGGTTAATCACAAACATTATGTAGCCAAGAAGCCCGAATCCCAAGGAAGATGATACCACCACCTTGGCTAAAAAACCCAGTTCTTTCCTTTTAAAGAAAAAGAGGCTTATGCCATAGCCAAGCAAAGCTGG
The DNA here is from genome assembly GCA_016935175.1 of Candidatus Woesearchaeota archaeon. Taxonomy (GTDB): domain Archaea; phylum Nanobdellota; class Nanobdellia; order Woesearchaeales; family SM23-78; genus SM23-78. The sequence continues at coordinate 8,428 of JAFGRK010000016.1, read as the reverse complement.
CACAATCAATCCAAGGATGGCAAGCATCATCATAAAAATACCTCATCTAGCGAATTTAAAAATCACACATAATATTTCCCATTGATATTATTAATTCTCAGCATAACCAAGTCCCTTAGCATCCTGTAAGAGTCCTTTATCGGGTGGACTTTGCTGCCTTCCTGGTCAATCCAGGTGACTGGGGCTTCCTTTATCTTAGCACCCATCTTTTTGGCGATGAACAAGAGTTCCACATCAAAGGAGAACCTTTCAAAGGTCTGCAGCTTGACAATCTTTTTTGCCAGGCTAGTCTTGAAAAGCTTGAAGCCGCACTGGGTGTCCTTGAAATCTGGCAAAGCAATAATGTTGACTAGTAAGGGAAATGTTTTTCCTAGAAGCTGGCGAAAAAAAGGCTGTTTTGTCTTCACATTAGACTGCTTCATGCGCCTCGATGCAATCACAACGTCAAATCCCTGCTTGATGTAATCAAGGAATTTTGTCAGTTCATCAATGGGTGTTGCCAAGTCACTATCTGAAAATAGGACAAGCGGGTATTTAGCATGCATAATGCCATTCTTCACAGAATAGCCCTTGCCCTTGTTGGCCTTGTTGCTAATAAGCCGAACTCCTTCCTTCTTATACCCAAAGGCTATGCTTGCAGTCTTGTCTTTTGAGCAGTCATTGACAACAATGATCTCGTAGTTCTTGAACTTTCTCTTGCAAAACCTAATTACCTTCACAAGGGTCTTCTCAAGCCTTTTCTCCTCATTATAGGCAGGGATAACTACGGATATTCTATCAATAGGTACTGATATCCTATTAATGGGTACTGATGCCATCACTCGTGAGAATTTGATTTTCATATATAAATTAATCGCTAATTAACCATTAATTTTAAGGAGAGAATCCATAGAATTACCTATCAGCGAATAGTCTTTGTGTGCATTCGCTATCTCCAGGACGCCTATTGGGCTTTTTATCTCCTTTTCAATGCACCTGAGCAGGCTTTTAAAATCAATGATGCTGCCTTTTGCCCCTATAGGAAGGCCTTCATTTTCTCCCATTATGCCATTGGCATCGCTTATATGGATCCACTTGATGTTGTGCTTTGCTTTCGTCACGTAAGATTCTAATGAGTGTAATGATTCTGGAATTTTGCCTGATTTTCCTTTAAGGACATCCAGTGCAGGGATTGATATCTTGCCTTGCTTCTGGCTCTGCTTGTAATACTCTATGCACATAGCTGCATGGCTTATGTCAAGCACAAACCCATTGTTTCCAATTCTCTCTTCCATATCTTCAAATGCCATGTCAAGGACATGATAGTTACCATCGCCTGCGCTCATTGGCGGGCTATTCTCAAGCATAGGACTTAATTTTGAGCCAGAAGCCTTGCTCATCAGCCAGTCATAGCTCTGCTTGGCTTTTTTGAGCAATAATTTCCTTAATCCTGCAAGCTCTTCGCTTGTCATGCTGTCAACTTCCTTTGAAGGTAGCTTTATTCCCTGGTGGAACACCATGATAATTTCTTGGCCAATGTCATCAGCAAGTTTTTTCAAGCTATCCATCAAGAGCATGAGCTTTTCCTTATCAGCCTCTAAGTAGGCTGATTTCTCCTCAAAGAGCACTGACTGCAAGACTCTGTCTGGACTGTGGAAAGATACATGCCTTATGCCATTAGCCTTGATAAAGCCTTTTACCTTCTTGAGCTTTTCATGAAAGCCCTTACCAAGGTCTTTTTCAAGCAAGTGGAATTCAATAGCGCTGCAGCCATATTTATTGTTGAACCTCTTGAAATAATCCTCATAATTATTCAAATCAACTGTTATGCCTATGAGAATTTTCATTTTAGAATCAATTCTTCTTCTTAAAATACGCAATGGTCTTCTTCAGCCCGCCTTCAAAGTTGGTTTTTGGCTCCCATCCCAGCTCTTTTCTTATCTTACCATTGGAAAGCACGCTTCTCACTATATCTCCCTTCCTGGGCTCAACATGCTTAGCATCAATATTAGATTTAGTAAGCTTTCTTATCATCTTGAACAAGCTGTTCACAGAGGTCTCATTCCCAGTGCTCACGTTGAAGCAATCATTGTCTCCCTTGGTTAGCGCTAGCACATTGGCATCTGCAACATCCTCCACAAACACAAAGTCCCTGGTCTGGTTTCCATCACCAAATATTATTGGCACCTGGTTGTTGAGCAGCTTGTGGCAAAAGATAGCAACTACTCCGCCCTCGCCATAAGGGTCTTGCCTTGGGCCATAAACATTGGCATAACGCAATGAGGCATACCTAAGCCCATAAAGCTTCGCGTATACATCCAAGTAGTGCTCAAAGGTGTGCTTTGACACACCATAGGGAGCAAGAGGAGAAATCGGGTGCTTCTCGTCAACTGGAAGGTATTGTGGCTCTCCGCTGCCAGCCCCTCCTGAGTTGCCGTAAACAATCTTTTTCACTCCATGCTTCTTGCACAGCTCCAGCAGCTTAAGCCCTCCTATGATGTTTACCTCGGCATCAAAAACAGGGTCTTTGACAGAGCGGGTGATATCTACTTGGGCTGCCTGGTGAATGACATAGTCAGGCTTTTCATCCTGAAAAACCTTGTCAAGGCCAGCATCAAGGATGCTCATGCTGTAGATTTTTGCTTTTGGGTTGAGATTGGCTTTCTTACCAGTTGAAAGGTTGTCAACTACTATTACCTCATATCCTTTCAGGATTAGCTTGTCAACTACGTGTGAGCCTATGAAGCCTGCTCCTCCCGTCACAAGAACTTTTGCTTTAGGTTTCATTTTGAGTTTGCTCGCAACAACATTTTTATTTCCATCATGCCTTGCCTATTCCAGGTGCTCGTGGGCTATGAGCTCATCCTCTTTTATGTGCTTCTTGGCCTTCTTGCCTATCACATTATGCAGCTCTCTCGGATGAAGCCCTGTTCCTGGCCTCTTGATTATGAGCATGTCTTTTGTTATCACAGTGCCTTTAGGTATGTTGACTTTTGCAATCACACTCCTTCTTGCCATCATTCTCGTCTCAAGCTCGCACTCCTTGACAAAGAGCTCTTTTTTTCCAAGCATTTTCTCAACTAGCCTCACTTCCTGAACCATTCTTTTCATCTCATGGGGCTCAAAAGAAAGGAAATGGTCGACTCCAGGGAGTTTCTTGTCAATGGTGAAGTGCTTCTCAATGATATTTGCCCCAAGGGCAACAGCCACTGTGTCTGTCAGCACGTCAGGGGTGTGGTCTGAGAATCCTACAGGAAAACCAAACTTCTCCTTTAAGGCAATCATTGATAGCATGCTGGTGTCCTCTGCCTTTGCAGGATAGGATGACACACAGTGGAGTAGCATCAGCTTCTTGTTATGCTTAATTATGGCTTTGACTGCTTCCTCCACCTCATCCATGGTTGACATGCCTACTGAGAGCATTATGGGCTTGCCTTTCTTTGCAACATGCTCCAGCAATGGCAGATGGGTGATGTCCATTGAGCCAAACTTGAAAATCTCCCCACCTACCTCCTCAAGAAGATCTGCGTTCTCCTCGTCCCAGACAGAGCCAAAGAATACCAAGCCTAGCTTGTCGCAGTATTGCTTGAGCTCATTATAATCGTCCTTGGTCAGCTCGTGCTTCTTGTACATCTCCTGCTGGTACTTGGGCAGGTGGCCGTCCTGGTTGCCATAAGTCTCTGCATCCTTGGTCACCAGCTTCTCTGCTGTGAATATCTGGAACTTGGCAGCGTCGCAACCGCAATCAGCAGCAGCCTTTATTATCTTCTTTGCCAGCTTTACATCGCCGTTATGGTTCATGCCTATCTCCGCTATTATGAAAGTCGGGCAACCGTCGCCAATGGTTCTTTTGCCTATTTTTATCTTGCTCATCCTAAACCTCTACTATTCTAGAATGCAACCAGGAGGCAGCTGCCTCTTGTGCTCTGATTTTTCAATCATCATTTTAACTTTTTCAACTTTTGCATGGTCAATCCTTTCTAAGCTTTTTCCAGTGTCAATCCTGTGGAGTATCTCATCCAGCTCATCGTAGGTTATCCCCATCTCCCCTTCATCTGTCTGGCCATCCCACAGGCCTGCTGATGGATGCTTGGTGATTATCTCATCAGGCACTCCTAGGTGCTTTGCCAGCTTTCTCACATCCCTCTTGAACAGGCTGGTTATTGGAAGGATATCAACCCCTCCGTCTCCGTACTTGGTGAAGTATCCTATCATTGCCTCGCTCTTGTTGTCTGTGCCTGCCACCAGGTAATTGTGCTTGTTGGCAAAGTGATAAAGGGCTGTCATCCTTAGCCTTGGCTTGATATTGGCAAACTCAATACCCTTGTGCTTTTCCTTATCATGCTCTTTCCCTGTGAGCGCCTTGGCCATTGCCTTGAAAGCAGGCTCTATGTCAACAATCTCAATTGGGATATTGAATTTCTTCGCAACCATTTCTGCGTGCTTCCTGTCATCTGGGTTGCTCATGCAGGGAAGAATCACCCCAAGAGTGTTGTCTGGGAACGCTTTCTTGCATAGTGCTCCAACAACTGCAGAGTCTATCCCTCCGCTCAAGCCCACCACCACTCCTTTGCAGCCTGCATCCTGGGCTTGTTTCCTTATCCATGCAACAATATGCTTTTCAGTAGCTTGCACATCCATTTTTCACTTCCTCCTGCTCACTTTTTCCTTGTCTTTTTCCTTGTGCTCAAGCCAATTAGGCCCTCCAGCCTCATAATATTCCATCCCATTTCCAAATTCTATCTCTTTCCAGAATCCCATGTTATCAAGCATTACCTTGCAGTTCTTGAGGTTGCTCTTGATGTCTTGATGAGAAGTGTACTTGTACTGTGAATGGTTAGCTACCATGAGAACTATGTCAAACTCATTCAGGCCTTCAGGAAAATCAAATGGCTCTGCTCCTGTGTGCTGCTTTATCTCTTCTGGCGTAAAGAGAGGGTCATGGACTTTCACGCTTATCTTCTCTTTTTTCAGCTCCTTTGCAATGCCAATAGTTGGAGAAAGAGTCTGGACTTTGAGGTCTCCCACATAGGCTAATCCTAGTATTCCTACTTTCTTGAACCCTCTTTTCTTTATCATCTCCACAACCCTCCTTGGCTGGCTGAAGTCCGTCTCTAGCGAAGCCTTAAGGATGGTAAGGGCTTCTGGATGAGCTGCCCCTTCAAGAACATATTGAGGCGCTAGTGGCACGCAATATCCTCCCGTCCCAAAGCTAGGGTGGTATGTGCCTACATTCCATTTAGTGCCTGCAAGCTTGAGTATCTGCACCATGTCCAGGTCTGGGTATGCCAAGCTCAGCTGGTTAGCAAGGGTTATCTCGACCTGCCTGTAAGCATTCTCTATGCTCTTGACAATGGCTGCGTGCTTATGGTCATGGGCTTCTAGCACTGTATTGCAAATGATCCCCAGGACTTCTTTCATTATCTGGGTCGTCTCTGGGGTTGTGCCTCCAACCACTCTTGGGAGAGTGGCTAAGGTCTTATCTGGGCTGACAAACCAATCACGCCTAGGAGCAACTCCTAGCAATATGTCTTTTCCTACTTTGAGCCCGTTCTTCTCAAAAAGAGGTATTACTGTCTTGTCAACAGCTGTAGGAGTCATGGTGCTCTCAATTATGACTAAAGGCGGAGAATCTGTCTTGATGCCCTTGAAGCTGCAAAGCTTGGCCACAACATCCTTCAGTATCTCAAAGTAAGGCTTGCCATCCTTCTCTGTGGGGATAGTTATTAGGTGCACTGCGACATCCTTATCAATCAGTTTTTTCCAGTCAGGGGTAGCTTTCATCAAGCCAGCCTTGGCTAGCTGCTTAGTGTCAAAGGCAATCCAATACTCCAGGTTAGGTATCTCTGGCTTGCCTTGGTTGATATCCCTGACCCTCTGCTCATAAATGTCAGTGCCTAGGCAGTGTATGCCTGCCTTTGCAAAATAAGCCATTGATGAGAAGCCTATGAATCCCAAGCCCCATACTCCGATAATCTTCTTGCCGTGCTTTAGCTGCTCACTTAATATTGACATGTTACCACCACGTTTTTTTGCTAAAATTTGCTTGAACCGCATTGCCTCGCCTTAATTTATAAAGTTTATGAAGGAATGCGCGCTTTTTCACAAAGTATAAAAAGAAGCCTTGTTTTAATAGGTTATGAAAGATAAAACCAGGTAAAAGGAGGGAGTACGTGGCTAGGCTAAAAAATATCGACGAAAGCGTTGTCTACTGCATCTGCCCAAAGTGCCATAGCGCAAGGAAGAAAGTAAACGGGAAATTCACGATAATCAAGCGTGGGAAAGAAAGAAATGGACTTGCGCGCTTTTTATGCCTAAAGTGCAAGACCTGGTTCAATGAGCAAACAGGCGATGCCATGGGCTGGTACGGCAGGTGATTACCTAAAAACAGATTAAAACAAAACTAAAACCCATGCTTACCATAGGGTCGATAGCAATTTCTGCAAGCAGTCAAGGAAGCATGCATGTTCCTATCCAATAATCCCCTAAAACACTTCAGCTCAACACTATTGTTCCAGATATCTGAAATCGAGGACTTGTTCAAATCTCCTACGTTTAGAAGGTTGTCATAGTCATTGCAGCAGCAGGAAACCTTCCCATCCCAATTAACTGTCAGTTTCTGATATACCTCGACACAGGGTATGTAACATTTCTTGATAGTCTCCTGAGGTTTCAATGATTCCAGCTTCTTCACTACCGCAGCCGATTTTATGCTCTCTATAGGTATATATGACAGGTTAGTTATTCCAACACCCACATAATCCACTATATTACCCCAATATTTGACAAAGCTATCAACCTCTTCCTTGGTCTCGTTGGTGATAGTTGTAGTGATGTGGATAAAAGGCTTTTCCTTGTCCCCTCTCAGCTCCACAAGCTTCAGGATGTTTTTTTTCAGGTCATCGTAACGGGTATTATTCCTCATGATCTGATATTGCTCCTTAGTTGCTCCCTGGAATGAAAAAATTATGGAGTCTACCTGAAGGTCAACCAATTCCTGTATTTGCCTTGGTTTTATTGCCAAGCCATTGTTTGAGATATGGATAACCACGCCCTTAGACTTGGCATACTTACAGAATTCCATAATCTTAGGATGCATGAATGGCTCTCCCCAGCCTATAAATCTCATTGGTGTTTTGTGCTTTGCGCATTCATCAGCGAGTTTTGAGAGCAGCTTCATAGACATGAAGCCTTTCTCCCTTGTCATTGCCTGTTGCCCGCAAAAAATGCATTGCAGGTTGCACCAATTGGTTATCTCAACATCAACTATGTAAGGGAAGTCGGGAACATCGTCTCTATGCTTAAGGACATTCCTGAATTTTGGGTTATCATAGATTTTCCTCAAGGGATTCTGGCGCTTTGAATTCGGGTTTTGGAATAGCATACCTAATCATCTCCTTTCTTTTTTCTGACAATTTCCTTTTCTGTCCATTTTCTGATGATATTAGAGCATAATATAAACTTTTCCTTTTTTATGCAAGATAGGGTAAGGTAGGATTTCTCACCATCACAGCGAAACGCAGAATATGCCCATCGCTACCAGGGCTGTGCCCAACAGCCTATGCCAACAAAATTTTTCCTTCAAGAAAATTAAAGCAATAACGAATATGAACACTGATTGAAGGCCTGCCAAGGGATAGACATCTGAGGCATCTGCGATTGAAAGGGCTGAGAACACAAGAAGGGTGCCCATTGCGCCGAAAAAAGCAGCCAGCGCAATCTTTGGCATCGTTCTCATGATAGGAGGAACACCCTCAAGGGTTTTTCTTCTGAACAATAATTGGTAAATGAACAGTATAACAGCTGATGATAGGTAAGTCCCAACCCCTAGGTCTATAGGCTTTATGTCGAAAAGCAGCTTCTTGGCCAGGAGCCAATAGGCCACATCAAATAGGGTCACCAGAAAAATGAGAAAGGGAAGCTTGCCCAGCCTTGGGAGCCTTAGCTGTTCCTCAGAAAGCACAGCATACGCCCCTAAAATGATTAATGCCACCCCAAGAAAATTAATGATTGAGGCATTCTCCTGGAAAATAATGATGGCAGCGATAAAAGTGAGCAGGATCTCAGATGACTGAAGAAAAGGCACTACCTTACTGACCTCACCCAATCTGAGGGAAGTGAAATATGCTACGCCTGCTGCCGCATATAGCAAACCTAAAAAGAAAGCTCCAATAAGAATTTCAACTTTCAGGTTGAGCTCAAAGAAAATAATGCCTAACACTAAGAGTATTAGCCCATCAAAGAGCATCTTTAGGGTGTTAGTCCTAAGAACGTCGTATTTCTTGCTCATCATATGCTTATCGATTGAGGTTGAAATAGAATAGGAAAGGAAGCTTAAAATTCCAAGGAAAAGCCAAGCCATCACCATAGCCAGTGAGCAAGGGATATTTTTTATAAATCTTTTCAAAAAAATGAATGTTGAGATGGATGAAATGGGTGTTATTGGTGG
>JAFGRK010000015.1 GCA_016935175.1 Candidatus Woesearchaeota archaeon | reverse complement strand
TATAGAAAAATTTAAATAGTTGAACTGTTTAACAGTTGAACTATGGAATCTGAACTTGTGAAAATGTCAGGAAAAGGCCAGCTAGTTGTGCCGCAAGGCATAAGGGAAAGCCTGAAGCTTGAGCCAGGAGAGAGGTTCGTAGCTTTCGCAGTCCCTGAAGGGGTGCTGTTCAAGAAAGTTGATATACCGGAGCTGAAAAAAGAGTATTCTGACCTGGCAAAAGAGATAGGGGCCAAGTTCAAGAAGAACAAGGTCAAGAAAAGCGATGTGCCCGGAGCCATCAAGTGGGCAAGGAAGCAATAGTTGTCGATACAAACATCCTGATATCAGCGCTTGGATGGAAAGGCAAGCCAAGAGCTCTTATGGAGTTGGTTCTTGAAGGAGAGCTAAAGCTGATCATATCAGGTAAGCAATTAAAAGAGCTCATAAGGGTGATGGACTATCCTAAATTCTCTTTTACTCAGGAGGAAAAAGACAGATTCCTAACATTGCTGCTAAGAATCGCTGCCCTTGTAGAGACTAAGGCTAATCTTTGCATCATCAAGGAAGACCCAAGCGATAACATGCTGCTGGAATGCGCAGTTGAGAATGGAGTGAAGCTCATAATATCAGGTGACAAGCACTTGCGAAGGCTAAAAAAGTACAAGGGGATAGCCATCATGAGCGTTGGAGAGTTCTTGAAGGAGATTGAATATTCTTAATCATATTATCATCATTCGTTCTAACAATACATATAGAAAGATATATAAAACCCTCCCTGTTCTACGCAAAAGGGTGATTAGTTTTTGAAAGGGGGTAATGTCAAGGTACATCCTAGTGCAGAAGTCTCTGACAAGGCCATTGTTGGGGATGGCACTGTAGTCTGGAACAATTCCCAGGTAAGGGAAGGGGCGAAGCTGGGAAAGAGCTGCATCCTCAGCAAGAACGTGTATGTTGACATCAATGTCACCATTGGCGATAATGTCAAGCTCCAGAACAATGTCTCTGTGTTCCATGGCGTGGTGATTGAGGATGGAGTGTTTGTAGGCCCTCACGTGTGCTTTACTAATGATAGGAGCCCGAGGGCAATCAATCCTGATGGCAGCCTAAAACAGGGCTGTGACTGGACTGTTTTTAAGACTCTTGTCAAGAAAGGAGCGTCTATTGGCGCTAATTCTACTATCATCTGCGGTGTGACTATTGGCTCTTGGGCTCTTGTTGGCGCTGGCAGCGTTGTGACCAAGGACGTGCCTGACCATGGGCTTGTGTTTGGCAATCCTGCAAGGCTTAATGGCTTTGTGTGCAAGTGCGCAAAAAAGCTTGAGAAGGGCAAGAAGTGCAATGTGTGCGGAGTGAAGCTATGAGGGTTTCCATTGCAAAGCCTTTCATTGGCGAGGAAGAGAAAAAGGCAGTGCTTGAAGTGCTTGACTCCAGGATGCTTGCCCAAGGTGAAAAAGTCAAGAAACTTGAGCAGGAGTTTGCCAAGCTCTGCGGTGCTAAGAACGCTGTTGCTGTAAGCAATGGGACTGCTGCTCTTCATGCATGCCTCCATGCTGTGGGCGTGAAAGCAGGTGATGAAGTAATTACAACTCCTTTTAGCTTCGTTGCAACTGCCAATGCCATCCTGATGATGGGTGCCAAGCCTGTTTTTGTGGATGTTGATGAGAAGAGTTTTAACATTGATGCTTCTAAGATTGAAGAGAAGGTTACTCCCAGGACCAGGGCAATAATCCCTGTTGACCTTTATGGCCTGCCGCATGATTATGATAAGCTGAAAAAGATTGCTGACAAGCATGGCTTGTACATTGTTGAGGATGCATGCCAAGCTGTTAATGCTTCTCTTGATGGTGTGAAGGCTGGATGTCTTGGTGATATTGCTGCTTTTTCACTTTATGCCACCAAGAACATTGTTTCTGGCGAGGGTGGCATGGTGACTACTGATAATCCTAAGTTTGCAGAGAAAGTAAAGAGGTTTCGCCATCATGGCCAGGATGAGAAAGACAGGTACATCTATCATGAGCTTGGCTATAATTACCGGATGACAGACTTGCAGGCAGCGATTGCCCTTTGCCAACTTGCCAAGGTCGAGGATTTCACTGCTCAAAGGATTAGGAATGCTAAGAAGCTTAGTGCTGGCCTTAAAGGATTGAAAGGCGTTGTTCTGCCTGTTGTTTCAAATAATGCTTGCCATGTGTTCCACCAGTACACCATAAAGGTTGGTGGAAAGATGAAAAGGGATGAGCTGGCAAAAAAGCTTGATGATAACGAGATAGGCACAGGCATATTTTATCCAAAGCCCTTGCACTTGCATCCTCACCTTGCTAAGTTCGGCTATAAGGCTGGTGATTTTCCTGTTGCTGAGAAGCTTTGCTCGCAAGTACTGAGCTTGCCAGTGCATCCTTTGGTTAGCTCAGATGATATTGATAGGATTATAGAGGTGGTAAGGAATGCTTAAGGCAGCAGTCATAGGCATTGGCGCCATGGGAAAGAACCATGCAAGGATTTACTCAGACCTTGATGGGGTGAAGCTGGTGGCTCTTTGCGACAGCAGCGCTGAGCATGCCAGTTTCCTTGCTGGCAAGTACGGGTGCAAGTATTATGCTGATTACAAGGAAATGCTTTCTAAAGAGAAAATTGACTTAGTATCCATTGCTGTGCCTACATCATCGCATAAGGCTGTGGCTTTGGATTGCATTGCAAAAAAGATCAATTGCCTTATAGAGAAGCCTATTGCTCCTACGCTCAAGGAGGCTGAGCAGATAATAAGGGCTGCCAGGGCTAGCAAGGTAAAATTGACTGTCGGGCATGTTGAGAGGTTCAACCCTGCAATCATTGAGCTAAAGAAAAGGCTTGATAACAATGAGGTTGGAAGGGTGTTTAAGATCGATGCTAACAGGGTGGGGCCTTTTCCTTCCCGCATTAGGGATGTTGGCGTGGTGATTGACCTTGCAACCCATGACATTGACATCATGAGGTACCTTACTGGAAGCGAGGTTGCTAGGCTTTTTGCTGAGACAGAGCAGAAGATCCACACCTCCAATGAGGACCTTCTTAGCGGAATCTTGAAGTTCAAGAACAATGCCATATGCAACTTTAACATCAACTGGCTCACCCCTACCAAGATTAGGAAGCTTTATGTAACTGGGGAAAAGGGCATGTTTGTGGTAAATTACTTGCACCAAGACCTTTATTTCTATGAGAACGAGGAAATCCATAATAACCTTGAGTACGCTGACCTTATGAGAGGCGTTAGCGAGGGCAAGATGAGCAAGTTCTTTATTAATAAAAAAGAGCCGTTGAAAGCTGAGCTTGAGCATTTTGCTGATTGCGTTGCCAATGACAAGAAGCCATTGGTGTCTGGTGAGGACGGGCTTAAGGCTTTGGAGATTGCATTGAAACTAATTGAGTCTGCTAATACTAACAAGGTGATAATGTTATGAAGGGCAATAAGAAGATGGATGCGCAGGGCAAGAAGAATGTGCTGGTTGTGGGCTTTGGTGAGATAGGCAAGTCTGTGTATAATGTTATTGACAAGTCTGGCAAGTACAAGCTTTTCAAGAAGGATGTTGAAGAGTTGGAGCTTAAGGAGAAGATTGATGTTATGCATGTGTGCATACCTGGGATTGACAATTTTGTTGATGTTGTGGCTGGCTATATTGCCAAGTACAAGCCTAAGCTGACGATCATCAATTCCACTGTGAAGCCTGGAACAACCCAGAAGATATTTGAGAAGGCTGGAGGGCTTATTGTGCATTCTCCTGTGCGAGGAAGGCACCCTAATCTTGAGGATGGCATCTATAAGTTTGTGAAGTTCATAGGCCCTACTAGTGCTGAGGCTGGCAAGCTTGCTCAGGAGCATTTTGAGAGCATTGGGGTGAAGACTGAGATGTTCAAGAGCGCTGTTAATTCTGAGGTTGGGAAATTGCTTTGCACTACCTATTACGCTATGAACATTGCCTTTCACCAGGAGATGAACAGGATCTGTGACTCTTACGGGGCTGATTTTGCAGAAGCTGTGACCAGGTTCAATGCCACCATGACCATGGACATCGAGCACAAGATCCCAAGGCCTGTGATGTTTCCTGGGTTCATAGGCGGCCACTGCCTAATACCTAACATCATGATACTCAAGAAGGATGTGAAGTCTGATTTCTTGGATGATATATTAAAAAGTAATGAGAAAAGGAAGAAGGAGCTTGAGGACGCCAAATAACTTTCATCTCAGTCTCTTCCTCTTCTCTTTTTCAGGAGCATCAAGATAGTTCTCTTTGTTGGCTACTTTTTCATCAGACTCTGCTTCAAGTGTTTTTCTTGCTATTCCCGCAACCCTTCCGCCTTTTTTTGCTGCTTCCTTGTTTTTCTCAAACCCTTGGGCATCCTTAGCCCTAGCTATTTTTGCAGTGGAGGCTTCTCCTAGCATTGTGAAGATGAGCTCCAAATCATTCATGTGATCCCTTAAGCTCTGCTTTTTTAATCCCTTGAATTCCTTGTATTCTTTGACAGTTTTGTTAAAGGTTGCCTTGCTAATCTCATCAGTGAGGATTGCGAACTCAACTTTCTCATCAACGTTTCTCTTTTTCCATTCATCTGTAAGTTCCTGGCGTATAGCAATCCCCCTCACCCTCTTTTCTATCCATTCATCAGAGTAGCCCTTGGCGCGGTAGAGCTCTTTCATCCTCTTCTGGGCAAGCTCAGGATCCTGGATCTCTTGAACACGCTCATATCCTACTTTTGCCAGCCAGAGCTTGAAAGGCTCAGCTTTGGGCGAAGGGATGGATTGGATTATCCTGAACATGCTCTTGGTGTTGGCGCAGTCTGTCTCATAGTATTTGCCATCACTTGACTGTAATCTCAGTTGTCCGATTTTTTCGGACAACTCAAATCCTTCATCAATTAGCTTAGCTTTTAAGTCTGACCAGTATTTTCTAGCCCTATCGCTTTCTGTCAGTGCTTCAACCACGTCAACCACAGAGAAAAACCACTCACCATTGTGCCATATCCTTCTGATCTTTTTATCCTGGAAGACCACCAGTTCCTTGTTATTTTTTTCATCCATTTTTTTATCACCTGCAGAATTACAATGGAAAAAGCGTTTAAATAGCTCACGCTGATATGTCCAGTGCCAGTGCTAACTTATAGACGACAACCGAAAGAAATACTGGACATTTCGGAAATAATAGGCTATAGGGAGTGATTTGAGACGAAAAAACTTATTTGGCTTCCACATAGGCAACTAAAGTGCAGAGGGTGGAAGCTGTTGAATTGGCAGGCGCTGTCTGCCATTTTTTTTAAGTCCAGTGATTACATCACTGGACATGTTGACGCCAAGTATTTAAACCTTGATGGCTGATGTTGCGCCATGATTACCGAAAAATATATAAATAACCAAAATAATGGTTTATATAAACCAATAAAGTGGTTAATAATGATAACCAAAAAACAGCTTAAGATATTTGAAGCCTTTGCCAAGAATCCCCTTGTAGAGCTTACGCGAAAGCAAGTGAAAAAAGAATCAAAAGAGAAGTCAAACAACGCCTTGGCAATGGCTATCCAGCAGATGAAAAAAGAAGAAGTGCTCCTTGAAAGGAAAATAGGCAGGACAGGCCTTTTAGCACTCAACCTGGATAGCGAGGCAGCAATGGATTACCTTGCCCTGTGCAACAATCAAAGGCTGGGAAGAGAGCTGCAGGCAGCCATCAGGATGATTAAAGGCAAGATTGACCTTGTAACCCCCTTTTATTCCCTGGTTGTTTTTGGCTCCCATGCGTCTGGTGAGAGCAACAAGTCCTCAGACATAGACCTGGCAGTTTTCATTGAAGGCGATGAAAGAAGGAAAAGGATTGAGGCAGCCATAGGAAGCGCCAAG